>CAYPDM010000047.1:0-12240 GCA_964409485.1 uncultured Dehalococcoidaceae bacterium | reverse complement strand
CATGCAGCTGCGCGGGTTCTTCGCGCCGAACCTCTCCTTCATTATTTTAGCCCAGAGAATCCGTGCCGCGCGGAACTTGGCCACTTCTTCCAATAGATTGTTATGGGCATCGAAGAAAAAGGAAAGCCGCCCAGCAAAGTCGTCCACGTCCAGTCCGCGTTCGATAGCCGCCTGCACGTAGGCGATACCGTCGGCCAGGGTAAAAGCGATTTCCTGCACGGCCGTCGAACCGGCCTCGCGGATATGGTAGCCGCTGATGCTGATGGTATTCCAGCGGGGCAGATATTCGCTGCAATACTTGAAAATATCTGTGGTCAGCCTCATGGAGGGGGTGGGAGGGAATATATAGGTGCCCCGGGCGATGTACTCTTTAAGGATATCGTTCTGGATGGTTCCGTCGAGCTGCTTTAGGTCGACGCCCTGCTTTCGGGCGACGGCGATATACATCGCCAGCAGGACGGGGGCGGTGGCGTTGATGGTCATCGAGGTGCTGACCTTGTCCAGCGGTATGTCATTAAAAAGGACTTCCATGTCGCGCAGGGTATCGATGGGCACGCCCACCTTGCCTACCTCGCCGCGCGCCACCGGACTATCGGAGTCGTAGCCAATCTGGGTGGGCAGGTCGAAGGCAATGCTTAGTCCGGTCTGCCCCTGCTCCAGCAGGTAGCGGTAACGGCGGTTCGATTCCTCCGCCGAGGCAAAGCCGGAGTACTGACGCATCGTCCAGAGTCGGCCCCGGTACATGGTGGGCTGAATACCCCGACCGAAGGGGTACTCCCCGGGATAACCGATAGATTCTTCAAGGTCGATGCCTTCAAGGTCGTCAGGGGTGTAAAGGGGCTGAATTTCAATGCCGGAGGCGAGGTCGAATTCCGGCTGCCGTTCCGGGAAACGTTTCAAGGTCGGCTCCAGGTAATCCTTTTGCCACTTCTCCCTGCGCTTGCCGGGCATTACTTTTTGCCACCCCCTCCGGAACGCTTGCGGCGGCATTTCTCACAGTATCCGAAGATACCCACGTGCCTCAATTCCGCCTGGAACTTGTAATCGCGCAGTATCACGTCCTTGAGAGAAGACAGGGCTGATTCATCGATATCAATAATCGCGCCGCAGCCCTGGCAGACCAGGTGGTGATGGTGCCCGCTGCCCTCGGCGTGATAGCGTATGCGCCCCTCTCCCAGGTTAATCTCGTAGACGAGGCCGAGCTTTTTCAATAGCTCGAGGGTGCGGTAAACGGTCGAGATATTGACATTGGGGTACTTGGCCGCTACCTGGGCGTAAATTTCCTCGGCGCTGATATGGTCGCTGCTGCTCTCCATCGCCGAGAGAATCATCATGCGCTGCGGCGTCAGCCGGTACCCCTTCTCAATCAGGCTTTCTGATATGCTGTGTTTCTCATGCATATCGTGCATATTACGGGCCTCCCCCTTACGACATCTCTGTACTTAAAAACAATAGCAAAACCTGCGCGCTATTACAACTATACGGGATTGATACGGTATGACAGATAAAATCACGATGTTCAAGCTAGCCTTCAGGCTGTGCCGGGGCTATTCACTCCTGATATTCCGTAAAACCTCACCTAGGGCGGGCCTCTTACCGTACATCAGCAGGTACACCCTGAAAATCCTCGTGGACAATGCCAGAACGCCGATGATGGAGAGCACCAGCAACACCAGACTCACCGCCATCTCCCAGGCGGGAATTTCACTTACGCCCAGCCTTAACATCACTTCCACAGGAGCCGTGACGGGGAAAATAGACAGGACAGTCCATATCCAGCTCTTGGGGAATATCATCAACAAGGACGAGAACCAGAGAGGTACGATGGCAAACATAGAATAAATCAGAGATAATTGCACTCCTTCCCTGGCGTTGGGGCTGACGGCGCCGACACCCGCCGATAGAGCGGCGAACAACAAGTAACCGAGAATGAAATAGACTATACCGAGAATGATGAAGTTACCCGGTATCTGTATAGTGCTGAAAAAACCACCGAAAGTCGATGACGCCAGGTTCAGCAAGAGTGGCAGTGAGACCAGCCAGACAGCCACCTGTACCAGCCCGGCGACACCCAGTCCTAATACCTTTCCAACGAGTAGTTGCCGGGTAGTAACGGAGGACAATAATACCTCGATAAGCCGACTCTCTTTCTCCTCTCCCAATCCCTGTACCATATAACCGGCAAAGAAATTCAGGGAGAGGGCTAATAGCAGGCTAAAAATAGCGGGAATGATAAGGTTTTCATACCCGCCCTGCTCGGTGGCTACGGCCCCGGTCTCGGTAAGCCTGGTAGTCGTCAGATATAGCGGGGCTTCAACGAGCTGGATAGTATTCTCGGGCACCTTCCCCGTCAATATATTACTCGTAAGGAACCTTTTAATAGCGGACTGAATTCCCGGGGGAGGTTCCAGCTGTTTCTCCAGGGTATAACGGTTTACCAGTCCCGTTGACGTATAAGACGCTGAAATGACGAAATATTCCGAAACATCATCCGCGAGTAAGGCAGCGGTCGCCTCGTCCTGCGTGGGGTAGCGTACCAGCTCGATAGGATCCTGAACCGTATACTGTTCGAATCCACCGATTTCATCGACGTACCCGATGGTGGTTGTTTCTACTTCCGCCGGCTCGATGATTACCGATACCAGCTGGACGATGCCGATAGCCAGTAGAGCCAGCACCGGCACGATGAGGGTCATCACGATAAACCCAACCCGCTTTATCGTAAACAGGAATTCATGTTTGCATATCAGCAGTGTCTTATTTTTTATTTTTCCCTACCTCTTTCAGGAATATTTCATTCAGGGAAGGGGTCGCCATTTCAAAACGATTGACCACCTTACCGCTGCTTACCAGGCGTTCCAGCAGCTGTTGGGGGGTTGTCTTTCCGTCCAGCACCAGTTCAACATAACCCTTATGGGCACGTTTTTCAGCGACCCCCGGTAAGTCACCCGGTTCACCTTCTACATCGAGCAGGACGGAATTGCCTTTATAATTCGATTTTATTTCAGACAGGTCGCCGTAAAGGACGGCGCGCCCGTTGTTAACCATCAGAATACGGTCGCAGAGCTCCTCCACCTGGTTCATCTGGTGGGCACTTAAAATCACGGCTTTACCCTGGTTCTTAAGGTCGATGCATATCTCTTTTAAAAGCTCGGTATTTACCGGGTCGAGGCCGGAAAAAGGTTCGTCCAGGATAACCAGTTGAGGGTCGTGGACAATGGTAACGATGAACTGGATAATCTGCCCCATGCCTTTGCTCATTTCTTCGATTTTCATATTCCTGGTATATGACATGCCCGTTCTTTCGAGTAGTTCACCGGCTTTTTCTTCCGCCGGGCGGCGGTCCATGCCCTTGAGTGAGGCAAGGTAGGTGATAGAATCGAGCACTTTCAGCTTTTTGTAGAGTCCCCTTTCCTCCGGCAGATAGCCGAGTTTATTCAGGGTGGTCTCGCCGAACTTCTCACCGAAAACGGTCACCTCGCCGGAATCGGGTTTGATAATGTCCATCATCATCCTGATGGTGGTGGTCTTGCCCGCGCCGTTGGGGCCTATTAGCCCGAATAATTCGCCCTGGTTCACCGCGAACGACAGGTCATCAACCGCGACTTTATCCGCGAACGACTTGACTACGTGACTGACTTCAACCGCTTGCATAACATGAATACCTTTTCAACTCTGCATTATAACATACTTGATATTTCACGTAATGTCCTTCAGCAAGAAGTCCGTCCATACCGCTTTCAGTCTCCCCTCTCATCACGCGGAACGCTTCAAAACGGATTCAACGGGGTCTTATATTTCAACCTGTAAACAACCGCCGACACAGGAAAAATGACGATGAATCCGAGCAGCACCATGATTAAGGCGAGTATGAACAGGCTGTAGACCACGCCGAGCGACGAGGCCGTCAACGGGAAGAATTTCTCGCTGCCGAAACCGGTGATAAGCCCCAGGAAATTTATCAAGAGAAATATAAGAACGATGCAGCCCAGTCCCGATAAAGACCCTTTGATATCGGACAGACTTAGCCTGATGTTCGAGGCGACGCAGATAGAGAGATATACAAAGACCCAGAACTGCCAGCAGGCCAGATTGGAGAGGGTGAATATTATCTTGACCAGGGCCAGCGACGAGCTCTGGAAAACCGACCAGTAGTCACCCATCGAGTTGCTTTCGCCGATTTCACCGACTTTGAAAATGATAGAGTCCCACACCTGCGCGCTGTCCGGAATCAGGAAGTAAAACGTGGCGAAGAGCACTGCACATCCGAGCAGCACCGGCCCGATGCCGATGAAGAAATTCCCCAGCACCGCCCAGGGATTCCCTTTGTTCCACGTATGAGAAACGTATCCCAGCGTCCCGGTAACGGGGTCCGGCTTGAAGAACCTGATATCCACGATTCTGTGAAGAAATATAATGCAGAAAAGGGCGTGTCCCAGTTCGTGAATCGGCGTGCCCAGCCAGGCCACGAAATACACCCCTTTGCTCCCGAAAGTCCTTTCCAGCGACTTGAAGGTAAGCTGCGAGATGCAATGAATCAGCAGGCCGAAAATAAAGACACCCGCGAACAGGGAGGCCATCTGGCTTAACGTGGCGACGATGAGGTCCTTAACAAATACCAGCGCGGTCATATCGGTTGAATAATATCCGCACCCGGCACGGCTGTCAAGAATACGGCAGTATTTACACCAAGCTAGATAGCGCGGGCCGTGCGCGAGCCATCGCCGACGGCGTCCGCTATCAGGAGGGGCTCCTTACAATCTCCGACGGTGTAGAGTTCGGGCACTTTACCCTCGAGCTTCTCCAGCAGTTCGGTATTTTTCATCAATGGAATGGCCGTTACGATGGTATTGGCTTCGATGGTCTGTCTTTCCCCTTCTTTTGTAACGATGGTCAGTCCTTTAGCCGTTATTTCCACGTACTCCTTAACCCCGGATATCGTGGTTACGCCCTTCTCCTTGAACCAGGTAAGGAGATAACCCAGGTGGACATCCACCATGCCTTCTCCAAGACGGTCGGCTTTTTCCACGATGGTCACTTTCCTGCCCCGCTTGGTGAAGAATTCAGCCACCTCACAGCCCTGGATACCGCCGCCGATGACAATCACTCTCTTGCCGACAGGCAGGTAGAAATGGGTCAGCCATCTCAAGGTTTGCGGCGCGAAAAACTTTAAAAACATCTTCAGTCGCTGGTGCAGGACGGCGCCATTGACCACGTTGCGCCCGTAGATACCCGGTATTCCCGGGATAACGGCCATGCCTCCCGTAGCCAGGATAACCGCATCGGGTTTAAGCTCTTCTATCGTCGACGGAGCGACTTCCCTGCCGAGGTTTATTTTCACGCCGAGTTCGGTAATCTGGCGTTCAAAATAACGAACGAAGGCGGGCAGGTCCTCAATCTCGGTTCCCTTTACCATGGCCGCCATCGAGAGCAGCCCGCCGAGCTTACTCGATTTTTCATAAAGGGCGACATCGTGGCCTCTTAAAGCCGCCACCCTGGCCGCCGCCAGTCCGGCCGGCCCGCCGCCGACCACCACGACATTCTTTTTCTTCTCCGCTTTCTCATAGGTATTATATTCCGTGCCCAGGTTGGCGTTGATTCGGCAGCGCCCGCTCCCCAGGCAGTTATCGCAGGCGGTGCAGGGGGCGATATCGTCCAGCTTACCCGCGGCGACCTTGTTGGGAAAGTCGGGGTCGGCAATCAGACGCCGCGTCATACCGATAAAGTCCGCCATACCCTTTTGCAGGACTTCCTCCCCGAGTACGGGGTCGAGCCGGCCGACTACCATAACCGGAATAGATACCGCTTTTTTTATCCCCTCTGACAGGAGGATATTAGCGCCCGCCCCGCGCCGGCTCCTATCGTATTCCTTGGGGAAATCCTTCAGGGGCACGGGGCACTCGGGATAACAAAACAGCTCCGGGAGATAGGCGGCAACATGACGTCCCAGCCAGTGGCTCCTGACATGAATATTATCGGCGCCGGCTTCCTGCAGTACCCGGGCTATTCCCCGGCTGTATTCAGGCGTCATGCATTTTTCGTTATCCACTCCCACGATTCGGCCGATTTCCATACCGTTGATGCAGACGGAAACGGGGAAGTCCTGCCCCAGGCGTTTTTTAATTTCCTGTATGATTTCAACCATGAACCGCGCCCGGTTTTCCAGGCTCCCGCCATACTTATCCTGACGCCGGTTCCAGAACGGAGAGAGGAAGTTATGTCCCAGGTGGCTGCTGGCGGAATTAATGTCCACTCCCTGAAATCCCGCCTTTTCCGCCCGCACCGCCGCGCTGGCGAACTTATCGATAATTTCTTCTATTTCCTCAATGGTGAGTTCATGCGGCACTTCGTTATGAAAGTCGTTATCCGAACTCATACTCACCGGCGAGGCGGCAATCGGCGGGCCGGGAGAAAGAGCCGTCGGCTCGAAGATTATCCGCTGCCACGGGCCGTCATGGTTCATCTGCATAAAGGTTGGGCAGTCGTGCTTGCGGATAACCTGTACCAGCTCGCTAAGACCCTTGATATATTTATCATCATCGATGCGGTAACGCGCCCTCCAGCGCGCGCCCAGGGGGTAATCGATGGTGGGGGACTCGACAATCAGCAGGCCCACGCCGCCCCTGGCCATCCCCTCGTAGAATGCCTTCATCGCCTCGTTCATGTGGGTATCATCTTCATGCCACATCATCATCCCGGCGCCCGTCTTTATTATCCTGTTCCTTGTTTTTACCGACCCTATTCGACCGGGCTCCATCAGCTTTTCAAATCGTTTGTCAACGGCCATAGACCTAACTCTCCTTTAATCGGATACACGCTTGATTATGATAATGAGTTTTTACGGCAAAAGTCAAAGCGAGCCGCAAGAAAATGAATACCGGAGCGTATAGACAACAACGTATTTTCCAGGGGATTTTTGTTAGTAATTTCATCCTTATGATATACTCGAAGCAGGGAGTACATATAGTATAAACTTAATACTGGAGAGGCACCCCGGACAGGTAAAGATGGACAGCAGCATAACCAAAGCCCAAGAATTGGCCGAAAAAATAGTGCAGAACATGGAAAAGGTGATGGTCGGCAAGACGGAAGCGGTAGACCTGGCGGTGATAACGTTAATCAGCGGGGGTCACCTGCTCATCGAGGATATACCCGGCGTCGGCAAGACAATGCTGGCCCGGAGCCTGGCAAAATCGATTAACTGCGACTTCCGGAGGATTCAATTCACGCCCGATATGCTTCCCAGCGATATTACCGGCGTTACGGTTTACAACCAGAAAACCAGCGATTTCGAGTTCCGTCCCGGCCCGATAATGGCCCAGGTATTACTGGCGGACGAAATCAACCGGGCCACCCCCAAAGTACAGTCCGCCCTGCTGGAAGCCATGGGGGAAAAACAGATTACCATGGACGGCGTTACCCGAAAAATGCCCTCGCCCTTCCACGTTCTGGCCACCCAGAATCCCATAGAGTTCGAAGGGACATTCCCCCTCCCCGAGGCACAGCTGGACAGGTTTCTGCTGCGGATAAGCCTCGGCTATACCACTCCGCCCGAAGAAATAGCCATAGTAGAAAGCCAGCAGTATGTGCATCCTATAGAGCAAATCGACTACGTAGTGGATGCTTCCGATGTTTTAATGATTCAGGAAACCGTAAAAAATATTTACGTGGATGACACGGTCAAGCAATACATGGTATCACTGGTGGAGGCAACCCGCCAGCACCCCTCGATATTTCTCGGGGCTTCTCCCCGCGGCTCGCTGGCGCTTTTCCGCGCGTCCCAGGCAAGGGCGCTTATCCAGAGACGCGATTATGTACTGCCCGACGATGTCAAGGCCCTGGCCGGCCCCGCCCTGGCCCACCGCTCTTTACTTTCTGCCAGCGGCCAGACGCCGGGCAAAGACAGCCGGGCGATAATCGCCGAGATACTGGAAACAGTGCCCGTGCCGGGCACAATCCCCGAGCGGCAGCAGTGACGCTTCCGGGGGTGAAGCTATAAGACCTGCCACCCCGGGTTGAAAAGGCATGAAAAGTCGTTGGGTTCTGATTATTATTCTCCTTCTCATCCTGATAGCGGCTCTTTCCGGAGTCGCTACCCTCCTCTGGCGCTTCTTTATATTTCTCGTGGTAGTACTGCTATTGAGTTATTTATGGTCGCGCATGGCCGCCCGCGGCATTCATTGCCGCGTTGAAAAATTACCCCGTTTTTTACAGGTCGGCGAGTGCTTCGAAGAGGAATTTACCCTGACCAATCCAAGCGTGATACCCACTCCGCTGATTGAAGTGCGGGAGGATACCGATTTACCCGGTTACCGGAACGAACCAGGCGTCAGTCTTTCATCACGGAGCTCTTATACCTGGCGAACCGAAGTCTACTGTCGTAAGCGAGGGCGATACGGCGCCGGCGCTCTCAAGATAAGGGTAACCGACCCCCTCGGCTTTTTCCCCGTGGAGCGGCGCATCGGGGAGCACCAGGAAATTACCGTTTACCCGGAGACGCTGGAACTGCCTTTCTTCGAAAGAACGCCACGGCAGGGCAGCGGAGTCGGCTCGGGCCGGTGGCTCGATAGCGAGGCCAGTCCCAACGCTTCCAGCGTGCGTGAATATGTCAACGGCGATAGTCTCCGCCACATCCACTGGCATACCACCGCTCATACCGGGAATCTTATGGTCAGGGAGTTCGACCCCGACCTCACCAGATACGGTTACAATGAAATCTGGATTGTCCTGGATATGCGGCGCGCCTCCCAGCTGGGGGAGGGCAACGAAACCACCGAGGAATACGGCGTCACCATAGCCGCTTCGCTGGCGAAAAAATATCTCTCCGCGGGTAAAAAGGTGGGGCTGATAGCGGCAGGCAACCGTTCTTTTCTGCTGTCGCCGGAGGCCGGAGAGGAACGCCTGCAGTATATACTGCACTCCTTGGCCCTGCTGAAGGCCACGGGCGAGGTGTCCATCGATAACCTGCTGGCTGCAAGAGCGGAACATTTCGGGGCGGGCTCTATCGTGGTTGTTATCATGCCCTCCGTAAATCCGGGGATAGCCCTGCCGCTGCGTCCCATCATCGACCGCCGCGCCAAAGTTACCGCCATACTCCTGGATTCCTTCAGCTTCGGCGGCGTGGATTCTCCGGCCAATAACGCGCGCGCCCTCAACTCCAGCGGCATTAACGTCTACGTGGTGAGGCAGGGAATGGATATACCGCGAGCGCTGGACAGCCAGCTGCACTCCTCACGGGTCCAGTATATCAGAGGGAAAACGTAGCAGTGAGCAACAACGATATAAAGAAGACATTTATAAAGTCCTGGTTAAAAAACCGGCAGGCGTGGGTAAGCATCATCCTGCTTTTCATCGTCCTGGAAATTGCGGTCCTCTCGCTGGAACTGGCCCGGTGGATTACCCCCCAACCCGCGTTATCACTGATACTCGTCCTATCGATGCTGGCGGCCGGTCTGCTTATCAGGAGCCGACTCCCCGGTATAGCGGCACATATCGCCGCGCTGGGCATCGGCGGCTGTATAACGGCCTGGCAGACTTACCGGCTGGCCGCAACGGAGACGATAGCCTTTGCCGTTTTTCTCTCCCTTCTGGTATGGATAACGGGCTATTTCTCGACGTGGTTTATTACACGACGGAAGAACGCCTGGGTAGCCGTCTGCCTGGGCGCACTTATTATCCTGGCGAATTTAAGCAACCTCCCGGATAATTATTATTATTTCTTCGGCCTTTACTTCATCGCGGCTATCCTGCTCATCACCTGGACACGCATAGTCAAACGGAAATATATGTTAAAGCATTCCGCCCGCTCCCCCGCGCGAGGTTCGTTCTACATGATTACCCTGTTACTATGCGTAATCATAGCGGCAGTCTCCATCGCCCGGATAGTACCGGAGGTGCGTCTCCCGCAGATACAGACATTTATAGCTACTAAAATGCTCTGGGGGCATGACCTGGAAGATTCTTTTTTTAACTTGTTCGCCAGGGTACCCGCGAAGCAGCCTTTGAATACGAGCATGACGCGCCAGGACCTGAAGTTCGGCAAGACCTGGAAGCAGAAAGAGCAGATTGAGTTTGTGGTGCGTTCCCCGCAACCTTCTTACTGGCGGGTGAAAATATACGATACCTACACTTCTCAAGGCTGGAGCAACCGCCCGATTACCGCATATTTACCGGAAGAAGAAGTGTCCTGGGATGATTTCGGGGCTTCCGTTAACTATGATAGGATAACCTATACGGTAACCACCAATATAAAAACAGACGCCCTGCTGATGTCCGGCAACTACGTGTCTTCTGACACAGACGCCATGGTAGGCACCAGCTACGGAGACATCGTATCGGTGACGGCGCCCCGCGTACTCGGCCCCGGAGAACACTATACCGTAACCTCCGACATCCCTTCCCTGTCACCCGGGGCTTTATCCCGGGTAGATGGAGATTATCCATCGTCAATCTCGTACCAGTACCTGCGGTTACCCGCCGATTTCCCCGACGAGATAAAGCTGTTGAGCGAAAATATCACCAGCGGTGCCGAAACCCCCTATCAAAAGGTATTAGCAATAGATAACTACCTGTCCCGGTTTTCGTATGAAGCAGAAATCGAGGCTCCGCCGGCGGGCGTCGACGGCATGCGGCATTTCCTGTTTAATCAGAAATCCGGCTTTTGCCTTTACTTTGCCTCGGCGATGACGGTTATGCTACGTTCGGTCGATGTCCCCGCGAGGCTTGCCGTCGGGTACGTTCCCGTCGAACCCGGCGAGCACGAAGGAGAGTATATCCTGCGTAATAAACACTATCATGCCTGGCCGCAGGCATATTTCACCGGCTATGGGTGGGTTGACCTGGAAGCGACCCCCGGCAGCGCGGGCAGCCGGATATCAATCGAGACACCGTGGGCAGCCGCCGGCCCCCCACCCGAACAACCGCAGCGGGATATACTGCAGCCATGGCAGATATTACCATACTGGTACCAGATGTACGGCATCAGCCAGGATGCGCCGGAACCAAAACCATCGATCTACAGGGCCCGCCTGCCTTTCGCCGAAGAACTGAAACAGGCCATGTTTATTTTACTGATAGTCGTAGTTATCAGCCTGTTCATGGCAACTGTGCTTCTGGTTTTACGGTCGGTGTTCTACCGCTGGCTCTGGCGGGTGGACCGAGAGCACCTGGCGTCAGGCATATATTCCAAAATGTGCAGACTTGCCTCCATGGCGGGTCTGGAGCCCAGGCCGCAGCAGACGCCGTATGAATTTGCCGCCGTTCTAGCGGCGGAATTCCCCACGCAGGCCGCAGTCCTCGATGATATAGTGAGAGCCTACGCGGAAAACCGATTCGGTCGCAGGAAAGGAAAACCGGGGCTCTTCGAGGAAGCGGTAATTTTAAAGGCCCGGCGCGACGTTTACGAGGGTCTATTAAAAAGGCTGGGGCCGGTCAGAATAATATTCACGCGGCAGTACTAGCGAACCTCTAGGTTAAAGACAGGCAGATAGCCACCTGCCTCCCCAGCCTTATGCGGTAGGCCGTCGAAGCGGAAAAACGATGGCTTATCAGGCATGGTGGGCGGTACAGGACTTGAACCTGTGACCTCTTGCGTGTGAAGCAAGCGCTCTAACCACTGAGCTAACCGCCCGTATTTAGACCGTATATCAATTCTATGCAGAAAAATCCATAAAAATCAAGCAGTCGGCTGTTTTATTTTCTTTGGATGTATCCCCTCACGAGGTTGACGATAGCGTTCTGAAAAAAGTATTATATGGCGGAGTTCAAGCGATATATCGCTTCTTCTATTATCAAGCGCCCGGTGAAAAATCATGGATACGTTAAATATCATCGTTTGCGTAAAGGTAGTCACCGACCCGGAAGCTCCCGCCTCCACCTTTAAAATCGACCCCGAAGGACGGCGCGCCCTCCCCGGTCAGGGCGTCCCTCCGGTCCTGAATCCTTACGACGAGAACTCCCTCGAAGCCGCCCTCAAGGTTAAGGAGCAGCACCCCGCCAAAATAACGGTAATCAGCGCCGGTAAGTCCGTACCCAAGGCGGTTATCAAAAAAAGCCTGGCCGTGGGCGCCGATGACCTTGTCGTCATCGAGGATGACATCTTCGAAGATGCCGCTAAAGAGTACGGGGAGGATATAGAGGCGACATCGCCGAGATAGCCTGCCGGGCGTCGTAAGGAGACTCAAGATGAAAATCACCGATAATATAAAATGCGCTGATTTCCCCTGCACGGATATAAATAAA
>CAYPDM010000046.1:5560-12547 GCA_964409485.1 uncultured Dehalococcoidaceae bacterium | reverse complement strand
GCGCCTGTTTCTCCTGTTCCATGAGCTGCAGCAACATCTGCCTGGTCAAGAACGGTAAATACGCCGGTACGGTGGTGGAGGGGCCGGAATACGAGTCCTGCGCCATGCTTGGCTCCAACGTGGGCATCGACGACTTTGCGGCGATACTATCGGCGAACAGGCTCTGTGACGAACTCGGCCTTGATACGATTTCCGCCGGCAACCTCGTCGGGGCTATCATAGAAGGCTACGAGAAGGGTATCATCTCCCTGTCCGACCTCGACGGTGCCGAAATCACCTGGGGCGATGATGATGCTATTCTTAACCTGATACGTAAAATAGCCAATCGTGAAGGAATAGGAGATATAATCGCCGATGGGCCGCGTTGCATCATCCAAAAATGGCCGGAAATGGACAGGCTGATACTAGAAGTGAAAGGACTGGAGCAATCCGCCTACGACAGCCGCGGCGGAAGCTCGATGGCGCTGGCCTACGCCACCTCGGACATCGGCGCCCACCACACGCGAGCCTGGACAATCGCCCGGGAAATCGAGGAGGGGCAAAGCTGGTCCGACGAGGAGAGGGTAAAGACGGTTATCTACCACCAGACGCTCCGCCCCCTGTTCGATATGCTCGGCGTCTGCCGCCTGCCCTGGATAGAGCTCGGCCTCAACGAAAGACATTACGAAAACTTTTATAAATACGTAACAGGGCACGAATTGACGCTGGAGCAGCTGCTGGCTCTCTCCAACGATATCTACGACCTTACCCGCCTGATAAACGTTAAGCTGGGGGTCAGTCGCAAGGACGACAGTCTCCCCTATAAGGTCTACGCCAGCCCGGCGCTTACCGGCCCCAACGCGGGCAAAGCGGTCGATAAGGACGCTTTCCAGGAACTGCTCTCTCTTTACTATAAGGAGCGCGGCTGGGACGATAACGGTATGCCCCCGGAGGGCACCGAGAAGAAGTTTGATGACTGAATTCCACTAGTATAAAATGGATGTATGAAGCGTTCCGTTTTAAAGTGGGAACTCACCGGAATCGCCGTTATCTCGATACTGGGTTCGGCGTTCCATTTTCTCTTTGAACTGTCCGGAGAATGGCCCCCGGTGGGCGCTATCGCCGCCGTCAACGAAAGCGTCTTCGAACACCTGAAGCTTACCTTCTGGCCTACCCTGCTGTACGCCGCTTCAACCTACCGGATAATTAGAAAAGAAAGCCGCAATTTCCTCATCGCTAAAACGGCCGCGGTATACATTATGCCGGTAACGATAATCGTCCTTTTTTACGGCTATACCACCCTCACCGGAATCGAAAGCATTATCATCGACATTCTGATTTTTATAATTGCTGTAGTGGTCGGCCAGCTTATCGGCTACCGCGTATTGACTGCCGGACAACTGCCGGTGTGGCTTAGGTGGTCGTCCCTGGCCCTGATGGTTATCCTGGCCGTAATATACGGCCTCTTCACTTTCTATCCTCCAGAAGCGGGTTTCTTCATGGACTCGGCCACGGGAGGATACGGAATCCACTAATAACCCCACAATAAAAAAACGGTTTATTATTTAACGCCGCCCCGTCCTGATGTATAATTTCTTATAAGCCGATAATACCTGAACGGAGGCACCAAATATGGAGCTGTCACCGGAAGAACGAAGGAAAATCTACGAAGAAGAGAAGGCAAAAATAGAGGCTGATGAGCAGCCGGAGCGGGAAAAAGATACCAGCGTGGGCATAGCGCCGAATGTAGCCGGACTGCTCTGCTATGTCGGCGGGTGGATAACCGGCATTATATTCCTCGTCCTGGAGCAGAAAAACAACTGGATACGCTACCACGCCGCACAATCCATCGTGGTTTTCGGCACGCTGTTCATCGCCGGAATGATTCTCGGTCGCATACCCATCATCGGTCTGGCCTTTTCCATCATTATCATCATCACCGGTTTCGTCTTATGGATAATCCTGATGGTCAAGGCCCATAACGGGGAACGCTACAAAGTGGTCTGGGCGGGAGATGTCGCGGAGAGGATGGTTGCCCCGTCGGGCAATATCCCGGACTATCAAAAGCCTCCGGCGCCCCCTGAAAAAGAAGAGACTCCGCCTCCACCGGCTCCCCCGGTTGACCTGGACGAAAAAATCCAGAAGAAAGTTAACGATTTTTTCCAGGGAAAACGCGAGGGCAGGATTACGGCCTCCGCCTTCGCCATAGCCTGGAGCATTATCCTGCTGGTCTTCTTCAACTTCTTTCACGAATACGTGGCCTATTATAACGCCGATACGGTAGGAGGCGTGGTTACCTGGACGAAACAGTCGTTCTTTACCAGCGATATCTCTCTATGGCTGCCGATTCTGACGACTACCCTGGTGATATCGATAATAGGCCATATCGTCCTGATTATAGTGGATAAGGAATTACTGCGGCGGGCGATTCATATTATCATCGACGGGTTCGGACTAGCCACGGTCGTTACCCTGATTACCGTTTTCCCATTCGATTTCACAGTCATACCCAATGCGGCGGCCTCCGCGGGGACACACATCGGCGTTCTCATCATATTGATATGTATCGCGGTAGGTCTTGGCATCAGCCTGCTGGTGAGGATAATAAAGCTGCTGGTAAGTATCGCCAGGGCGGCGGCAGGTTCACTTGAAGCCAGATGAATCCACCGGGCGCATTTCAGGACGCGGTACAGGCAGGCGTAAGACCCCTCCCGGCAATATCCGAGATAATCTCGATACCCCGCGATGACAGGCCGAGTCTGTCAATCTCTTCTCTTAGAGTATCAGGCGCGCCGTATCCGCCAGCGTAACCGTTAGCACGCGCTACCGCCGTAGACCCGACGAAATCGCTTATCTCCGGATAAATAGTTTTGTACTCATCGGCAAGCTCATCCATCTGCCGCAGGTAATACTTCTGGTGATAGTCCTCGGCGGGATAAAAATCGGTCGCGGGTATTATCTCGGTAAATATATCAAGTCCCGTCTCGGCCTGCAGCTTATCCCGACTCTCCACAGCCAGCTTAAGCTGTTCTTCGTCATGATAGAAAATAATAGACATGTACTGTCGCGATAACGCCCGGCTGGTCGGGCTGTGACTGTACCAGAATACGTCCAGCAATTCCTGATAAGATATTTTTAAAGGGTCGTACTCTATACGTATCGTCTCGGTATGGTCGCCGAGACTGCGGTACGTGGGATTATCTTTCGTCCCTCCGGCATAGCCGACAACGGTACCGACCACTCCCCGGAGGCTCCCGAACCGGGAGTCAGGCCCCCAGAATCAGCCCAGGGCGAAGGTGGCCGTTTCCGTTACGGCAGGCCTTTCGGCATCAATAGAAGGGATTCTTATTTCTCTCTCCATCTCCGATTCACTCTCTCCGCACGAACTCGTGAAAGGTATAAAAAAAAGACCCAAAACCAT
The DNA here is from genome assembly GCA_964409485.1 of uncultured Dehalococcoidaceae bacterium. GTDB lineage: Bacteria > Chloroflexota > Dehalococcoidia > Dehalococcoidales > RBG-16-60-22 > JAFGPF01. The sequence continues at coordinate 9,147 of CAYPDM010000046.1, read as the reverse complement.
AATAGCTGCTAATACTATACCCGTGGATAATCTCACTTTTTCAATCACCTTTAGTAGCTTACCAGTTGTATGGCTTTTTGAGGACAGGCCCGCATACAATCGCCGCAGGCCCGGCAGGCAGACGGCTCCGGCACCGGCACCGTATAGGGCGTTTCCTGCCTCAACAAACCGGAGGGGCAGGCCTGCGCCGCCGCGCATACGCCGCCATCACATGCGCCCGGCCGGCACTTATGATAGTCCAGTAACGCCTGCTTTCTCGCCATGTGCATATCTTACGCTCCTGCTGCTAATGGAAGCCGACGGCTTCAACAACCCGAGCCTCAAGTAGGAAACCGAAAACCACCTGATTTTCCCGCCGAGATACGGTTAACGAATGAAGACGGTAATCTCCGCGGATTTTTACTCCCGCACTTCGGGCATTCCACTTCGCTATCGTCATCTGATATGGCCCTGAATGACTCAAATAATTCGCCGCATTTACGGCACCGGTACTGGTATATCGGCATGCTTATTTCCTCCGGAGGTATCATACTTTACGATTATATTTTATGTTGCGGGCGCTGCCGGCGTATGTGATATATGTCGCTTTCAATTATTTGACAAGAAAACTGGGTATCTTATATCCTTTTGATTGGGAGCATTTTCCCAGGATACCCGTATGACGTTAAACGCAGGAGGTAGCAGTGAAAACGATTAAAGAATCCGCAAGAGAAACCAGGGTAGCCCGAGAAGCCGATGTGGTAGTCGTCGGCGGCGGGCCTGGAGGCATAGGGGCCGCGGTATCGGCCGCCCGGAACGGGGCCGATACGGTGCTTATCGAAAGGTACGGCCACCTGGGCGGCATGGGCACCGGCGGACTGGTAACAATTATTCCGCAGCTGACGGATATCTTCGGCAAACAGCAGATAGTCGGCTTGACCCAGGAATGGGTCGACCGTCTAAAGTCACGGGAAGCCGTTGTCTACCCCAAGGAAGAACACTGGGGTTCAACGGACAAGGAACTGGTCAAGTCCTACTTCGACCAGATTTTCTTCTACGTGCGACTGGACAGGGTGATTTATGCCGCCATTATCGATGCCGAAATCTCCAAGGTTATCCTCAACGACATGGTGGGAGAGGCCGGCGTCAAGACCTATCTCCACTCCTGGGGCACCGAACCAATCATGGAGGGGAACGAATGCAAGGGCGTCATCTTCGAAAGCAAGTCCGGGAGACAGGCGATACTGGGCAAGGTAGTCATCGACGCCACCGGCGACGGCGACCTTCTGCCCTATGCCAATATCGAGTTCGAAGATAATATACCGCCCAACTTCCGCATCGCCAACCTGGCGCTTTGTTTCTGGGTAGATGGAGTCGACCTCGATAAGGCCGAGAGCTTCAGGAAGAACGACCCTCAAAAATATATGGAACTTGCACGTAAATGTATGGAAGCCGGCGGCTTCGGCGGTTATATGAAGAGCCTGCTGAAAAACCAGGAGAGCGTGGTCTGGTTCCATAATCGCTATCCCAACAAGAGCCAGGTAGATGTCGAAGAGCTGACCCGCGTCGAGTTCGAAGGACGCAAAAAAATGATAACCACCTATGACTTCTTTAAGAAAAATATGCCCGGCTTCGAGAAGAGCTTCATCGTCTTGAGCTGCCCGCAGCTGGGAACCCGCAGCAGCCGACGCCTCATCGGGGAATATAAGCTGACCATCGATGATATGAAGGACAACCAGCCGTTCGAGGACACCATTGCCATTTTCCCGGACCTCGACCGCGGCCAGGAGTCGCTGGACCACCCGCTCCAGTATGTACCCTACCGCAGCCTCCTCACGAAGAATGTAGACAATTTACTCGTCGCCTGCCGCGCCTTTTCCTCGGACGAACATGTCCAGGAATACTTCAACCTCATCCCGCACTGCATCGCCTTCGGCGAAGCCGCCGGAACGGCCTCGGCCATGGCGCTCCAGGCCGGCGTAAGTCCCAAGAACGTGGATATCAAGGCGCTGCAAAAGCAGCTTGCCAAGCAGGGAGTGCCCCTGCCGGACATCGGCAAGAAAGTAGACTATAAATACACCGGGCCGGCATTAACCACTCCTCCTTTTATGATCCATTGACCCCTAGAAGCAGCCCGAGAGAAAAGGCCTGAATTAACGTTCAGTCAGGGGGTAGCCATCGACTACCCCCTTGAAGTTGGAGGTTCATTATGCCAGACAGACCTTCAGTGGGAACAATTACTGAATCCGCCCGAAAAATCAAGGTATTCCGGGAGGCCGATGTCGTGGTGGTGGGGGGAGGTCCGGGAGGCGTCGCCTCGGCCATCGCCGCGGCCAGGAACGGCGCTAAAACGGTGCTCATCGAGAGATACGGGCACCTCGGCGGCATGGCTACCGGCGGACTGGTCAACATCCTGCCCAACTTGAGCGATATCAGCGGCAAGCAGCATATCTTCGGGCTCAATCAGGAGATAATCGACCGCATGGAGAAGAGGGGGGGCGCTTTCTACCCCAAAAAGGAGCACTGGGGCACCACCGACAGGAAAGTAGTCGATTATTACAACAACGCCAACATGGGCAATTTTTACGTACGCAAAGACCCCAATATTGGAGGCAAGGAGCGGGTGCTCTACACCGCCGTTGTCGACCCCGAAATACTCAAGGACGAGCTTAACGACATGGTACAGGAAGCGGGGGCCGACCTGCTGCTCCATTCCTGGGGGACGCGCCCCATCATGGAGGGGAATACGGTCAAGGGCGTCTTCTTCGAGAGTAAATCCGGGAGACAGGCGCTACTGGCTAAGGTGGTTATCGATTCCACCGGCGACGGCGATATATTCGTTGAGGCGGGCGCCGAGTTCGACGACTCGCTGGACAACAAACGGCGTACATCGTGGCTGGCTTTGATTACATGGGTTACCGATGTCGATATTAAAAAAGCCGACGATTTTAAGGCCTCCCAGCCGGAAAAATACGCGGAACTCATGCATGAACTCATGAAGCTCGGCGGCTATCCCCACTACATGAAGGGCATCCTTAAGAACCAGCGAAACGTCATCTGGTACCACAGTTTCCAGATACAGCCGGAAGCCTCCGACCCCAAAGACGTGGTCGAACTCACCAGGGTGGACGTGAAGGCGCGCAAGCGGGCTTTAGTTACTTACGAGTTCATGAAAAAGCACATCCCCGGATTCGAACACAGCTTTATCATGCAGACCAGCCCCCAGCTCGGCACGCAGGGCGGGCGGCGGGTTATCGGGGAATATGTCCTGTCGGACAAGGACATGGTATCGGACGAAGTCTTCGAGGATACGATAGTCGTCCTGGCAAACAACGACACCCGAGAGATATCCGCCAAGCACCCCGCCCTCTGTATCCCCTACCGCTGCCTGGTGCCAAAGGAAGTGGACGGTTTGCTCGTGGCCTGCCGGGCTTTCTCCTCGACGGAGAGCTTCAACCAGTGGTTCAATATCATCCCGCCCTGCCTGTCTTACGGTCAGGCGGCGGGCACGGCGGCGGCCATCGCTTTAAGCGCGGGTGTCCAACCCAGGAAGGTAGACTACAAAGCCCTGCACAAGAACCTGGTCAATCAGGGTGTGAATCTGCCGG
>CAYPDM010000046.1:0-5460 GCA_964409485.1 uncultured Dehalococcoidaceae bacterium | reverse complement strand
GTAGACTACAAAGCCCTGCACAAGAACCTGGTCAATCAGGGTGTGAATCTGCCGGGATAATAGCGGGAGGTGATTACCAAATGAAACCTAAAAAGCCAAAGGGGATGGCAGTATTTCCATTAGGTTTAGGGATTATTTATGGTTCTGGTCTTTCATCCGAGGAAGTTGGAGAAGCTCGACAGTATGTGATAGCAAAAAGTCAGAAAGGTAAGATTTCTATTTTTGGACCTTATAGCGGCTTTAATCAGAAATCTATTGATGAAAAGATAAAATCATTGTTTGAAAGCGGAGAGGAACCAGAGGTTTTCGAGGCGGATACCGACGATAAGCAGGAAGCCCTTGAGCTTTGGAAAATGACTTTCAATAGTTAAGTAAAGAAGAATATAATCTATTAAACCATACCGGCGAAAGCCGGTATCCAGGTAGCCCCGATGAGCGAGTATTTTGTTTATATTCTAGCCAATAAACGTAACGGCACCATTTACACGGGATGTACAAATGACCTTATACGCCGTGTTTACGAACATAAAAACGACTTCGTCAAGGGATTTACTAAAAAGTATGGCATTCATACATTAGTCTATTTTGAACAATACGATGATTACGATGCAACGCTTCAAAGAGAAAAGCAAATTAAAGAATGGAAAAGGAAGTGGAAGCTGGAACTTATAGAAAAAGTAAATCCTTTATGGCACGACCTGTATAATGAATTGCTAAAACACAGCTAATCCAGTGTACCTGGATTCCGATTTTCATCGGAATGGTTGCTATCTTAAACGCAGGGAAGAAGACCGTTATTTGGCAGAAGCAGCGTTCAGCGCCTTCTGTGCCGCCTCATAGCCAAGGTCGAAGGCCTTGATATTAATTTCACCGACCTTTGCCTTGAAACGCGAAAGTATGGCTTCTTTAGCGGTCTCGTCCTTTATGGGCATAAGCCCCGTACCGAACAAAGCTCCGAGCATCACCACGTTGGCGGCCTGCAGACTGCCGGCCTGCTGCGCCATTCCGCTGGCATCCAGGGTAATGACACGGTCGGTAACTTTGCGGAGCCCGTTTATGATAGCCTCACTCTCGGGATAACCGCTGCTCCCCAGATAGACGGTATAGGGCAGGACGGTAGTCGTATTGAGCACTACCACGCTGTTTTTAGCCAGATACTGAATATTGCGGAGCGCCTCCGAAGGCTCCACGGCGATGAGAACGTCGCACTTGCCCTCCGGGGTCATTGGGGCGATAACGTCGCCGCCGAGTCGGAGATTGCTGAACACGGAGCCTCCCCGCTGGGCCATTCCCAGCACCTCGGAACCCTTTACGGCCACGCCGCCCCTGACCGCCGCGGTACCCAGCAGTTCGGATAGCAGAACGACGCCCTGTCCGCCGGTCCCGCATATAATTATGTTAATCTCATTCTTCTTTGCCATCTTACGCTCCTGATTTTATTGCGTCGTGCGGGCATACCTGGGCACAGACCCCGCAGCCGGGACACTGGGTATCATCTACCGCCGCCTTGCCGTTTTCATCGACGATGAGAGCCGGACAACCCAGCAGGTTTATACATATCCGGCAGTCGCAGGAAAGACATCGTTTCGCCTCTTTGACAGCGTCTTCTTTACTTAAGCCCAGTTCTACTTCCTTAAAGTTGCCCTTCCTCCGGTCTACGGGCAGCGCCGGCATTTCCGACCGCGCTTCTGGAGCGATGCCCCACGTATCAACAATCAATTTACTTTCGAAAACGGCTTCGCCTTCCCTGCCCTCATCAAGAGGTTCGCCCTTCAGGTACCTATCAATTGATACAGCCGCTTTCCTGCCCGCCGCCATGGCCTGTACGACCGTGGCCGCGCCGGTGACGGCATCACCGCCGGCAAAAACGCCCCGGATACCTGTCTCCAGCGTCACGGGGTCGGCCTTTATGAGACCATCGGCGATGGCCGACTTCATATCTCCGGTCATAAAGTCAAGGTCGGGCGATTCTCCGACGGCCGCGATTATCAGTCCGGTATCGATAACGAACTCCGAGCCTTCAACCGGCACCGGCCGGCGCCGGCCGCTTTCATCCGGTTCTCCGAGTTTCATCTTGATACATTCGAACCCGGTTACCTTACCGTCCATGGCCACCACTTTACTCGGGCCGGATAGCAAAGTCAGCTTGACGCCTTCACGTTCCGCTTCTTCTATCTCTTCGGCGATGGCCGGCATCTCGGCGCGGGAGCGCCGGTAGACAATATTAACGTCTTTAAAGCCGAGTCGGACACAGGTGCGGGCACAGTCGATAGCCACATTGCCGCCGCCCACGACTACCACCCTGTCCTGAACGGGCACTTTGTCACCGGTATTTACTTTAAAAAGAAATTCGGTGCCGTCGATAACGCCGTCGACCTTCTCATTTTCAATGCCGAGGCTTCTCCCTTTATGCGCCCCCACGGCGATAAACACGGCGTCATGGTCCTTTTTCAGGTCCGATAGCCTGACGTCTTTACCGACTCTCGTATTGAGCTTTATTTCCACGCCAAGCTTTCTGATAATATCAGTTTCTTCCGCCAGCACATCCCGCGGCAGGCGGAACTCGGGAATGCCCACCGCCATCATACCGCCCAGCTTCGGCAGGGCTTCAAAAACGGTTACCTTATAGCCAGCCCGGCGCAGGTCATAGGCGGCCATGATACCGGCCGGGCCGCCGCCGACTACAGCCACTTTTTCCTTCTTTTCCGCGGCGATGCTGTAATCATCCTTATATTTCCCGTAGTCGGATGCCGCCCGCTTCAGGGCATTAATCGCCACGGCTGCCTCCACCTCGGAGCGCTTGCACTTGCCTTCACAGGGACTTGTGCAGATTCGTCCGATGATGGCAGGAAATGGTAAAGTCTGCTTGATTAAAGCCAGCGCCTCATCGAATTTTCCCTCTTTAATAAGGCCGACATAGCCCCGGATATCGATATGGAGGGGGCAGGCGGCCTGGCAATACGGCGGGCTGCCGGCCAGGCATTTCTCCGGGTCTACTACATAAGGAACGACCTTCTCTCCCGCTTTTCTCTTATCTCTCGCGTCCAGTATATTGCAGAGTCGGCGGGCGACAACCATAGAAGGCCCCTCGAATTTTATGGCTTTTTCCAAAATATCAATCAATCCGGGCAGGTCGAAGGCATCAACGACCTCGACGAATTTCACGCCGCTGGCCCTGGCAATATCTTCAATCTTGATATCGAGGGCTTCATCGCCGGTGGCGCCGGCGTGGGGCTGAAAGCCCGTCATGCCGGTAGTCGAGTTGTCCAGCACAACCATGGTCAGATTCGCCTTATTGTAGACGGAGTTTATCATCGGGGGGATGCCGGAATGGAAGAAGGTGGAATCGCCGAGATGGGCCACCACGGGCGCATCGATGACGTGGGCGAACCCGTTGGCAAGCCCGATAGACCCGCCCATGCAGATAGCGACATCATCAGAGTTCAACGGCGGATTGGCCCCCAGGGCATAACAACCGATGTCTCCCGTTTTTACAGGCTCTTTGCCGGTCTCCTGCTGGTAACGCCGGCAGGCGATATTAATGGCATAATAAGAGGCACGGTGCGGGCAGCCGGCGCACATGGTCGGGGGGCGTAAAGGCAGCAGCTCCGCCGTCTCCGCCCGGATTTTATCCAGCCGGGCGAAATCTACCGGCGGCTCGACGCCGGTCAGCTTACAGAGCGCCTCGGAGACCTGCCTCACGGAAAGCTCCCCTATCAGCGAGAGCATATCCTTGCCGTGAATTTTTACGTCTAAATCGTTATCTTGAGCGACGACCTTTACGGCGTCTTCGACGAAGGGTTCCAGTTCCTCCACCACCAGCACCTCCGGCACCGCTTTTAACAATTGCCTGGTCAGTCCGGCGGGCAGCGGGTAAGGAGTGCCGATTTTTAAAATAGAGACCTTATCCTCCAGCTCCAGCCACCTGACAGCTTCAAGGGCATAACCGTAAGATATACCGCTGGCGATGACGCCGAGTTTGGCGCCCTTTTTCAGAGTCAGGTGATTATAAGGCAGCTTATCCACTATTCCCGATATCCTGGCCATTCTCTGCACGACGAGACGGCGATTGTTCCTGAAATTGGCCGGCAGGCAGACCAGCCGCCAGGGGTCTTTAACAAATTTGGCTTCTTTTTTTTCCTTTACCATCCCGCCCAGAGTAACATCGCTGCGGGCATGGCCGATACGCGTTACCGAGCGCAGCATGAACATCTGCCCGAACTCCTCGGAGAGGCGGAAGGCGTCCGCCATCATGTCCTTGGCTTCCTGCGCGGAGCAGGGCTCCAGCACCGGCACGTAGGCCTGGCGGGCGAGCAGGCGGTTGTCCTGCTCGTTCTGGGAGCTCCACTGACCGGGGTCGTCGGCGGAAATGAGCACCAGTCCCCCCAGCCCCATGTAGCTGGCGGACATGAGGGGGTCGTGGGCCACGTTCACGCCCACGTGCTTCATAATGGCCAGAGAGCGCAGTCCGCTGATGGCCGCCGCCATGGCCACTTCAAAGGCTACCTTCTCGTTTATAGACCACTCGGCGTACATGCCTGTTTCGCCGGCGATTCCCACCAGCGTGTTGGTAATCTCGCTGGAGGGCGTGCCGGGGTAAGACGCCACCACTCGTACGCCGGCCTCGACGGCCCCGCGGGCGATGGCCTCGTTGCCGAGCATGAAGAGTCGGGCGCCGGGGGCATCGGAAGTAATCGTTATATCTGCTACCTTATTCAATAGAACCCTCCTGAACGGGTATTCGTTTTTATTTATCAGGATAATAGTAAATTTACGATAATATTTAATGGTGAAAATAAAGACGCTACTACATATATTCTACACGCTTACAGGCAAATTTGACAAACACTTGACAATAATTCATAAAACACTTATTATGGCAACTACCTGTTAAAAGGAGGAGCATCAAATGACACTCGAAGAATTCAAAGCTAAATTTATCAGGTCGGAGGAGGAGGCTATGCTCAAGGGCAACGTAGACGCACTTGATGAAGTCTACAGCCCCGACCTGGTCATTCACTCGGAGCAATTCCCGTTTCAGGAAATCAAGGGTATAGAAGCTCGCAAACGGCAGGTTCAAACAAACAGGCAGGCCTTCCAGATTATCAAGCTTGACTGGGACGAAATGGTCGGTGAGGGTGATACCATTGCATACCGGTATACCCTACGTATGAAACACACCGGGAATTCGCCAATGGTGCCGGTTCCACCCACCGGCAAAGAACTGGTTGTAAAGGGTGGCCAGTTCCTGCACTTGAAGGATGACAAGGTCAGCGAAGTATTTGGTCACATTGATATGCTGGGCATGCTCCAGCAGCTTGGTGTTATTCCCAAACAATAAAAGACCAACTCCTCTAAAACGTCAGTACGTTCCTGATTACCTCGCCCTGCTCCGATGATGCTATCGCCTCGTTAATCTGCTCGAAGGGATAATGCCCGGAGACAAGCTCGTCCAGCTTG
>CAYPDM010000045.1:2662-12577 GCA_964409485.1 uncultured Dehalococcoidaceae bacterium | reverse complement strand
CTTTATTATCCTAGTCCGTGACTTTAAAAACGGTATCTCCCGGCCTTACCCTGTCGGGGACCTTGATACCGACTGAATCGCCCTTCTTGACCTGCGTGACGCTGGCGTTATCAATCTGCATCGAGGTGATTTCCATCTCGATATCCGTGGTGTGCCCCTTGATGTGTATTGCATCCCCCACTTTCAGCGTCCCGGTCATATCAATCCCGGCAACCACCGGACGGGCAAAGAAGTCCATCACCTTTCCTACTTCTTTTTCAGCCATTTGATTCCCCTCCTCTGACAACGTTGAGCGACCTGCGCCTTGTATTCAGGATTATACCCCTCAATTTACCGTAAATCAACATATCAATGTTTTCCGCCTCGCCATCTTTGACATGTTTACTCCTTGAGACATATAATGAGTCTGACTTTATTATTCAGAGGACTTTAAATTTGGCAAAGAAAGAAGAGCTGAAAACCGTTAAAGACGATTCCGAATCAGATATTGAACGAATCGTACAGCGCATAGATATGCTTGACCAGCGCCTGGATAACGTCGATTCCATAGTATCGGCAGTTGCCGAAAGGGTAATGCGCCAGCCGATTACCCTCAACGTTACCTGCTCCAAGTGCGGGCAGAAGATAGAAATCGCCATTATAGGCACCGAGAAGCCAAGTCGATAATATCTTTATGTTAACCGGACTTCATCCTCCCGGCCAGACAAGCTCCGACCATTTACCTCCCCTCATTCTTTTTAATAATATCCACCACGAAGGATAGCGCAAGTGCCCCAGCTGATAATAATCATCATATATTTCGTGATAATGCTTATCATCGGAGCGGTCAGCCGCAGAAAAGCGCGACATGCGGATGACTTCTTCGTGGCGGGGCGAAAGGGCTCTTCATTATTTATCGTGGGTTCGCTGCTGGCCACCATAGTCGGGGGGTCGGCCACGGTGGGCATGGCCGGGCTGGGCTTTCAACGCGGACTGACAGGCGCCTGGTGGCTGCTGGCGGGCAGTATCGGCCTGATAGCGCTGGGGGTGTTTTTCGCGAGGAGAATTAGAAAATACGCCCTCTTTACCCTCCCGGAACTGATAGAAAAGCAATACGACCGGCGCGTGGCATTCGCCTCCTCGGTGCTTATCGTCGTCGCCTGGATAGGCATCATCGCCGCCCAGATTATCGCCGCCGGCAAGATAATGAGCATCCTGGGAATCGGCAGCCCTACCCTCTGGATGGCGGTATTTTCCTTCGTCTTTATCGCTTACACCGTACTGGGCGGCCAGCATTCCGTAATCCGCACCGACCTTTTTCAGTCGGTAATAATTTTCGGGGGGATTTTCGCCGGGCTGGGACTGCTGCTTTCACGCCTGGGGGGATGGGAAGGGCTGCAAACCTCCCTGCCGGCGGACATGTTCGCCTTCCCTGTCAGCTCACAGTTCGGCGGTGGCGAACTTGTCTCCCTGCTGCTGGTGGTGGGGCTGACATACCTGGTAGGACCGGATATATATTCGAGATTATTCTGCGCCAAAGACGCCAATACGGCGCGCTCGTCCGCGCTATGGACGGCAGGACTCATCATACCCATAGCCTTTGCCGTTACCCTGATGGGCATGGGGGCTGCCGTCCTTTTCCCGGGAATCACGGCGGAGCAGGCCCTCCCCATGGTCGTCAGCGATGTGTTTTCGCCGCTTATCGGCGGCATCGTCCTGGCGGCGCTGCTCTGCGCCATGATGTCCTCGGCGGACACCACCCTGTTGAGCGCCGGCACCATACTCACCGTGGATATAATCGGCGGATTCCGTTCATCCGAACGAAAGAATATCCTTCCCCGGTCACGCTGGCTGATAATAATACTGGGTATTATCTCCCTGGCGGTGGCTTTACTACTCAAGGGAATAATCAGCGCCCTGCTGTTTGCCTATACGGTTTATACCTGCGGGGTGATTCTGCCGGTGATAGCCGGGTTCTTCAGGAACAGGCTTAAAGTAACCGCTTCGGGGGCGCTGGCGGCGCTTATCGGCGGAGGGGCTTTAGGAATCATCAGTAAGCTGGCGGAGGTAAAGTACCTCGACCTCGGGGCGCTGGCAGCGAGCGCGTGCCTGCTTATACTGGTAAGCTTCATCGATAACCGGGTAAAAAGACGGCGCGCTTAGACGGGCACACGGCGGGTATATCGACCGAAGGCTACGGTGCAAACGAGCACAACAGCCGCCGTAAAGTAAAAGGCGTATTCAATACCCAGTAAATCGGCCGCCAGCCCGGCCAGAATCGGACCGATGGACATACCCACGCCCATCCCTATGTTGAACACGGCCATGGACATCCCCATGCCGTATTTCCTGCCCTCATCGATTACAAGGGCCGAAGCGGACGGTAAGGCTATAGCGTCCCCGATAATAGCGATGGCGAGAAAGACCATCAGCGACCAGAACCCGACAGCCTGGGGAATAAGTGCCATCGAGACTAATATACCGATACTGCCGATAATCACGATAAGCCTCTTATTGAACCTGTCGGCGAGTCGGCCGCTGAATATCTGTATCAATCCCGCCCCCAGGACGAGGACGGATAATATCGTCCCGATAAGCGACGGCCTTAGACCGATGGTTAGACCAGCAAAAAGGGGAATGAAAGTCTGCACCACGCCCCGGTGGGATGCATCGCCAATCTGAAAGCTAAAGATACCCCTGCTTAATTTACTCCGCGCCATTTCCAAATAGGAAGACCCCGGAGCAGTCTCTTTTCCCCGGCGGGCAACCTCCGGCAGGAAGAAGGCGACACATAAGAACGCCAGCACGTTAAGACCGCCCATAACGTAAAAAGCGGAATTCATGCCGAAATAATCGGTTAGTATGCCGCCCATAAGGGGCCCGCAGCCCCAGCCCACCAGAAACGTGGCGTTGAAGAATCCCATCCACTTCCCTTCTTCGCCCTCCGGAGCAAGGTCGCCGATATAGGCCTGGGCAACAGGCTGAACGAAGGCGGACGCCCCGCCCTGCAGCAGCCGTATCACCAGCAGACTGAATACATCGTGCGCGAGGACATAGGCAAAAGAGGTCACGGCGAAAATAAGCAGCCCGCCGGTTATAATCAGCTTGCGACCGCGCCGGTCCGACAGCCTGCCGGCAAAAGGAAGGATAACCGTGCGGGAAATTGCGTAGCCGGCAAAGATAACTCCTATCCAGATACCGGTCGCGCCCAGGTTTTTAGCATAAATAGGCAGCAGCGGCGCGATGATGCCGATGCCGACCATAGAGGAAAAGATGGATAATCCCAGGATTGGGAAGATTTTATTAATGGAGCGGGACACGATGTAGTGTATCACAGGAAAGTTGGGGATGTAAAAGCACCGGGAACTACCTGCCCAGCTAGCCCCGCCCTTTCAGCGTAACCTCATTGCGTTCGTAGCTGAACGCTGATATAATTGACTTGTGAACGCAGAAAATCGACTTGAAACCATGCGCCACTCGGCCTCCCACGTCATGGCCGAGGCGGTGCTTTCCCTGTTTCCTGACGTCAAATTCGGCATCGGCCCGGCTATTGAAGACGGCTTTTATTACGATTTCGATTTGCCGCGTACACTCACACCCGATGACCTGCCCGTTATCGAAGAGAAAATGCGAGAGATAATCAAGGCGGATTTACCCTTTTCCCACCGGGAGATTACCAGGGCGGAGGCCAGGAAGTTGTTCGCCTCACAGCCCTATAAGCTCGAGCTTATTAAAGAAATCCCCGACGAAAAGTTAGGTATTTACGAGCAGGGCAACTTCATCGACCTGTGCCGGGGGCCCCACGTCAACTCCACCGGCGAGATCAAAGCCTTCAAGCTGTCCAATATCGCGGGGGCTTACTGGCGGGGCAACGAACGCTTTCCCATGCTGCAGAGGATTTACGGAACCGCCTTTGACAGCCAGAAGGAGCTCGATGAGCATGAGACTCTGATAGAAGAGGCTAAAAAACGCGACCACCGCAAGCTGGGTAAAGAATTGGACCTGTTCCTGACGCCCGAGGAAATCGGCGGCGGGCTGGTTATCTACACGCCCAGGGGCGGGCGCATACGCACCGTCGTGGAGGACTTCTGGAGGCAGGAGCATTTCGCCAACGGATATGAAATTCTCTACACACCGCATATCGGACTTAGCAATCTCTGGCAGACCAGCGGCCACCTGGACTTTTACCAGGAAAATATGTATTCACCCATCACCATCGACGAGCAGGAATATTACTTAAAGCCGATGAACTGCCCGTTCCACATGCTCGCTTATAAATCCCAGATACGCTCCTACCGCGATTTACCTTTACGCTGGGCAGAGCTGGGCACCGTCTACCGCTACGAGCGCAGCGGCGTGCTACTCGGCCTGCTGCGGGTAAGAGGTTTTACACAGGACGACGCCCATATTATCTGCACGCCGGAACAGGTGAACAGCGAGCTGTCAGAAGTACTGCGTTTTTCACTGCATATGTGGCAAGCCTTTGGCTTCCACAAGTACAAGGTTTACCTGTCCACCAAACCCGAAAAATCGATCGGCACGAAAAAAATGTGGCAGGATGCCGAGAACGCTCTGCGCACGGTCATCGATGAAAACAAACTCGATTACGAGGTCGATGAAGGCGGCGGAGCTTTCTACGGCCCTAAAATCGACCTGAAAATCGAGGACGCTCTGGGACGCGAGTGGCAAATGACTACTATACAGTTCGATTTCAACCTGCCGGAGCGTTTCGACATGGTTTATATCGGAGCGGATGGCCAGGAGCACCGCCCCTACATGATACATCGCGCCCTGCTCGGCGCCTGGGAGCGGTTCTTCGGGCTGCTCATCGAACACTATGCCGGCGCCTTCCCGGTATGGCTGGCACCGGTGCAGGTCAAGATAATTCCTATAGCCGACCGCCATATCGAACACGCCCGCAAGATTGAGAAAAAAATGAAGAGTCGCGGAGTGCGGGCAGAAGTGGACGACCGCTCCGAGAGGATGAACCTGAAAATCAGGCAGGCGCAGCTGATAAAGATACCCTACATGCTTGTCATCGGCGATAAAGAGATAGCCGATAATTATGTTTCCGTCCGGCGTCGCAACGGGGAGCAGTTGCCCGCCCAGCCCCTGGCCGACTTCCTGAAAATGCTGACAAAGGAAATCGCCGACAAAGTGTAATATTGCCGGCGGTACCGTTCCCTCAAGTCCGGGGAGTTGATTTCACCACGAGAATATGGTATAGTTTTTGTTCGTAGGATACCTGCGCTTGGAGGAGGGTTAAAAGAACATAATTAAGCAACTTCGTGTCAATGAGCGAATAATCGCCAGAGAGGTTCGCCTGGTCGGGGAGAAGGGAGAGCAGCTCGGTATCATGCCCCTGGTTCAAGCACGGGAGACGGCGAGAAAGCATAACCTGGACCTCGTCGAAGTAGCATCCACATCAGTACCTCCCGTATGCCGCCTGCTTGACTACGGTAAGTTCAAGTACGAGCAGCAGAAAAAGGAACAACAGGCGAAAAAGAGCCAGAAGGTTTCCTTGCTAAGAGAAATTCGCATGCGACCCAAGATAGGTATTCATGATTTTGAAGCCAAAGCCAGGACGGCCAGGAAGCTGCTGGTCGATGGCGATAAGGTTAAAGTAACATTGATGTTCCGGGGGCGTGAAATAACCCACCCGGACCTGGGCTGGAAAATTCTACAGCGAATGGCGGAGACATTGAGCGAGGTAGCCTCGCTGGAGAGAAAGCCGGTAATGGAGGGGAGAAGAATGGATATCATCCTGGCCCCGGCCGGTTCCAAGCCCAAAGTAAAAGAAGAAGAAAAGGAACCAGAGAATGCCAAAACTCAAAACGCATAAAGGCGCCAAGAGCCGTTTTCATATCACGGGGACCGGCAAAATCATGCGCGTCAAGGGGCCTAAAAGCCACCTTCGCACCAAGAAAGCCAAGCGGGTACGCCGCCAGTTCGACGAGATGATAGAATTAAACCCCCGCGACCGTAAACGGATATCCCGGTTGATACCCTACGGGGTTAAATAGACAGGAGGAACCATCACTTGCCCAGAGTAAAAAGAGGGGTAACCTCACACCAGCGACATAAGAAAGTACTGGCCATGACCAAGGGCCACCGGGGCACCAAGCACCGGCTGATCAAACGCGCCAAAGAGTCAATGATAAAGTCGTTGAGCTATGCCTATTTCCACCGGCGCGAGCGAAAAGGCGATATGAGGCGACTCTGGATTTTACGCGTTAACGCCGCCTGCCGCGCCCAGGGAATGACTTACAGCAAATTCATGGACGGATTGAAGAAGTCCGGCATAGAAATAAACCGGAAAATGCTGGCCGATATGGCCGTCAGGGAGCCAGAAAGCTTTAGCAGCCTGGTAACTCTCGTTGGAGGGAAAGGCCAGGACTAAAACCACCAGCACCGGAAACCATCTCACTTAGTTCCCCTTCCCTTCAACAAAGGAAGGGGATATTTTTAACAGGCGAATAAATGTTAGAGAAAATCGAAGAAATTAAAGCGGTAGCCCTGAAACAGCTGGACGGCATCAACGATGCCAGAGACCTTGAATCGTGGCGCGTTCATTACCTGGGCAAGAAAAGCCCGCTTACCCTGATTCTACGCAGCCTTTCAACCCTCTCCATTGAAGAAAAGAAGGCCGTGGGAGCCGCCTCCAACCAGCTTAAAGTCCTTCTGGAAAGCAGCGCCGTTCAAAAAGTGCAGTCCCTCCGGGATGCCCGGCTGACATCGGAGGCAACCAGGGAAGCCATCGATATCAGCCTGCCGGGACGCCCCTACCCGGTCGGGCACCTGCACCCGATTACCCGAACGATCGACGAGATGTGCGATATATTCGTCTCCATGGGCTTCCAGGTAATCGAAGGCCCGGACGTGGAGTGGGACTACTATAACTTCGAGGCGTTGAATATCCCCGCCGAACACCCCGCCCGCGACTCCATGTCCACCTTCTGGATTGATACGCCGAAAGGCAAAAGACAGCCTTTACTGCGCACCCACACCACGGCGGTCACCGCCCGGACCCTGGAGAAAATGGAGCCGCCGATACGGGCCGTCGAACCGGGCAGGCTTTTCCGCTACGAGGCCAGCGATGCCACCCACATCCCCATGTTCTCACAGGTTGACGGCATCGCCGTTGATAAGGGTATCACCATGGCCGACCTTAAGGGGACGCTGTACGAGTTCTCGCGGCGTTTCTTCGGTGAGGACAGAAAGGTGCGCTTCCGCGTCGACTACTTCCCGTTCGTTGAACCGGGCGTGGAAATGGCCATCGAATGTATTGTTTGCCGCGGCAGCGGCTGCCGTCTTTGCGGGAACTCCGGCTGGATAGAAATACTGGGAGCGGGCATGACCCACCCCGAGGTACTGCGGCGCGCCGGCATCGACCCCGAAGTTTACACCAGCTTCGCCTTCGGCATAGGTGTCGAGAGGCCGCATATGCTGCGCTACGGCGTTGATGACGTCAGGCAATACTTTGCCAGCGACCTTAGATTTTTAAGGCAATTTTAGAGTAATAGAATGAAAGTACCGGTTAACTGGCTTAAAGATTATGTAGATGTTACCCTGCCCCCGGCGGAACTGTCCGGTAAGCTGACCATGGCCGGGTTCGAGGTAGCCGAAATCATCACCACCGGCGGCAACTGGGATAACGTCGTCGTCGGGCAGATAACGGCGGTCAATCCCCACCCCGACGCCGACCGGCTCCGGCTGGCGACGGTAGAACTGGGCACCGGGCAGGAAACCGTCGTCTGCGGCGCCCCCAATTTGAATCCCGGCGATAAAATAGCCTTCGCGAGCGTCGGCGCCCGACTGGTAAATCCCCATAACGGCGATGTGGAGGAATTAAAACCGGCCAAGATTCGCGGTGTCGTTTCCCGCGGCATGATTTGCTCCGAGAAGGAACTCGGTATATCCGAAAATCACGAAGGCATCATGGTACTGGCGGCGGAGGCGGAAATCGGTAAGCCGCTGGCCGAACACATGGGTGATACCGTCCTCAATATCGATATCACGCCCAATCGTCCCGACTGCCTTTCGGTGGTGGGCATCGCCCATGAAGTAGCTGCAATCTGCGAACAGGAAATACATATCCCGGAAATCATATATCAAGAGACCGGCGACGCCATAGAGAAACAGATAACGATAGAAATCGCCGACCCCGACCTGTGCCCCAGGTACTGCGCCAGTCTCATTACCGGCGTTAAAATAGCCGAGTCCCCCGCCTGGCTGCAGGAGCGGCTCATCGCCTGCGACCAGCGCCCCATCAACAACATCGTCGATATTACCAACTACATCATGCTGGAGT
The DNA here is from genome assembly GCA_964409485.1 of uncultured Dehalococcoidaceae bacterium. GTDB lineage: Bacteria > Chloroflexota > Dehalococcoidia > Dehalococcoidales > RBG-16-60-22 > JAFGPF01. Next base: position 4,287 of record CAYPDM010000045.1, on the reverse strand, counting down.
ACGGGCAGCCCCTGCACTCCTTTGACTACGATACTCTCCGCAAAAAGAAGATAATCGTACGCCGGGCCGCCGCGGGTGAAAAATTCTATACCCTGGACGAAGAGGAACGCAAACTCTCCGGCGACATGCTGACTATAGCCGATGGGGAGGGAACGGTAGCCATAGCCGGAGTTATGGGCGGCCTTAACAGCGAGGTTACCGAAGCCACCACATCCATCCTGCTGGAAGCCGCCAGCTTCAAGGCGTCCAGCACTCATTATACGAGCCGCCACCTCGGCTTATCGAGCGAGGCCTCGATGCGGTTCGAGCGCGGCATCAGCCCCGGAATGACCATCCCGGCCCTGCGCCACGCCACGCAGCTTATCGCGGAGCTGGGCGGGGGTAAAACCGCCAGGGGCATCATCGATAATTACCCCGGTAAAAAAGAACCCGAGCCCGTTACCCTGACCCCGGAGAAAGTGAAGCGCGTTATCGGCATTAGCATCAGTCGCGACCATATCTTGAAAGCGCTGACCTCGCTGGGCTTCGATTGCGCGGTGGAAGGCTCAAAGATATCCGTTACCGCGCCCTACTGGCGCAGCGATATTAAATATGACGTCGACCTCATCGAAGAGGTCGCCCGCATCATCGGCTACGATAAGATTCCCACTACCATGCTGGACGACCCGATACCCCAGCAGCACCCGGAGCCCTTCCTCGGCCTTAAGAAGGAAATAAGACAATCCCTGGCGGGCTACGGCTTCCAGGAGATAGTGACCTATTCGCTGACCGGTCTCGAGGCTTTGAGCAACCTGGTGCCGGACCCCCGTCCCCCGGAGCCGCTGCCTTTACGCGTGGTTAAGCCGCTGACGGCCGACCAGGAATACCTGCGCCCTAACCTGCGCGCTAACCTGTTATCCACCCTGGCCTCCAACCGCCGGCACGAAGACGGCGGCATCAGGCTCTTCGAGGTGGGCAAGATATACCTGCCCCGGGAAAACGACCTGCCCGATGAACCGGAGATATTGTGCGGCATCATGAGCGGCCCCAGAGTCGAGAAGTCATGGCTGGGCCGCGATGGTTCGTTTGACTTTTACGATGTTAAGGGGGTCATCGAAGGCCTGCTGGAACACCTGGACGTGACCGTCAGTTTCGAGAAAAGCAGCGACGAGGGGCTGCACCCCGCCCGGCAGGCCGCCATAGTCATCGAAGAAAAGGACATGAAAGTAAAACTGGGCGTTATCGGCGAGCTTCATCCCAGGGTAGCTGACGCTTTCGAAGTAGACAGTCCGGTATGCCTGTTCGAAATCAACGTTTCAACGCTGCTGCCGTTCGCGGTAAGCCATGAAATGTTCCGGGCGATACCGCGCTTTCCAAGCACCATCAGGGACCTTGCCCTGGTAGTCGATGCAGATATAACGCACCAGAAAATCCTTGACATCATCCAGAGCTTCTCCCTTATCAGCGAGGTCATCCTCTTCGACGTGTATTCCGGCAGGCAGGTGGACGCAGGTAAAAAATCGCTCGCTTACCGCCTCGTCTACCAGTCGCCCACGCACACGCTGACCGACGAGGAAGTCAATAAGGTACAGGAGCAAATTCTGAAACGTCTTACCGGCGAACTGGGAGCGACGTTGCGGGGCTAA
>CAYPDM010000045.1:0-2562 GCA_964409485.1 uncultured Dehalococcoidaceae bacterium | reverse complement strand
GCTATCTCTCCCAGCGGAACCAGCTCGTAGTCTTTCTGCGAGCGTTTTTTAAACTCCACGCTGTCTTTCTCCAGAGTACGCGGGCTGACGGTCACGCGATACGGGATGCCGAGTAAATCGGCGTCGTTGAACTTAACGCCGGGGGACTCTTCCCTATCGTCGAGAAGCACTTCAAGTCCGGCTGTCTCAAGCTCTTCGTACAGCTTGTCGGCTATTTCGGCCACTTTGGTATCCTCGCGGTACAACGGGCAGATATGGACATGATACGGGGCGACGGATACCGGCCAGATGATGCCCTTGTCGTCATGATTCCCCTCGATAACCGCCGCCATAAGACGTCCCAGCCCCAGACCATAGCAGCCCATAACGACGGGGCGCAGCTCGCTCGTCTCGTCCAGGTACATGGCGCCGAATTTCTCGCTGTAGAGCGTGCCCAGCTTGAAGATATGCCCCATCTCGATGCCGCGGGTAGAGGCGAAGACGCCGCCGCACCCGGGGCACCGGTCTCCCGCCCGGGCGGCGGCGATATCCGCCACGATATCCGCCTTGAAATCCCGCGGGTAGTTGACATTTTTAACGTGCGTATCCGGCTTATTGCCGCCGGCAACGAGATTGGAAGCCGAGGTCACGGAGTCGTCAGCGACTACTTTAAAGCCCTTCAAGCCGACCGGCGAGGCGGCGCCGGCGACCAAACCGGCCTCGATGACCTCCGACTCGGTGGCCATGCGCAGCTCGGCGGCTTTGAGCAGATTATTGAGTTTGATTTCATTTACTTCCAGGTCGCCGCGAATCACCACGAAGACCATCTGCCCGTCGGCGATATAGAAGACAGCTTTCAATGTATGGCTGTGCGGTATTTTCAAGAAACCAGCCACTTCTTCAATCGTTCCCATGCCGGGAGTGGCCACTTCCTCCACGGGCAGCGGCTCCCCGTTTTCGATTTTTTCTTTGACGCTGACGGCCTTTTCCGCGTTGGCGGCGTAGTTGCACTCCGGGCAGTATATGATTTCGTCCTCGCCGCTTTCGGCAACGGCCATGAACTCGCGCGAGTCCTTCCCTCCGATGGCGCCGCTATCGGCGTCCACCAGCATGATTTTCAGGCAACAGCGGTCATAAATTTTCTGGTAAGCCCGGACCATTTCGTCATAGCTGGCATCGAGTCCGGCATCATCGATATCAAAGCTGTATAAGTCCATCATGTGGAATTCCCGCACCCGGATAAGCCCCCCGCGCGGACGGGGCTCATCGCGCAGCTTGACCTGAATCTGATAGAGCATCTTGGGCAGGTCACGGTAGCTCTGGATATAGCGGGCGGCCAGCTGGGTAATCACCTCTTCGTGGGTGGGGCCCAGGACCATCTTGCGCTCGCGGCGGTCGTAGAGGGTAAAGAGCACGTCCATCTTGTCCCGCCCGCTCTGCTGCCATATCTCGAACGGCTGTATTACCGGCATATTGATTTCCTGGCCGCCGGCCCGGTCCATTTCCTCGCGAATGATATTCTCTATTTTACGCAGCACCCGCCAGCCAAGCGGCAGGTAGGAATAAACACCGGCAGCGAGCTGATTAATCATGCCGGCCTTCACCAGCAGCCGGTGGCTGGCCGTATCCGCATCGGCGGGAACCTCTCTTAATGTCTTACCGAACAGCTTTGATATACGCACTCTTAACTCCTCTTAGGTTAATATCATAATGGCCTGGCCAGACTATCCAGTTCCGCCTTTACCTGCTTTGACCTGGCATCCTGTTCGTCACGCAACTCCACCAGTTTATTATACACGGCCAGCAGCCTGTCAGCCGTAACCTGATTGGTCGAGGCGTCATGCTCATCGGCAACCGCCACGGCTTCATTGTGGATATCCATTATTATCTCAATCCTGACGTTATATTCTCTAACCAGGTCGTTATAACTCTTCAATCCGGCGGGGCTATCGAAGTACCACCCGTTATAATAATAGGGATTTTCACTTTTCGTAATAGCATAGCCGCCGGTGGCCTCCAGAGCCAGGTACTCGCCGGGGGCTACCTCGGCCAGGACCCAGGCATGGTCGCACTGTAGAATGTCAGCAACAATGCCACTGGTAACACCTATAGCGATTCTCGCGTTGATTCCTTTTGCTTTAAGCATATTCCAGACTTCCGAAGCCATGTCCGAGCAAATAAACAGGTCGGTCATGCTGTATTCGTGGGTATCACGGTAGTACTTGACGATTTTCGCGGCGGTTTCCGCGGGCGTAGCCCCGATAAGCTCATACTGCTCTTTGAGACTATTTACTATGCCTTCAAGCTCGCCAGCTTTGGATTTTGCTTCATCAAGCTCGTCCAGCAGTGTGTCTTTTTCCGCTTCCATGGTGCTGATGTTGTCCCGCGCTTCCTGTATCTTTGCCTGGGCTTCGTTGAACTGGGCTAAAACTTTGTCATACGATTCCTGCGCTATGCCGCCGCCGCAGCCAGTTAAGGCGATGGAGAGCAAGAATACAGTCGTTACCAGTGCAGTTAATAGCTTCTTTTTCATCTAAGACTCCTTGTATTTTTTCTACCTCACCCCCTGTGTCCCCCTCTCCT
>CAYPDM010000044.1:0-12877 GCA_964409485.1 uncultured Dehalococcoidaceae bacterium | reverse complement strand
TCCATGGCCGCCCCGACGGCGTCGGCGGAGGCCAGCATATCCGGTATGAAGTACTCCCTGGTGGAAAATTTCTCGCCGACGACTTCCATTCCCGAGGTAAGAGCCTCCTTGATGATTAATTCCGGAGATATATTATCCTTCAACGCCGAATTTACCAGGTCGACGACTCCCGGCGTCCCGGACAGCGATTCGTCGATACCTATATCTTCACCGGTCTTTCTTCCCTGAATCACGTTTTCCTTCAACAGGCTTAAAATATCTTCACTCATCGCTATCCATCTCCCTTATGTACATTCAGCCTGGCCAGCAGACCCGGGACCTCCCGGAATATCCTGGCGGTTGTCTCCGGGTCGATATGCTCCACGGGTTTTGCCCTTAGCTCCTGTAAGCGCTCATTGGCCAGAGCAAAAACGCTATCAACCTCGCCTTCCGCCTCGAAAGGATAAGGGGGCGAGATTTCCCCGCTGCGCATGACCGGCCTGATATAATTGATAAACATTTTTTGCGGCGTAGCCACTACTTCCTTTATTTGCTTCTTGACCGTATTAAACTCCTGTTCATTAATGCGCGGCGATTTCAGGAAAAATTTAATCATCTTAAAATGCGCGTCATCCAGGACAGCCTGGAGCAGGCAGAACACGGAATTGCAGTCCAGCAGCCCGTAGGCACAGTGCAGGAACTGCGGCCCGCTCATGGTCACCACGATATCGGAGAACAGCCTCTCTATCGATGATTGCTGTCCGGGTATCTTGACATCACTCACGCCGGAGGTAGAATAGTTCGGCAGTTTATAAAATCGCGCCATCTGCACGCAGTCGATATTGTACTGGCTGGTCTCTACAGACCCGTAGGAATCTCCCAGGGTATCCATGCGCGCCCTCACCGGCACGCTGCCGTAGAGCACCGGCGTCCCCCTGTTCACCAGCTGGCCGAGCGTTATACCGGCCAGTACCTCGGCATTTATCTGGGCCATGATACCGGCCTCTTTAATTGGCGCCGAAGTTCCGGCCTGCGGCGAGGAAGAAACCACGATGGGCAGCCCTCTTTTACACACCTCCATAAAAGTCTCGGTGGTGTCATCGACGAATTGCAGCGGGCTTTTTACCAGGCAGGTAATAAACGATATCAAGGGGTTCTCCTTGAGTTTATCCGGTCCGCCGGCAATAATTTCCGCCATCCTGACTACGTTATCCAGCTGTTTCAGGCTGGTGAGACCGGACATGACATGTTTGGTGGTGTTATCCAGGCAGGCGAAGAACTTATTGACATCTTTATTATCTTCGGTTATGTCTTTATCCTGAATATTAACCGTGCGTATATAGCCGTCCACGGTTTCCAGCTGCTCGCAGACATGGGCGGAATCGCACAGGTCAGCCACGGTGCCGCGCCGAGGTTTAAATTCCGGCACTTTTACTTCCTTAGACGGGTCTGTCTTACTTACATAGGTGGAGAAATCAACATCCAGCCAGATGTTGGTCTCCGAGCCGGTGATAAAAAACACGCGCGGTTCATCCCCGTTCATTATCAGGGTGTTATCCGGGTTTCTGGCCCCGAGCTTGACCGTCTTCGGGGCGCTTTCCAGGGCGCCGGCAACGAGATTTTCCGGTATCTTCACGCCCCAGCAGGGCGTGCCACTGCCGGAGATTGCGGACACCTCGGCGCCATTTGCCTGAAAGACCTCCGCCGCCTTTTTATTGAAGCAAAGGAGCCCCGGGTCATTAAGGATATCGATGGAGGCACCGTGTATTTGCCGTACCTGCTCGCCGGACAGCCTTTCTATGGGATTTTCAATTAAAATTCCTTCTCTGGGCATTTCGCTCCCCCCTTAACTAAACGGCTGCTTGCCGGAGCGCAGAGCTTCCACTACGGCCACGGCATGAAACCCGTCGGCGCCGTAACCATCGGCGCCGATACTCTCGGCGTACTCCTGCGTAACCGGCGCACCGCCGATGATTACCTTTACCTTGTCTCTCAAGCCGTTTTCTTTAAGCGCTTTGATAATCTCCTCCATGTTGACCATGGTGCTGGTAAGCAGCGCCGAAAGCCCGAGGTAATCGGGCTTTTCTTCCCTGACTGCGTTTACGATATCCCCGGGCTCGGCATCGTGGCCGATGTCCTTAACGATGTACCCGGCCCCCCGCAGCAGTATCGATACGATGTTCTTGCCGATATCATGAAGGTCACCCTTGACGGTGGCGATAAGTATTTTACCCTTGGGCTTTATGCCGTTCCTGGCCAGGTGCGGCTCCAGCAGCTCCATGGCAACCCCTACCGCTTCGGCGGAGGCCAGCATATCGGGTATGTAGTATTCTTCATTTTCGTATTTCTCGCCCACGGCTTCCATGGATGCCGTAAGCCCTTCGGTGATAATGTCAGCTATATTGACGCCCGAGTCTAGGGCTTCTTCTATCAACTCGGTTACTCCGGGCTGACCGACCATACCTTCCTCGATACCCTCGTCATCCCGGGTGACTCTCCCCTGAATCACATTCTCTCTGACTAAGTCAATTATTTGCGCAGTCATCCTTCCCTCCAATCCGCTTGCGGGTCTATCTTCAGTCTATTATGCCTTTTATCTCCGCCAGTATCCGGCCTCTAACCGTATCCGGCAATTTAGCCGCAGTGGTTTCCAGGATAGCTTTTACGGTCCCGGCGGCTTGTTCCCAGGTGGTTTTACCACCCCCGGCCTCCCACTTCTCCCGGCTGTTCCGGTCGCTCAAGGCAGGCTGGTAGTGTTCCCGCCGCATGAAACGCCGCGTGTGCCTGGCAGTGACGAAGTTGCCGCCAGGCCCGATTTCCTTGATGAGGTCATACGCCAGTGTCTCGTCATCTACCCTTATCCCTTCGACGGCCCTCATCACCATGCCGATTATCTCATTATCGATTACGTATTTTTCGTAGCAGACGGTCATGGCGAATTCCATTAACCCGGCCGCATCATGGATAAAATTAGAGCCCGCCAGGGCACACATCAGGCTGGTAATAGCCGATTCGTAACCGCTCTGGGCATCCAGCGTTTTAGAATCCGTCATGCCTCCGGTGGCGTAGTAAGGTAATTTATAAAACTGGGACATCTGGGCACCAGCCGCATTGAGCAGGCCCATCTCCACGGAACCCGCTATATACTTATAGTCCCGCAGGTCTGTATTGGTGGCCACCGAGCCGAAGATTACCGGCATTCCCGGATTAACCGCCTGAACCAGCATGACTCCCATCAATGAATCCACCGTCTGGACAACCAGATTGCCGGCCAGCGTTACCGGCGAGGTCGCCCCGCACAGCGGTTCCGACGGGCATACCAGAGGCAGACCGCTCCTGGCGGCGGCTACCACCATGTCGCCGTATTCACCATCGATAACAAAAGGGCTGATGCTGCAGGTTATCACGGATATAATAGGTCTTTCCCGCAGCGCCTCCGCCGAACCGGCCACCGTTTCCGCCATGCGTATGACCTGCTGCAACCCTTCGGATGTATAGACTCCACCCATAATATGCTTGGTGGTATTGTCCAACCCGGCAAAGAAACGATTGACATCCACCTGCTCTATCGATAGTTCGTTGGGATAGGTGGGCAGCAGAAAGAGATGGATATTATCCAGTTTATCTACAAGTCTGGCGATTTTCTTCAGGTCTTCCAGGGTAGCCGGGTGGTTCTGGCCCGTTTCAGGTTCGTAAACATTAAGGGCGGTGCCCCCGGTACCGGCGTAGACGCGTTTACCGCCTAATAATATATCGTTCTTGCCGTTACGACCGCACAGCCTGATCTCCGATGGTGCTTTCCCGATAAGGTCCGTCACTTTTCCGGGGGACATACGCACGCGGTTTTCTTTATCTACACTGGCCCCGGCTGCTTTAAATGCGGCTACGGCCTGCTCTGAATTTACCTTACAACCAATTTCCTCAATAACGCGTAAAACAGTATCGTTGACACGTGATATAGCCTCGGGGGTAAGGGGCTGATAACTCCCACCTTCAAGTCCTTTTCTTACAACTATAGTCTATTTCCTCCTCCCCGGGCAGTCCTTCTTCTTACAGGTAAGGCACGGGTTATACTCCTCAATACCGTTGCCGGGCAGGCCGACCCCGATGATACCGGATATAGACTTGCGCGGTATCATCAGCATACTCTCCGTTAATTTAATACCGGCGGTATCGCCCCGCATGGCCTGAAAGACTGCTTGCTGCTGGCTCACTTCCCAGTCGCAGTAGCCCGGGCTGAAGCGCCGGCTGGCAACAAGTCCCTCGGTACCAACTTTTACCTTTATTATCTTTTCAATCTGGCCGGCCAGTTTTTCCGCCGTGCCCGAACCGATTGCATCGAGCACGGTCGCCTGAAGTACCAGATGGTTCTCGGCGAGGTAAGCCACCATTTCTTCCAGGTAGTTACCGATTGTCAGGGTGAAAAAGGCCACCTTGCGGCACCTTGCCAGCAATACGGCCAGTATTTTACTCTTCACGATAATAGAATCCCCGATGCCGATACGATTCCCGTCTACGAACTCGATATCCCTGATCGTATACGAATAGGACGGCGCAATAAGGTCATGATAATTATCTATATAATCATCCACCAGAGAGGCAACACGGCCCGTAGGCTGATATTCCTCGTCGTAGCCAATCTGGTTCAGTAATTTCCTTTTATCTATTTCTATTTGCTCATTTATAGCGGGCATACTTCTGCCACCTTTCTTTTGCTGAAGACGGTCTCAACACAAACACGTTCCCTATATTCGGTACGTTTTAAAAAATGAAATAGGGGGAAAACCTGGCGGGAAGCTCAATAGCTGTGGGGTTTTGGTAACAAAGAACGGACTTGAGTTAAATACTGCTTACTGGAGTTGATTAATAACCTGAAATGAACAGACCATTGCTGATGGACTGCTTGATTTGAGAATCACTGGAATCAACAGGGTGAGGCGAGATTCACAGAGTGGTCGATGAGTCCCCAGACAACACTTTTTACCTAATTCTTCAGGTCACAACTTATCCCCTTGAGTATTTTTACACTCCTTCCCTTTGCCGATGTTTATAGTAACATGTTGGGGGACCAATGTCTAATCCCATCCGGGGTACTTCCTAAAAGTATGGGGTGGGGTTATGGGAGGTAATCACGTCTGAATTAAGATATAGGCTTATCAACTGGAGAGAATATGGCTGACCCGCCTTTAAGATTATTAAGAGAGTGATGCTTTGAGTATCCGGTTATCCGGCCTGTTACCGCCGATAATAACTATTAACGGTGGGGTTCATTGTGAAGATTAGCGAGGGATGATGTAATAATTTTGACAATAATAATACGTATACTGGTAGTTTTATGCACAAAATCAATTGACAAATCATTTTAAATTAGTTAGACTTTCCTTAACCCTCAAGAAAATGCATGGCGCAAGCACGAAAATTGTTAAAAAACAACTATCGGGAGTATAAATAGTCTATTACTCTGATATGTTCGGAAGAAAGGAGAAAGATGTAAATAATACGCTATTTGATATCTCGGTACCTTATTTATAGCCTATCCTTGTACTCTAACGCAGGGAAAGCAAAGGGAAGAGAGGGAATATTAATTGAACGTTATCTGGGTAATATCCGATTCGTTACGTCGTGACCGTGTAGGTATATACGGGAATAAAGAAATCCATACACCTTCAATAGACGATTTCGCGAAAAAGTCTGTCCGTTTTGACGGTCATTACATCGCCGGATTCCCGACCATGCCGACTAGGGCCGATTATTTTACGGGTCGCTGGACGATGTCTTTTATGCAGTGGGAACCAATATCAAAAAGCGAAGATGTGCTACCAGAATTGCTGTCAAACAAGGACGTCACCACCGCCGCGATTGTTGATACACCGTTCTTCATACGCAACGGTATGAACTACGACCGTGGGTTCAAGAGCTTTACCGAGATTCCCGGTCAGACGCCCTTTTTCGGCGGAGATGTGAGAGGATCTTGGCGCTATGAATCCGATTGCTTTGCTCCCCAGACATTCATAAAATCAATGGATTGGTTGGAAAGGCATTATAAGGAGAATTTCTTTCTCTACATAGACACCTGGGATCCGCACGAGCCCTGGGAGCCCCCGCAATATTATCGTGAACTATACTGGCCCGGACATGACGGCGACCAGGCGCCGCCCTTGTATGGATACTGGCAGGATATCCCCGGCCTTACTGAAGAGAAGGTCAAAAAGGCCCACGCATCGTACTGTGGTGAAATCACCATGGTAGATACATGGTTCGGGTATTTCATGCGCAGGGTGGAGAACATGGGCTTGCTCGAAAATACTGCCATCATCTTCACGAGCGACCACGGTTACTACTTCGGAGAACATGGCGGCCTTCTCGGTAAAATGGTCTTCGCCAAGGATAAAAAAACCGGGAGGCCGATAACCGGAATCTGGTCCGACTCACCATTCTATGAAGAAGTGACACACACCCCTCTCATTATTTATGTTCCCGGTGTCAAACCGACTGTTTATAGCGGGTTGACTTCAGCCATTGATTTGATGCCCACAGTAATGGATATCATGGGCTTTAAGATTCCTCCTCGAGTCGAGGGTATATCACTGCTGCCGATGATAAAAGACCAGACCATACCGGGCCGAAAATATGTGGTGAGTGCGCATCCGTTCCTGAATGCCGGTGATTCACTACGTTCAGTTGATGATCACCTGCGAGAAACGGAAAAAGATTCTACCGCAACCGTAACGACGGATGAATGGTCTCTACTCTATAACACCGAAGCAGGTTTATCCGAACTCTATCATCTGCCTTCAGACCCGCAGCAGTTGAAGAACGTCATAACAGAAAAACCAGAAAAGGCGCACGAGCTGCACGAGATGCTGGTGGAATTCATGCGCGAGACCAAACTTACCGACCATCTCCTGAAACCACGTCTTGAATTAAGGCTCTAAGCCGGAGGACTATTGTGATCTTACTTAGGATAATATCCGGGAGGCACCAGCTTATGTGACGGGAGAATAACAAAAACCAAAGGGAAATGCTCAAGATAACATTAAACAAGGTCGAAAAGAACGTAAACCAAGTTTTCACAGGAGGTTAAGAATATGAAATTGAAGAATGGTTTTATCATATCTCTGATGATCGTGATAATAGCCGGACTTCTCCTGGGCAGCTGTGCCGAACCAACCCCTGAACCGGCACCGGCTCCTGCACCCGCACCAGCGCCGGCACCATCGCCGGAGCCAGAACCATCACCGGCACCCGCGCCGGCACCGGAACCCGGCGGACCGCAATACGGCGGCACCTTTATCTGGAACCACAATGGCGGTATAACCCAGATAGGTTCCATCGCCGATAACCTCGGGATTTGCGCCAACCGCAATACCTTCCCGGCATTAGAACCCCTTCTATTGACCGATGAACTGGAACATATAGAGCCCTTCCTGGCCACCGACTGGGACGTCTCGCCCGATGGCAAGACCATTACGCTAACGCTACGCGAGGGCATCAAGTTCCACGACGGCACTCCCTTCAACGCCGAAGCCGTGAAGTACAATATTGAAGCCGTCACCGAGGCAAATTTATCCGGCACGGCCTTCCTTACCAACGTCACATCAATCGAAGTCCCGGATGAATACACCGTCAAGATAAACCTGGAAGATGTCGATTCCACCTTCCTGCTCCGTATCGCGCAGGGGGCTATCGGCTTGATGGCTTCGCCGACGGCCATGGCCAAAGAAGCCACCGCGGAAAATATGGCCGAACTGCACTGCGTCGGCACCGGGCCTTTCCTGTTTGACAGCTGGCAGAGAGACAATTTCGTCAGATACACGAGGAATGACAACTACTGGCAGGAGGGCAAGCCTTACCTGGATGCTATAGAAATCCGCAACATCGCCGACCTCACCGTCAGTATCATGTCCTTCAAGGCGGGAGAAGCGCAGGCCATAGAGAACGTCGACCCCGTCGATGCGGTCCAACTGGCCGCTGAAGGCTATACCATCTACCAGCCGACGCTGGCTTACCTCCACAGCTTTATCCCGGACGGCAATAACCCGGACTCTCCCTTCGCCGATAAGAGGGTACGACTGGCGCTGGAATACGCCCTTGACAAGAGGACGATGGCCCAGGGCATCGGCATGGGTTACTACGATCCTCTGGGACAGCTGGCGATGGTTGGAGACCAGTGGTACAATGATGATTGTCCACTGCGCGAGTACGACCCCGACAAAGCCAGAGAGCTGCTCGCCGAGGCCGGTTATCCCGGCGGATTTACTACCAAGCTGGTTTCCGATGTCATGGCGCGGCGCGATACCCTCGTAGCCGTGCAGACGTACCTTAAAGAGGTCGGCATCGAGACCGAACTGGAAATCCTCGAGTTCGGCGCAGCCTTTTCCAAGCCTCGCGAGGGCTGGGAGGGCATCCTCTTCCCCGGCTTCCCCAATGTCGGCACGCTCCTCGGCACCATGGGCCGCTACGGTGACGAAACTAACTACATCAGCTTCTACCGTCCCGAAGGATGGTTCGATAAATGGGATGCCATTACCGCGCAGCTCGATGATGAAGCGCGTACCAAGCAGTTCAAGGAAATAATCAAGGGTTTGTACGACGACGTTATATGCATCCCGTACCAGGGCGATTGCCCGCTGGTTGCCATGTATCCAACCCTTCATGGGTTCGAACATCATGCCAGACACATCGTGAGTTACTGGGCGCCACATGACGTCTGGCTGGAAAAGTAATATATAGCGCAAGTAAATGTACAGGATTGGGTGGCATAACGGCGTTCCCCGATATGGCGACACGGTATGTCACCCGGTCTGGAATACGAGAGCACTTAACAGCACCTCAGGCATAGCTTATTACCCGGATTATACTCATAGCCAGGTATAGTCGGGGTGTGCGTTTTTCGGAATGCCACTTAACATTGACGGAGGCCAGTGTGACAGCATACATCATCCGCCGGATATTGATAGGCATTATCGTTATCCTGATTGTCACTATCATGATTTTTCTCTTTATCCGTCTTTTACCCGGCGATCCACTGGTGATATACATTAACCAGGCCGATATGCAGGAGCTAACCGACGAGCAACTTCAAGAACTGCGGGTTAAGTTCGGCCTGGATAAAACCATACCGTTGCAGTACGTCGACTGGCTGGGTGGACTTTTCACCGGCGATTTCGGTCTTTCCATATACTATGATGCCGACGTGGGCTACCTTATCAAGGAACGTATGCCCATAACGGTTTACCTGGGGGTGCTGGCTTTTATAATCAGCGCTATTTTCGGCATCGGTTTCGGCGTTATTTGCGCCCTCCGGCGAGGTACGTGGATAGATACGGCGGTTACTTTCCTGGCAAACATCGGTATAACTGCGCCGGCTTTCTGGGTGGGTATTATTCTTATTTATCTCCTGGCTCTCAAGGCCGGGTTGCTGCCGGTAAGCGGCTGGACCGACCCTTTCGAAGATTTCTGGTTGAGCCTGAAAAAGATAGTAATGCCGGTTATTTGCCTTTCTCTCTTCTCTTTAGCCGCGCTGACCCGTCTGACCCGTTCCTCGATGCTCGAGGTGATTCAGCAGGATTATATCCGCACGGCGTGGTCCAAGGGATTGAGAGAGCGGATGATTATTACGAGGCATACCATCAAGAATGCCCTTATCCCTGTTGTCACCCAGCTTGGTCTCCAGGTAGCCTTTATCTTCGGAGGCTCGGTCCTCATAGAGACAATTTTTAATATCCCCGGTGTCGGCAGGCTGATGACGCAATCCGTGATGCAGCAGGATTTCCAGGTTATTCAGGCCGGCACCCTCATTATTGCGGTAGTGGTGGTACTATCAAATCTTGTAGTTGACATCTCCTACGGGTGGCTCGACCCGAGGATACGATATGATTAAGGAGCTCTGACATGGCGGAGGAGAAAGATACCGGCAACAAGGCTGTTGATGATTCCGGCTGGTCAGAAGTAGCGCCGAGTTACAGCGAGACGAAACGTATGATTTCCGTCTTCGTGGGTCGGCCTTTGCCGGTTATCGGCTTCGTGATAATCGTCATACTGATAATCGCGGCTATTTTTGCGCCTCTCCTGGCCCCTTATGACCCGTACAAGATGGACATCATCAACAAACTCGAGCCGCCGAGTATGGCTCATCTCCTGGGGACGGATTCCCTGGGCAGGGACACCTTGAGTCGGATAATCTACGGCTCGCAGACATCCTTAATCATCGGTGTTTCTGTAATAGGCATCGCTTCGGTAATCGGCATAGCGCTAGGTCTTATTGCTGCTTATTTCGGCGGCGTCCTCTACCATATAATCATGAGATTTATGGATGCGCTGATGGCTTTCCCGATGTTGCTGCTGGCCCTACTCGTGGCTACGTTGCTGGGGTCGGGCATGAAGAATATCATCATAGCTCTGTCTATCGGCATGATAGCGGCACCCTGCCGCATGATGTGCGGCGTCGTCCTTTCCGTGAAACAGAACGAATACGTTCTTTCGGCGCGGGCTATGGGCATGAGCAACCGGCGCCTTATGTTGCAGGAGATTCTTCCCAATGCGTTCCCTCCCCTCCTGGTAATGATTACCATCGGGCTGGGAGCCACCATCCTGGCGGAGGCCGGCTTGAGCTTCCTGGGAATCGGGATAACCCCGCCGACACCTGCCTGGGGGGGTATGGTCTCTGACGGCTACAAATTTCTTATGACCAGTCCCGTGCTGGCCATTTCGCCAGGGATAGCCATCATGTTGGTTGTCTTCGGTTTCAATATGCTCGGAGACGGCTTGAGGGATGCGCTTGATCCGAAACTCCGGGGAGTTATCGAGTAATTTACGAATAATAATAATCAAGGGAATTACCATGACAGCTATATTGACCATTGAAAACCTGAAGACTCATTTCCATTCCTACCGCGGACTTGTCAAGGCCGTGGACGGCATTTCTTTACATATCAACGAGAGGGAAATAATAGGTCTGGTGGGGGAAAGCGGGTGCGGTAAATCGGTCAGTATGCTTTCCATTCTACAGCTTATACCAACCCCGCCGGGAGAGATTGTAAGCGGCAGGGTGATGTTCAGCGGCCAGGACCTGCTTCAGTACAAGGCCAATAGCGAAACGATGAGTTCCATCCGTGGCGCTAAGGTAGCCATGATTTTTCAGGAACCGATGACATCGCTCAATCCGGTGCTGACTATCGGGCGGCAACTGACCGAGAGCCTGGAAGTCCACCTCAACATGGAACCTCACACGGCCAGCGAGAGAGCCGTAGAACTGCTAAGGCTGGTCGGTATCCCTGATGCGAAAAACCGCCTCGATTCCTATCCCCACCAGTTCAGCGGCGGTATGCGCCAGAGGGTCATGATAGCGATAGCCCTTTCCTGTAATCCCGCAATATTGATTGCCGACGAGCCCACCACAGCCGTTGATGTCACCACACAGGCGCAGCTGCTGGAACTGATGCAGGACATGGTTATGAAAACCAACACCGCCCTGGTCATCGTGACGCATAATCTCGGCATCGTCGCCCGCTACGCGGAAAGGATTTACGTGATGTATGCCGGCCGTATCATCGAATCCGGCCTGGCCGATGATATATTTCTCAAACCGCGTCATCCGTACACCATCGGTCTGCTGAAATGCGTGCCTCAACTGGGCGAAACCCGGGAAGATAAAAAACTGGTTCCAATTAAGGGTCTGCCGCCGAACCTGATTAATATGCCGAATCATTGCGCCTTCCTGCCCCGGTGCGAGTATGCCTTTGAGAGATGCCGGCGGGAACCCTGGCCCCCGCTGGCCCAGTTGGAAGGCCAGCATTACGCAGCGTGTTATGCGGATATCCAGGAGAAACCATGAATCAAGAACAAAATCAGAATGTCATCGAAATTATGAACCTCAAGATGTATTTTCCAATAACCAGGGGATTACTGCAGCACAGGGTCGGCGAGATAAAAGCCGTTGACGGTGTTAGCTTTAGTATAAGAAAAAACGAGACCCTCGGGCTTGTCGGGGAGAGCGGGTGCGGTAAAACTACCATAGGCCGCACTATCCTGCGCTTATATAAACCTACCTCCGGAAATATAATTTTTAGCGGAAAAGATATTTCCAGCTTGAAGGAAGACCGGATACGACCGCTCCGTGCCCAGGTCGGGGCTATTTTCCAGGACCCTTACGGCTCACTTAATCCCAGACAAACAGCTCGCACTATCGTTGGCATGCCTTTGATAATCCACAACCTGGTAAATAAAAAAGAGTTTGGCGAAAGGGTGGAAGAGCTTTTCCGACTGGTCGGGCTGGACCCGTCAATGATGGACCGTGTCCCCCATGAGTTTAGCGGCGGCCAGCGCCAGCGTATAGGCATAGCCCGAGCCCTGGCCTGCCAGCCCAATCTAATAATCTGCGACGAGCCGGTCTCCGCGCTGGATGTCTCTATTCAAGCCCAGATAATCAACCTCCTGGAGAACCTCCAGGAAAAACTGGGGCTCACCTATCTCTTTATCGCCCATGACCTTTCCGTGGTGCAGCACATCAGCAACCGTGTTGCAGTGATGTACCTGGGGCGCATTATCGAAATAACGAACTCGCGAGAGCTTTATTCAAATCCTCTCCACCCCTATACCAAGGCATTGCTTTCGGCGGTACCGGTGCCTAATCCGGTAATAGAAAGGAAACGGACGCGGATCGTTCTCAAAGGAGAAGTGCCGAGTCCGGCGGACCCGCCAATCGGGTGTCATTTTCACCCGAGGTGCAATCTGGCTACTTCCGAATGCCACGAAGCAAACCCAATATTACGAGATGTCGGTAACGGCCACGAAGTGGCCTGCTTCAAAGTCTAAGCGACATCCAAATTCTACGGCAGTTGAAAAGAGCCGTCTATTTCTTATCCAGCGCCCGCTCCAGGCGCAGGCCCGCACCCGC
>CAYPDM010000043.1:0-12924 GCA_964409485.1 uncultured Dehalococcoidaceae bacterium | reverse complement strand
ATTTTATCATCATACCCGGCAGCCACAGGCTTAATTCGGGGAACACCACCATAAGCGCCAGGAAGAGTATAAGAACGCCCAGGAAAGGCAATATTCCTTTCAGGAGCTCGCCGGTCTGTATATCAAAGGTATTTCTCACCAGGAACAGGTTGATTCCCATCGGCGGCGTAATCAGGGCTATTTCCATGTTGGTCACGTATAATATCCCGAACCACAGCGGGTCGTAACCCAGCGCGAGCACCATGGGAACAAAGAGGGGTATCGTCAGCATCATGATGGTAATTCCCTCGATAAAGCAGCCGAGAATGAGAAGTACAACCATGATGCAAACGATTATCAGGGTCGGGGGTAGATTCATCGAGGTGACCATCCCGGCCAGATTTTCCGCCAGGGCGGAACTGCCCACCACGTAAGCAAAGAACTGTGTCCCGACCAGAATAATGAGAATCATGGCATTTATCAGGGCCGTCTCTATCATAGCCCGATACAGGCCCTTTATCCTTAGACCGTAAAACACAACGGCGATGACCAGTACGACAAAAGCCCCGACACCCCCCGCCTCTGTGGGCGTGGCTATTCCCATGTAGATCGAGCCGAGAACACACACCATCACAAAGCCGATGGGCCAGACCCTTTTTAGCGAGGAGAACCTTTCTCCCCAGCTGACGGAACCAACCGTACCACCGAGAGAAGGATTACGCGAGCATAATATTACGGGCACGATAGACAGCATCATGGCAAGTATAATACCCGGGACAATCCCCGCTATGAAAAGCCGTCCGAGGGGCACGTTCGATAAAATGGCGAAAATAATCATCGTAGCGCTGGGCGGAATCAACGGTCCGAGAACACCACCGCAGACCAGCGCACCCAGTCCGAGCGCCTTATTGTAGTTATATCGCTCGAATTCCGGTACCGCTACCTTACCAACCGCGACTATCGTAGGGGCGCTGGCGCCCAGGGCGGCGGCCATCCCGGCTTCGCCCCAGATACTGGCGGATATCAGCCCGCCGGGGACGCGGGACAGCCAGTTCCTGGCGGCCCGGTAAAGGTCTTCACCTATCTTGGTTTCGGCGATGATACACGCCATCAGCGTAAAAAGCGGCAACGGCGTCCAGCTTAAGTTGTACAACAGGTGGAAGGTCATCCACCCGACTTTCTGGAGGCAGAGACTCCCGAAGGTGACAAACCCGACTATTATCGATACGAATCCCAGAGAGTAGGCAATGGGGACCCCGAGCATCAGGAAGATAAGCATGCCGGCTACGCATATGATGGCTGCGGTGGTATAATCCATGAAACCCCCAGTTTGCCAGGCGATGTAATTATCAACGCCAAACGGTAAGTAAAGTTAGTCTGTTTTCTTATCCGCCCTGCTTCTCAAGGAGGCAAAACCGTTGTAAATTCTGGTCAGAAGAACGAGGAGAAGCAGGGTATAACCTACCGGTACCATCAGCTTTATCGGGAATATAGGCTCTCCCCAGGACGATGAACTCACTTCACCGATTTTCAGTGAGAACAAAGCCACTTCAACCCCCTTCCAGGTGAGCATGAAAGCGAAAAAAAGCCCCATAATAGGCGCAATAATATTTACAATAATATGTTGGGCGCGTTGAGACAGGTGACTGCTTACAAAGTCTACCCTGATATGCCTGCCGAGTCTCTCCACGGCCGATATGGCAAAGACAAAAGAGAATAACAGGAACATGATGCTGATTTCGTAAGAATACGGCTCCGGATTATTGAACGCATACCGCCTTACAACACCGTAAGTTGCGGTAAACATCATTATCACTATCAATATGCCGCTTAACACGAGAAAGATATGGCTGGCTTTATCGACTATCTTCTCTGGCATGCTCTTTTCTTCACTGACCAATCTCGTCGCCTCCAGATAATAAGACGCCGGTCACGTGTTGATAGCCCTTTGGAGATATTTTATATTTTCCCAGGCTATCATGCTGTAAGCCCCCCAGAACCACTCTTACAGAAACCCGCGAGAGTTGATAATTAGTCCCGGGTTCGGCTATATTAATTCCACACTTCCCCAACTTCCAATGGGGAAGGCCACCAACCGTTATTACGATTGGCGGCCAATCACACCATTGCTTGATATTTCTGGATATAGATTCTGGTTCCTAGGGATTATCGGCATTCGCTTTCTCGGCAATTTCTCTTAGCTTCTTGCCGAAATCTCCCAGACCGGCGATTTTTTCATCTACGTACGGTTTTACCGCCGCTGCCCATTTAGCGCGTTCATCTTTAGGAAGGTCATACACTTCCACCCCCAGCCCTTCAAGTATATCTTTATCCTCTTTAGCGGACGCTATATGAGCGGCGCTCATGACTTCTGCAGCTTTCCACGCCTCTTCAACCAAGGCATCCTGTACTTTCTTCGGCATGCTGTTGAATACGTCCATATTGATTAGATACGTGTTAAAGGTCGGGGTGGAATAGAAGCGTATCACGTACGAAGCAACATCGGGTAACCCGGATATTATGGTCCACTGGGTCGATGTCAGGACAGCATCCACAACACCCTTCTCCAGGTTGGAATAGCATTCCGTCCAGGGAATCGTTACCGGGGAAGCGCCGAGAGCTTGTGCCAGCGCCGCAGACTCCGGATTGGTGGCTCCTATCATCATACCTTTCCAGTCATCTAGCTTCGTCACAAGTTTGGTGGAAATCAGCTCCTGGGCTCCGGTGGTATACGAGGCAAGCGCCACCTGGTTGAGCTTTTCCTGAAGCCTCTCGTTGTAAATTTCTACTGAAGGCTTGCAGGCGGCCGCATTAGCCCGAACGTTGTCGTACAACATAGGTACTTCCGCCAGGCCCGGGTCAAGAAATGCGAATATACCCAGTCCGATTGAAGCCATCTCGACAGTGCCGCTCCTTACCGCATCCATGGTCTCCGGCACTTTCACCAGCTGCTCGCCGGGGTAGACTTTAATCTGGTAGGCGCCATCTGTACGGTCGCTGAATGCTTGAGCGAGCTCCTCGGCGTTTACGGTGAGTTTATCTCCCGCGGGCGTTGGTATGGTAAGCCTCAATAGAAGCGGCTCTTCAGGAGTCGCTCCTTCTTCACCACCACAGGAAATCACCAGACTGGAAAGCAACATGACGACTATTGCAATTGGCAGCAACAAAGATAGTTTCTTCATTATTTCCTCCTCTTACGTTTGGTAAACGTAACAACTGTCTGCGATTAATAAATGAGCTACATTTTTTTAAACAATAAACCATGTATTTTCATTTATGTGGAATTATTATTCGCGGTATATTTAACTGTGTGAATTGAATTTATTCACCTCCCTTCGCTTCACAGTACTAAAATACACCAGTTTCATTAATCAAGGCAAGCACACCGCCTGACCGGCGTTTTCACCCGGAAGAAACATCACACAGGTTCGTCAGGTCTTATTATCCTGATACGATATCATAACTAATAATATGATAGTTGTATGCTGATTTACAACTATAAATTAAAATATTTTTTACCGGCAACGCCGTTCTCTATATTTACCGATTATTTCGACTATACCTGCCGTCAATGGTATAATACTTCGAGAGTTTAAGAGTATCGAGGTAAGAAGAGGAATAACTTGACGGGACTGAAATTCTGGCTTCTTGAGACGCGCCCTCAATTCCTGACACTAACAGTCGTGCTGGCATTTCTAGGCACCGTCATCGCCTGGTACGAAGGATTTTTCCACCTCGGGCACGCGCTGCTCGCCGGCATCGGGCTGTTATTTACTCATATAAGCGTTAATACGCTTAACGACTATTTCGATTACCGGAGCGGCATTGACCTTGCCACAAAACGAACTCCCTTCAGCGGGGGTAGCGGTATTTTACCCGCCAAATTACTCACCCCACGTCAGGTACTCTGGCTGGGTCTGGGTTCTTTGCTGCTGGCCGTGCCCATCGGTATCTACTTTACCGTTGTCAGCGGCTGGCCGCTCCTGCCGCTGTTGCTGGTGGCCGCTTTCTTTATTCTGCTTTACTGCCCCCTTATCCTCAAGCGGCCCTGGCCGGAGTGGGCAGCCGGAGCAGGTATGGGCACGTTACCTGTACTGGGTATGTACTTTGTGCAAACAGGCGCTTATACATGGGAAGCTGTAATTGCAGCTATCCCGTCCGGCTTTCTGGTGCATAACCTGCTGCTGCTTAACGAGTTCCCGGATGCCGAAGCCGACAAACAGGCCGAACGCAAGACCATGGTCATTACCATCGGCAAGAAAAGGGCTGCTATCTTTTACTCGATAGTGGCCGTGGCTGTTTACATCTGGATAATAGCCTGGGTGGCCGCGCAGGTGATGCCCGTCTGGACACTATTAGCACTCCTGACGCTACCGTTTTCCGTTAGAGCTATCAACGGGGCTATCCGCCATGACGAACCTTCCAGATTAATGCCGGGTATGGCGGCTAATGTCATGACTATGCTGGCGACGCAACTGCTGATAGGCATCGGCTTTATATTGGGTCGCGTTTTTTAAATAGTTATGGATAGTTCCAATCCCAGCCCTCAATCCGGACCGCTGCACGGCATATTTACGGCGGTGCCCCCGAGCTACGACCTGATTAATCACGTGGTCAGCCTGGGGATGGACAAGCATTGGCGGCAACTGGCGGCCGCGGTCTGTCTGGAAGGAAAACCGCGGAGAATCCTCGACCTGGGCTGCGGCACCGGGGACCTGACTATAGAAATCGCCCGAATGGCCGGAGAAAACGTGGAGATAACCGGACTGGACTTCAGCCTGCCGATGCTGGAGCGGGCACAAAACAAGGCCGAGCGCGCCGGTGTATTAGAGAGAATTAAATTCGTCCACGGCCAGGCTACGAGTTTGCCCTTCCCCGATGGGTATTTCGAATGCGTGGGTATATCCTTTGCGTTCCGCAACCTTACCTATAAGACTCCGCTGTGCCAGCCCCACTTAGTTGAAGTAAAAAGAGTTATAAAATCGGGCGGCCGTTACGTCATCGTGGAGTCGAGCCAGCCGGATAACCCGCTCATCAGAACGTTGTTCCACCTGTATATGCGCGTCATAGCGCAGTCGTTAGGTACAATGATTTCCGCCAACCGGGGTGCGTATCGGTACCTGGCAGAATCGATGTCTCGCTTTTACACGCCGGTGGAAGTCAAGGAGATGCTACTTTCGGCGGGATTTAGCAGCGTCAGTTACCATCCTCTGCTGCTTGGCGCCGTCGGGCTTCACGTGGCCGCCGTATAAGGCTAAACCTGATTTTCAATGCAGTATTCCCGCAGCGTGTTAAGAGCCGCGAAGAAGTCCCGCATCATGACGCTTACCGGGTACATCCCTTTCTCGGTAACGTTCAGCATTCCATTGCCTGAAACAAGCCCGAAGGTCTTGAAAAAGGCCAGCTCCGTCCGGAGTTTCTTCTGCGCGTCACTGCCGAAGCGATGGCGAAGGGATTGCGTATCCAGCTTCATGCCGAAAAGCTTGGTTAAAAGATAGTAGCGCAGGTTCTCCTTCTCGGACAGCTTACGCCAGCCGATTACCGGCAGAATCCCGGCCCCGGTCATATCGTGATAACGGTCAAGTGAAAATGAATTCACGAAGAAATTACCCTTGACGATACTCACGGAACCGGAGCCTATGCCGATATAGTCATCTGACTCGATGATATATTCGTCAATCATCCGCTTGCCCCGTGAAAAGCACCAGGCCGTCGATGCCTCGTAGCCGCCGTGGAAGAGCTCCTTCAGGACGATTTCGTAGAACCGTTTCTCGCGGGAATTGTCCACCCTGTTGAATTTCCTCTCCATCGCGTCTTTCTTGTGCGGGGAGGCCATCAGGGGATAAAACGTCGCCTGGTCGATGCCCAGCTCCTTGAAGGCAGCTACATCGGAGGAGAACTGTTCAGTTGTCTGGCCGGGGAAATTACAGACGAAGTCCACGTTCAGCGTATCGAATCTTCCTTCGGCCATGAGCAAACGTTTCTTGACCTCGTCGGCGGGGCCGTTGACCCGTCCCATCGTTTTCAGCACCGGTTCCTCGAAACTCTGCACACCGATGGAGAGTCGATTAATGCCCATCTCCCTTAAAAGGCCGATATTCCACCCGGTTAGCTCCCGGGGTGTCGTCTCCAGGGAAATTTCGCTGACATTGAACTGCGCCCGCAGGTAGCCTATAAACGAATCGAGTTCATCCATGAGCACCGTGGGCGTTCCCCCGCCGAAGTAAATGCCGGAGAAATTAAAGCCGCGGCGCACGTATAAATCAACCTCTGTTTTCAGGTCGATAAAATAGCGGCGCGCCAGGTCTTCGTCAAAGAGATAACGATTGAAACAACAGAAAGGGCATAACGAACGACAGAACGGTATGTGCACGTAGAGCGATATGCCGGCTTTGTCGCCCAGTTTCTCCCCGTATATAATCGATTCGTCAATGGTGGGACTCAAACGGCGGAACTTACGCCCCTCGCGCCTGGTAACAAAGCTAACGAGCTCGGGTATCATGTCTTTTTTACTAACGTCTCCCCTGAAAAATAATACCATACGGGAATGACTTAAGCTAACGCGGAACGTGAGAAATTTCCGGCGGGAGTCTTTGTTAGATAAGATAACAGGCCGTTCAGGCTTGTTGCTTGGACAGACGGGACCTGACGAATCCGGAATTGAACGCCTTTACGGCAACCGGACAGAACTGACTGCGAGCGTGTTGATGCAACTCGGCAAAGGCCTGCTGCCGGGTTAACGCTTTGCGGTAGACGTGGCTGTTAATCATATTGTCGAAAGCATCGGCTACGGCTATCAACCTGGCTCCCAGAGGTATAGCTTCGGCTTCGAGCCCCCGCGGATATCCCCTGCCGTCATACCTTTCATGGTGACAGAGAATCAGCCGGCTGGCTTCCTTGAGAAAAGGGATATCTTTCAGCAGATTATAGCCGGTTGTCGGGTGCTTTCGTATTATTTCCCATTCACTATCCGTAAGTTTACCGGTCTTATTCAATATACTATCGGGTATGCTTAGTTTACCAATGTCATGAAGAATAGCGGCATATTCGATATCCTGCTTCTCTTCCTTAGGAAGTGATAACTCTCTCGCACCGGTAAGCGCGTACTCCGATACCCTGCGCGAGTGCCCGCCTCCGCTGGTCTCCTTACAATCGGCCAGGGATACCAGTGCCGTGACGGTACCCCGGTAGGACTTTAACAGGCTCTCATTCATCCTGGTGTTTTCAATTGTCATCGCAGTGGTAGACGCCACGCAAAGCATGGTTTTTAAATCGTACTTGGTAAAATCAGTGCCGTCCGCTTTATTGAGTACCTCAATAACTCCGATGACTTTATTCCCCATGACAATCGGCACGCCGATGATCGACTTCGTGTTAAAACCGGTGGCCTTATCAATCATCTTATAAAAATTGTGATTCCTTTCGGCGTCATTAACCACCAGCGGTTTACCGTTCCGCACAATCCAACCGGCGATACCTGATTGACGGCTGACGTGCAGACGTTTAAGCTGCTGCCCTACCGGGCCATCGGCAAACTTGAAGAATAATTCCTGGGTATTTTCGTCAAGCAGGAGTAAAGAAGACGCCGAAGAACCGAGGGCATTATGCACCATCCGCATGATGCTTTCAATCAACCGGTCTTCTTTATTAACCTCCGGCTTAGCCCTGGCCCAGAGCTTCTCCAGGAGGTCAATCTTTGATATGCCAACAGGCGCTACTTTTCCAGGAGGACTTTTCATTTGCCACCATTCTTTACAAAATAATCATATTCACCTTTCCTATCATTCTGGCAATAAGCCGGTTAATTAAAAATAAAAATCCTCTGCTAAAAACTAAACATTATGTAAATATTTACCCTGCTCAAGGGAAGAAATGCCGTGAAAAAGAGAAAGGTTATTACCGGATACTTTCAGCCAGGTCCTGCCGGCCGGTCATGCCGGCAGCGGTATCCAGAAATTCCTTGAGGGAATCGCTGCGTTCCCTTAGTTCTTTCAGTTCGGCGCCGATGGGGCTGATAGAGGCAGGACTATCGGCATAAGCCCCGTGGAAGGCAAAATAAGCCTGGTTCAGTTTCCTGATATTATAGCCGTTTTCGGCCAGATACTGCCGCTTCTGCTCCATGAATTCCTCTGCCGGCTCGATTTCACCACGGGCGAGGTATTCATCCACGGCTTTCCTGATTTCTCTCATCTCGTTATTAAAGTCAAAGCCCGCGCCTTGCCCCTGCTCCGTGTCGCCCGTTTCGTTTTCAGCGTAGTACTGACTGTAGATAATCCCGCCGATTTCCTTGCTTACCATGCCGGCCACAGTCTCGTTCATGGTAGCAATATCATAATCCCGGCGTATTCCGGCCAGGTCCAGCACGTAGCGAAACCCCAGCGGCGTAAACGCCAGGTACTGGTGCAGCCATTCCTCTCCGGCGGTATCTAGTATAAACCGGATATCCGCCTTATCCGTAACATAGCTCGGGTAGGTCGCTATACCGCCCAGGTTGACCACCAGCGAGGAGACGCCGAGGCTGTCTATTTCAGCTTCGATGCCCTCCATGTCTTTCACACTCATGTCCGGCAGGAGGGTAACCTCCCTGATGCTGTCTATCCTGTCCCGGGGGGATATAACCAGCAGATGCGGCGGCCTGTACAGATAAATATTTACCGGGGGAAAACCCGTTTTGATATTGAAGTATCTATCCAGCGGATTGAAAATACCCTGCCGGGAAAAAGCCTCTATTATCTGCGTCTCTACCAGTCTTTCAACCAGCTCGGCCAATTCAGAGTTCTGCTGTTGAAATCGGTCAAGCTCTTTTTCAAGCGATGTAAGGTCTCCCTCTCGATTCCCCTCCCCTGCAGCTCTTATTTCCGATTCCAGTCGCCTAATTTGCGCTACATTGGCAAAATATACGGCGGTGGTATTATCCGCAATTTCAGGCTCGGGGCCGAATAATTTCCCTACTTCCCGGACTAAAACATTGAACTCCCAACCGACGAGGTTAAAGCGGTAGGGCTTTGTTATCTCACGAAGCTGCGTATCGAAGTCACGGTCCGGAGAACAACCTGCCGCTAGCATTAGAAGCGGTAATACGATAGCAGCCAGGAGCAACCTGAATATACATTGGGATTTAATCAATTTAATTCCCTGAAACGACTTCAAGAGATACGCGTAATCAGCGATTTAAGCCGAGAGTTTCTCCTTAACCCTCGAGACTATTAGGGAAAGGGTCTCGCCCGTCTTTTCGCCGATGACGATATCCGCGTAGTGGTCGTGGGGAGTTTCCCCGATGTTGAGAATAACCAGCTTGGCGCCGCCGCGCTTGGCGATAATCGGCATTTGCGCCGCGGGATAGACCACCAGCGACGAACCGGCGGCTAAAAAGAGGTCACATGCGGCGGACCTCGCCTCGGATTCGCGGGTCTCTCTCTCCGGCATCGCCTGGCCGTAGGCGACCGTCGCCGGCTTGAGAATACCTTTACAGGTATCGCAACGGGGGACGGCCTCACCGTCAAGCATCTTTTGATGAACTTCCTCTCTGGGATACCTGCGCTGGCAGTCGAGACAATCGGCCCAGTGCATCGTGCCGTGCAGTTCCAGCACTTTCTCGTCCGGCACGCCGGCTTTCTGGTGGAGGCCATCGGTATTCTGCGTTATAATACAGTCCAGCTTGCCCATATTATGAAGCTCGTTAATGGCGTAATGACCGCTGTTCGGCTTGGCTTCTCTTACCGTCTCCCAGAACATTTTATGCACCTGCCAGTATTTCTCCCTGATTTCCTCACTCCGTAAAAAATTCGGCAGATTCAGCTCGCTGGGGTCGAACTTGCTCCAGACCCCCTGCGGTCCCCGAAAGTCCGGGACATCCGATTCAGTGCTGAATCCGGCGCCGGTAAAGACCACGACTTTTTCCGAATCTACAATCATATCAGCTACAGCTTCAATATATTCCATCATCAACCTCCAAAAAACTTGCCCGTTAAGCCCATATGTAAATTAATCAGCTTCCCTTTATCACGGCCCTGGCGAGCTCCCAGGAATAATCATAGAGGTGCAGGCCTTTACTCATGGCCACCAGCCCCCCGTCTTCAACGCCTATTTCACTGGCCATGTATTCCTTTAAGAGCTGGATGGCCGCCAGGTTCGAGGGAAAGCCGGCCCACAGGTCCCACGACCGGAAATATGCAAAGAAGTCTAGTCTGCCGTCCCGGATTCTGGTATCAATCATCCGCAGGCACGGCGGGTCATCCTGATAGATAGACTGGGCGTCGCCTACCGCCATGAAAGCCTGGTTGGTGTTGTGTCCATCCTCCCGGTATATCCTGATTACCTCGGCGATTTGCTTTTCCAGGTATTGACCGTAAGTATACTGTTCTCCGTCCTTCCGGTGCGCCGCCATAAGATAAGGCAGATAGCTTTCCACGTAGTCCATGGTGCTGGGCGGCGGCACGCCCTGGGGAACGTCGGGTATCAGCGGTCTTGTTTCCGGGTAGTTTACCTGCACGACGGCCAGGTCGAGTTGCTTGCGCATCTGTCCTTTATAGCTGCCGCGGTCGATTTTATATTCGTAGCCCTCATCGAGAACTCTGCACAGGCAGAGAAACCATGCTTCGGAAAGGTCTCTGGCTTCAACTACTGTAATTTTCATGGAGAAATCCTTTCCAGTCCGGAATACTATTTTCTGCCTCTTACCAGCGTGAAAAATCTGTCCTGGTACTCCTCGAAGACGCCCCAGCGGTTGAGTTCCCGTTCCAGCTCATAGGCTCTAATTTCGCCCATGGCGACCTGCTGGAACATCTCTTCGATTTTCTGCCGGGCGCCGACGGGCACTCCGCCCTGACTCATGCCAAGCAATCCCCTGGAGCCGAGCTGGGCGATATTATTCGGCAGGGAGCGAGTGGTAATTTCGTAAATAAATTTTAGCAGGGATACGTCCCAGAGTTCGTCCTGACCCTTGATGATGGAAGCCAGGGGGTCGCCCTTTTTATCAATTTCCTCATTTAACTTGTCCACCACGATGGGCCAGCTGTCCGAGACGATATTCAGTCCCTTGGGCTCGTTTTTATAGGTATAAAACAGGCCGGGAGTATCCGGGCCGTGCATTCTTAGGAGCGTTTCGAAATAGCGACGCGCATCGTAGCTGAACCCCTCGAGATTGGTCAGGTAGTAAGGCGTGACAATCTTCGGCCTTTCGGCGATAACCCTGCCTTCCCTGATAACGGTTTCGTGAGTATCTTTGACAAGCTCCGTATAGATAGGTTCGGTGACGATGTAATAATATACATTGGTAATCCCGAAGGTATCCAGGTGCTGACGCGGGTGCCTTATAATTTCGGTGTGGCGCGCCGCCTGCTCTATTCTGTCGTTGTCAATATCCATGATTAAACTCTAGTCGATAGCCGCGAGTTCCCGCTTGTATTCGTCCAGCACCGTGATATACTGGGCTTCCATCTGCGATTGTAATCTCTGCCATTCCTCCAGAAACTGGGGCTGCGATTCCACGTCTATATTCATCCTGGCGTTGCTGACGCCGGTCTGCTGCTTGATGGCCTGCTGTATCTTGGCCTCAAATTCAGCCTTTAACGATGCGTAGGCCTGCTGCTTCTGCTGGGCGCCCTCCTGCACATAGTGGTCCAGCACTTTCCTTATTTTACTGAAGACATTTTCGGCGGCTGCTTTATCGTTTTTGAGGGCCTTCAAACCGTCCATCGACCTGCTATTGGTCTTGCGGGCGGCCTCGTTCCTGGGGAGGCTGATGTTTCTTTGAAGAATATCGCTGACACCGGCGACGACTACTTTCCTGGCTTTATCATCGTACTTGCCGACCTCGCTGACCAGATTACAGTCCTGCTTTAGATACCTGGCCGCGAGCTTTTCGCCTTCAGGGCCGTACTTCCACTTGAGGCGTTCTTCATCTGTGGGCTCGCCTATCTTTTCCAGCTTTTCCCTGGCTATCTCGGCGGCGCTCTTTATCTGGCCCATAATATAGTCCTCCGAATCCGTCTTGAAAGAGTAATCAGCTTCAATTACTATTATACACCAACGGGGAAACATCAGAAAGGAATTTTTAAAGGGATACAATTCAATCGTGGAAAGGGGGCGGATACGCTTGATTTGTTTTTAGAGTTATGTCATTTGCAATTTCCGCAACTGCACATGGTGGCGGAGGCGAGCGTGAAATGGCGACAGGGGATGGTTGACTTTTAGTGGGGCGATTTGTTTTTGGTATTTTATTATGGTAAAGCTGGGGGTTTTGTCGCGGGGGTGAGCGTGAGGAAATATTTTTACCTGACCCCCTGTAGTCTGGTGAACCTCACCCCCTGTATCCCCCTCTCCTTACGAGGCAGGGTGAAGGAGAGGGGGAAATAAGGAAAGAGGGGGCTGGCGCCCCCTCTTAGACGCCCTGCCTTTATCGACCATTTAAAAAGATATTGCACGAATGGTGTATAATGACAGCAAAACAGTGCCGGAGATGGGGATAATGAAGACGAACGTGCTTTATTACGGGGATAACCTGGAAATCCTGCGCAACAATGAGTACTTCCCGGACGAGTGTATAGACCTGATATATTTAGACCCGCCGTTCAACAGCAAGAAGGACTATAACATACTTTTCAAGGAAAACGGCGGGGTGGAGAGCGAAGCGCAGATACAGGCGTTTACGGACAGCTGGCACTGGACGCAGAGCGCACAGGACACCTACCAGGACGTGGTGATTAACGGGCCGGACAAGGTGAGTAAGCTGATAGGGGCGCTGCACCAGACGCTGGGGAACAACGACGTGATGGCGTACCTGGTGATGATGACGGCCAGACTGATAGAAATGCACAGGGTTTTAAAGCCGACCGGCTCGCTTTACCTGCATTGCGACCCCACAGCCAGCCATTACTTAAAGCTGGTATTAGACCAGATATTCGGGCCGGCGAATTTCAGGAATGAGATTGTTTGGCAACGGAC
>CAYPDM010000042.1:0-13716 GCA_964409485.1 uncultured Dehalococcoidaceae bacterium | reverse complement strand
ATTGGTGGTCAGCTTCTTCGCCAGGTACGGCTGGTTGAACCAGACCACCCGGATATTGCCCGTCTCATCGCCGACGATGGCCTCGGTGCTGCGCCTGCCTCCAGGCTTCGTCTCCTGCGCCTGCCAGACGTTGGCCACGATAGTTTGCTCCTCGCCCTCGACCAGTTGAGAAATCAGCTTCATCTTGCTGTAGTCCAGGTGGCGGTGCGGGAAGAAATAGAGGAGGTCGCGCACCGTTTTCACGCCGAGCTTGCCGAATTTAGACGATAAAGCGGTACTGATACCCTTGACGACGGTCACCGGCGAATCGAGTCCGGTGCCGGCAGCCGGGTCGGGGGGCTTTTGCTCTTTTTTCGCCGTTTTTTTACGCGGCGGCGGGGGAGGCGATTCTACAGCGCTTTTCTTATTTTCCGCTTCATCCAGAAACTGCAGGACATCCTGCACCCAGTCGCGGCGTTTTTCCGGCGTCATAGCAGCATAGCCTGCCTTGAAAAGCTTATTGAAGCGACCCAGCCGGCGGGGGTTGCCCAGCGATTCTATAGCCTGTGCCGACCAGTTGCGCAGGAACTTGTCCAGTCCGCCGAAGACAGCGGTATCGGCGTAGCCGCGCTGTTTTTCAAGGTCGAGGATTTTACGCAGAGATTCAGCGTTCATCAAACGTCAACACCAACGTCTTGCTTTTATCGTAGTTATTAGCAGCAATACGCCTCCAGTAAAAAAGAGGCATATCGCCGCGTACAAGAGACAGCGGTACAGTGTTTCCATTTCAGCAGTGAAAAACAAAGCAACCGGCGTTACTACCCCGATGGAACCGCCAACCACCGGCCATTTCCAGGATAAGCCGGTAACCGCCGCGGCAATCATCAGAGGGAACAGCACGAAAAACCAGAAATATCGTGAGCTAAATTCAATAACGCCAATAGTGCCGGCTATATAGAAGCCGGCGAAGAAAAGAATAACCCCGGAGAGCATGATGATAAATCCAGTTCGGTGCAGCTTTGTCACCTGTTTATTCTATCATAAATCAGGCAAACACTGGGAGCACCTATTTATCGCCCAGGACGGCCACCAGCAGGAGGCCGGGTCCGGTGTGCGCGCCGATGACCGGGGTGGTGCGGGAACGAAAGATACGCTCTTTGGGGAAAATGGCGCCGAGGCGCTCGATGAGCCGGTCGACGTCTTCGGGGCAGGCACCGCCTTCGACGGCCAGTTCTTCTATATTCGAATACCCCGCCGCAAAGTCGTAGAGCATGTCAATCGCCCTCGCCCGCGAGCGCGCCCGGCCCGCCGGCTCGACCACGCCTTCTTTCAAAGCGATGACGGGATTTATTTTCAGCACCGACCCCATTAAAGCCGCCGCCCTGCCGATACGCCCTCCCCTCTGGAGATATTCGAGCGTGTCAAAAGCGGCGCGTATTTCAACGCGGGGAAGGTCGCGGCGGACGATTTCCAGAATTTCATCCAGGCTGGCCCCGGCCAGCGCCGCCCTGGCCGCCTTGATGACAATAAAACCCTGCGCCATGACCGCGCAGCCGGAATCTACTACCTCGATGCGGCAATCGCTTTCCATCAGGTCGGCGCTTTGTAAAGCCGCGTTATAAATCCCGCTTAGCTTGGAGCTAAGCATAAGCGCCAGAATCTCATCCGTCTCTTCGGCGAGCCCGGCGTAAGTCCTGGCGAATATATCCAGGGAGGGAACGGAGGTGGTCGGCATGACCTTGCTGTTTACCAGCTTCTCGAAAAACTGGTCGGTTGTCATATCGATGCCGTCACGGTACGTCTCCTCGCCGAAGCGCACCAGCACCGGAACAACGGTAATCCCCAGTTCGGCGACTACCTCGGCGGGAATATCAGCGACACTATCAGTTATAATTTTTACCGGCATAATAAACAGATTGGGTTACTATACTTATGGTACTATTTATCTCCAAGCACGGCCACTCCGATGGCGCGCGGCCCGACATTGGTGCCGATTACCGGACTCACCTTGGAGAGATAAATGCGTTCCTGCGGGTATAGGGCGCCGAGACGCTTTATAAAGGCGCCGGTTTCATCAGGGGTGGTGGCGTCTTCAACCGCCAGTTCGTCAATTCGGGAGTAGCCGGCCACAAACTGGTACAGATAGTCAATCGCCTTGGCCCTCGAGCGTTCCCTGCCGAAAGGAAATACCTCGCCGTCCTTGATGCCGAGGATAGGATTGATTCCCAGCATGGAACCCATCAGCGCCTGCGCCTTACCGATTCGCCCTCCCCTCTGGAGATATTCCAGCGTGTCGAACGCGATGCGCAATCCGACACGGGATATATTGTTCCTGGTCAGCTCGATAATCTCATCGAGACCGGCCCCGTCACGTGCTGCCTTGGCCGCGGCTATTGCCAGCAGCCCCTCGGCCATCATTGCCAGTTCCGATACAACCACCGACACCCGGCATTTCTTCTTCATTATGTCGATGCCCTTAAGGGCCGATTCCCCGCTGGCGCTTAGTTTACTCCCAATCGTTATCACCAGTATCGCATCCGCTTCGTCGGCGAGCCTGTCGTACGCCTCGGCAAATATCTGGGGCGCCGGAGTCGAAGTGGCAGGGTGAATCTCCTCGTGTTCCAGCTTTTCGTAAAACTCGTCGGTCGTCATGTCCACGCCGTCGCGGTAGGTGCAGCCTTCAAAGACCACGTTCAGCGGGACTACCGTAATACCCAGTTCATCAACCACGGCCGGGGAGATATCGGAGACGCTATCGGTGACGATCTTAACCGGCATTACTTCTTCTCTCCCTCAAGAATAGTCAGAGCCAGGGCATTGGGGCCGGAATACGTCCCGACAACCGGACTGATTACCGACCGGTAGATGCGCTCTTTAGGATAAATCGCACCGAGTCTCTCAACGAGCTGGTCGGCGTCATCGAGGTTGGTGGCATGCTCCACGGCCATCCCTTCTATATTGGAAAACCCGGCGGCGTAACTGCACAGATAGTCAAGCCCTGCACTTAAGGAGCGTACCCGGGTCAGCGGGGCCAGTTCTCCCTCCTTTATGGTGAGTATCGGCTTTACCGAAAGCAGCGAACCGAGCAGTCCGCTGGCCTTGCCGATACGCCCGCCCTTGGCCAGGTACTTGAGAGTTTCAAAAAGATAAGCTACGTGTGACCGCGATACGGCTTTACGCACGAGGGCTACCACGTCATCCAGGTTTGCCCCGTTTTTAACGGCATCAACCGCGGATACGACCATTAAGCCCATACCCATGGCCACGGAAAGCGAATCGACTACCTCGATATTACACTTGCCTTTCATCATTTCCTTGGCCTGAGTCGCCGATTGGAAGGTGCCGCTTAGCTTGCTGGAGACGACTATCACCAGGATTTCATCGGTCTCCTCGGCCAGGGCTTCGTATACCTGTAAAAAGTCATTGGGGGTCGGCTGTGTCGTCGAAGGTAAATTAGCCTCACTTACCAGTCGACGATAGAATTCTTCGCTGGTGATTTCCACCCTGTCTTTATAGACTGTCTCGCCAAAACGCACGTACAGGGGTACAAGGGTAATCCCCAGTTCTTCGGCCAGGTCGCTGGTGATATCGGATAATGTATCGGTTACTATTTTCACTGCCATCCCCGTATACCGCCTTTCTATTCAATGGATATGATATAGCTGTAATGCGGCTGACCGCCGCGAATCAATTCTACCTGTAAGTGAGGATATAACTCCGTGATACCGGCATTAATTTGCTCGGTTTCCTCGGTTTCGGCATCTTCCCCGAAGTATATGGTAATCACCTCGGCTTTCTCCAGGTCCAGCCTGGAGAGGAGCTGATTTATGACATCCAGGTTGGTATCGCCCACCGCTATCAGTTCGCCGTCGAGCAGCCCGATTGGCTGCTTACGCTTTATTTTCAGGCCGTTTATCTTGGTGGCGCGCACCGAGCGGGTAATCTCGATAGTCTTTACCGAAGGCAGGGCCTTTTCCATGATTTCGGCGTTGGTGTTGAACTCCGCCTCGTAGTCGAACGACAGGAGCGCCACCACACCCTGCGGAATTGTTTTAGTGGGGACTACCGCTATCTTCTTCTCGGTTAAAGATTCTACCTGTTTGGCGGCGGCTATGATATTTTTATTATTGGGTAAGATGATAACCTTATCGGAGAGGGTGGATTCCACCACCTGGAGGATATCCTTGGTGCTGGGATTCATGGTCTGGCCCCCGGGCACAACCGCGGCTGCTCCCAGGCTGCCGAAGACATCGGCCAGGCCGTCTCCCGCGGCTACGGCGATTACGGCGGTATCGGA
This sequence comes from uncultured Dehalococcoidaceae bacterium, assembly GCA_964409485.1. Lineage (GTDB taxonomy): Bacteria > Chloroflexota > Dehalococcoidia > Dehalococcoidales > RBG-16-60-22 > JAFGPF01. The sequence continues at coordinate 9,440 of CAYPDM010000042.1, read as the reverse complement.
GGTGGGCATCCTCTCTTTCTGCATTTCCAGGAAGTCCTGGTGCTGCTCGTCCATGTTCCTGATGCTTACCTGGTGCATTGTGCCGAGCTTGGCGGCAAACTGGAGGATATTACCGGGCGTCAGCGTGTGGATATGAATGCGCACCGCCGAGTCGTCGCCAACGACAATGAGCGATTCGCCTTTCTTCAACAGCCTCTTTTTAATAATATCCGGCTCCAGCTTTTCTCCCTTGAGCAGGAACTCGGTGCAATATCCGTAGGGCACTTCATCAACGGATATGGTCTGTGGCTGCGAAGCACTATGGGGTATATCGCTGACTATTATCTGCGGTTTCCGCAGGCGCATCAGCTCCGTTTCCCCCCGGAGAAATCGCAGCGCCCCTTCCAGAATCGTATAGACGCCCTGCCCCCCGGCATCAACCACCCCGGCGTCTTTCAATACCTTGAGAAGCATCGGCGTATAGGCCACGGATTCGGCGGCGGCGTTCACCGCGGCTTCCAGAACCGCGATGATATCGTCGTTGCCCGCTTCAACCTCCGCCTGGGCGGCTTTCGCCAAGTCCTTCATCACGGTGAGCATGGTCCCCTCTACCGGATTGCTGACCCCCTTGTAGGCAATCTGCGCCGACTGCTGAAAGGCGGCCGCAAGGTCGGCGGCGTTAAAGTCCTCTTTGTCTTCGAGTCCCTGCGCCAGGCCGCGCCATATCTGGGAAAGGATAACGCCGCTGTTGCCGCGGGCGCCCATGAGAGCGCCCCTGGCCATGGCATGGGCAATACCCGCCGCGCTGTGGTCCGGGGCCCGGTAGGCCTCGTCCATCGTTGAGCGCATGGTCAGCATCATATTAGTCCCGGTATCTCCGTCCGGCACCGGGAAAACGTTCAACGCGTCAATATCGGCGGAACTCTTCTCCAACCACGACGCAGCCGCCGAAAACATATCTCTAAGCTCCTGGCCGGCTACAGTTTTTTTCTGGCTCATATTACACCATCCCTGCTAGATAACTTGATATTTATTCCCCGTCAAGGATGCACTTCTTGCTAATCTTGATGCACTATGTTACTATGTATTAGTAAATAATGCAATAGCCTCTCTGTTGTTCAAAGGAGTCACAAGTTGAAGTGCGATCTATGCGGTAAAACGCCGCAGTTCGGTCATAATGTAAGTCACTCCAAGCGCCGCACCAACCGCCGCTGGACGCCCAATATCCATCCCACAACGGTATACATTGATGGACAGGCAAAACGGATGAACCTCTGCACCAGGTGCCTGCGCACGCAGCAGAAAATCGCTAACGCTTAACAAACCCCGGCCTCTTCCCCGACGGTCTACTTGCTATCCCTCCCCCACCAGCTTCCTTGCTTCGGCCAGCGCCTGTTTGACACGCTTCGGGGCTGTGCCGCCGATAACGTTCCTGGCATCCAGAGACGATTTAACGTCTATTTTACGGACATCCTCTCCGAATGACGGCGAGAATTTCTTATATTCGTTAATACTGATTTCCGCGAACGTTTTACCCTTCTCCGCAGCGTAGCTCACCAGCCTGCCGACTATTTCATGAGCCGCGCGGAAGGACTCGCCCTTCCCGACCAGATAATCGGCCAAATCCGTCGCCAGTATATAGCCGCGTTCAACTGCTTTCGCGGTATTTCCGGATTTTACCTTTATAGTCCTCACCATTCCCGCGAAAACTTCCAGCGTTGATAGCAGCGTATCCACCACGTCGAAAAAGCCCTCTTTGTCCTCCTGCATATCGCTGTTATAGGCGAGGGGCAGTCCCTTCATCGTCGTCAGGAGGGCCATCAGGCTGCCGTAGACACGCCCCGTCTTACCGCGTGCCAGTTCGGCCACGTCCGGGTTCTTTTTCTGCGGCATGATGCTGCTGCCGGTGGCATATGCCTCGTCGAGCTCGATAAAGTCGAACTCCGCCGTAGACCACAGCACGATTTCCCCGGCGAGTCGGGAAAGGTGCATCATGCAGATACCGGCGGCGGCCTCGTACTCAAGAATAAAATCGCGGTCAGCCACGGCGTCCAGGCTGTTCCGGCTGACTTTACTGAAGCCGAGTTCTTTGGCGAGGAACTCTCTATCGATATCGTAGGCGACCCCCGCCAGTGCCCCGCTGCCCAGCGGCATCACGTCCACCCGCTTGATGAGGTCGATAAAACGTTCGGAGTCGCGCTGGAGCATCTCGAAGTAGGCCAGGAGATGGTGCGCCAGCAGCACCGGCTGCGCTATCTGCATATGGGTATAGCCGGGCATGACCGTATCTCTATTAGCCTCGGCAAGGTAGAGTAATGCCCGCTGAAATCCCTTTATCCCGTTAAGAGTATCGGCGGCGGCTTCTTTCGCGAAGAGTCGCATATCCAGCGCCACCTGGTCGTTGCGGGAGCGGGCGGTATGCAGCTTGCGCCCCGCCTCTCCGATTTGTTCGATGAGGCGGGACTCTATAGCCATGTGAATATCTTCCTGCTCCGCCTTGAACTCAAATTTACCCTGCTCTATCTCTACGCGGATAGCTTCCAGTCCGCCGGTAATTTTAGCGGCTTCTGCGGCGGAGATAATGCCCTGTCTGGCAAGCATTTTAGCGTGGGCGATGCTCCCTGCGATATCCTGCCGGTAGAGACGGCGGTCGAAGGGGAGGGAGGCGGTGTACTGCGTCACCAGTTTATCAGCCGGTTTGCTGAATCTACCCCTGATATGACTCATGTTACTATTCCTCCGGCGCGGCGGGCCCCATGATGCTTAAGGGCCACTCCTTATCCCCCAGGAGCTGTATCTGCGCCTGCGTTTTGACCGGCAGACCCCAGATATGTATAAAGCCTTCGGCGGCTTTCTGGTCGAACTCGTCGCCCTTATCATAGGTGGCCAGCGCCAGATTGTAAAGCGACCACGGAGATTTCCGCCCCATCACGGTCGCCGAACCTTTGAACAGCTTCATCCTGACCGTGCCGGTAACGTAACGCTGGGAACTGATTATATAAGAAGACAGGTCGCGGTTCAGCTGGCTGAACCACAGGCCGTCATAGATAAGGTCGGCCATTTCCACGGCCACCTTCTCCTTGAAGCGCAGCTGGTCTTTGGACATCGTCATGGCTTCCAGCGCCTGGTGGGCCCGGATGAGGACGATTGCCGCCGGAGCTTCGTAAATTTCCCGCGATTTTATGCCGACGACCCGGTTCTCGATGTGGTCTATTCTGCCCACGCCGTGCCGTCCGGCGATTTCATTCATCTCGTTAATCAGGTCGAGCCCGCCCATTTCCTTACCGTCGATAGTCACCGGGATACCCTTTTCGAACCCGATTTCTATATACTGCGGCTCGTCCGGGGCTTCCTGCGGGGAACTGGTCCACTTGTATACATCTACCGGCGGTTCCACCCAGGCATCCTCGAGGACGCCGCATTCGATTGCCCGTCCCCATATACATTCGTCGATTGAGTACGGGCTTTCGGCGGTTATCGGCACGGGTATGCCATGCTCTTTGGCATAGGCGATTGTTTCTTCACGCGTCATCCCCCATTCCCGGGCGGGGGCCAGTATCTTCATGTCCGGGGCCAGGGCATTAATGCCCACCTCGAACCTTACCTGGTCGTTGCCCTTGCCGGTGCAGCCGTGGGCTATCGCCACCGCCCCTTCGGCTGCCGCCGTGTCCACCAGCAGCTTGGCCATGAGAGGTCGCGACAGGGCCGTAGCCAGGGGATATTGCCCTTCGTAGAGGGCGTTGGCCTGTAAAGCCGGGAAGAGGAAATATTTTACCAGCAGCTCTTTGCCGTCGATAACCAGCGCCTTGACGGCGCCGACCTTGAGCGCCTTATCCCGGACGGCTGAAAAGTCCTTTTCATTGCCGACATCTATGGTTACGGCGATAACATCCAGGTTGTATTTCTCGTGCAGCCACTTGACGGCTACCGAGGTATCCACGCCGCCGCTGTATGCCAGTACTACCTTGTCCGTCACTCCATCCCTCCCTCAATAAATGCTGTTATTCTTTTTCACCGAAATTTTCGTTCAGGAATCTCTCAACCTCGGAACAGACACCGGGGTACTGCCACGAGTAGTCATGCCCGGGCGCCTTCAACCAGCTCAATATATTACCCGGATTATCATCCGGCGATGACAAACCGAACCATCCCTTGACGGTAGCCCATATCATGGCGGGGATATTGCCGTAGCTGAAAGTATCTATACCTCTCCCGTTACTGTTCATCAGCAACGTCCTGTTCAGAGCCGAAGGCTTATGCCAGAAAGGTGTGCCCGTCTGGATGCTGTAGACCTGCTGCTTATCTTTTAAAATTATCATGGTCTTATCGGTAATTACCGTTCCGGTGCTCTCACCGGCGACAATCACCCTCAAGTTGGGAAGATGGTCAGTGAGAAACTCGACTCTCCAGGCAAGGTCCTGGGCCTTGTGCGGATAGCGGGTAGCCGCTTCGTAAAACTCATTGAGACAGCCCGTCATTCCGCTGCCGGTCCGCCGGTAGTTCAATACCTCGGAATCATATCCCTGGCTCGCTAGCTGTGATTCTATCCCATTGAGAATACTGGCCCAGCCGGGAGTTTCATTCGTCAGATTCCACCCCCAGCCCCCTGAATTAAAGACAATAACTACATCCAGGTCTTTGACCTCCGTGTACATCGCCAGCAGCTGGTCTACGAAATCCTGTATATTCTCCCCTATCAACTCGCCGGCAAGCTCAACGGCATCGTCGATTACCGTTTGCGGCACGGAAGAGTAATCACATTCGGATAGGGGCGGTTCCTGTATCCCGATATCTTTAGCCATTCCTACCTCTGAATTAAATACTGTCAGCCAAACGATAGAAATTAGTGGCAATATCACCAGTATCGCCACAATCCCCAGGCTGCCGATTTTTCTTAACATAGCCGTCTCTCTGACCTAATTCTAGCAATATTTACCTTACAATTCCAGAAAATACTTCATCCATTATGGCGATAGCCTGTTCGACTTCTTTATTGCCGATAATCAGCGGGGGTATCAGGCGGATAGCCCCGGGTTTCAGCTTGTTTACCAGCAGCCCTTTTTCAAGGCAGGCCAGCAGCACGTCTTGAGCTATGTCATCATCGAATTCTACGGCCACCAGTAATCCGCGCCCGCGAACTTCGGTGATGAAGGAGTGCTTTTTCTTCAGCCCTTCCAGCAACTCCATGAGGTATTGCCCCACTTTTTTCACGTTACCGGGGATATCGTTATCGATAACGTATTTCAGTACGGCGCAGGCGGCGGCGCTGGTAACCGGATTACCGCCGAAGGTTGAATTGTGGTCGCCGGGCGCGAAAACGGAGGCGCTCTCCTTGGCGAGTAACGCCCCGATGGGTATACCCCCACCCAGCCCCTTTGCCAGAGTCATTATATCCGGCTCTACGCCGTACAGTTCATATCCGAACAACGCCCCGAGTCGGCCTATCCCCGTCTGAATCTCATCCAGTATCAGCAGAATACCCTGGCGGTCGCACCACTCCCTCACCTTTTTAAGGTAATCTTCATCGGGGAGATTAACGCCGCCCTCCCCCTGCACCGGCTCCAGCATTACGGCGCAGGTCTTCTCCGTGGTGGCCGACTTTATCGCTTCGATATCGTTATTGGCCACGTTGATAAATCCCTCCGGCAGCGGAACGTAAGGTTTATGCATGCCGGGGTGGCCGCTGGCCGCCGTCATGGCCAGAGAACGACCGTGGAACGACCCCATGGTCGTAATGACCTCGTAGGCGCCTTTCAGCTTGAGATGTCCGTAGCGTCTTGCCAGCTTGACGGCGCCCTCGTTGGCCTCCAGACCGCTATTGCAGATGAAGGCCCTGTCAAGGCAGCTGTTCTCCGCGAGCATTTGGGCCAGTCGAATCTGCGGGACGGTATAATACCAGTTTGATGCCTGTATAAGGGTACGCGCCTGCTCGGCGACGGCTTCGACAACCACCGGATGGCAGTGCCCCAGGCAGTTAACCGCCAGTCCGTTGACAAAGTCCAGGTACTCTTTGCCCTTATCATCCCAGACGTGCGCCCCTTCTCCCCTTACCAGGGTTACCGGGACACGCACTATCGTCTGCATGTAGTATTTACTTTCCAGTTCTTGCCAGTCAGTCATTTTATTTCCTTATCTTGGATTAAGGTGAGGTTTTTCAGGAGAGGAGTTTCACCCCCTCTTAAGCTCCACTTTTTATTTATATATCGTCGTGCCGCCGTCCCGCCCGTCGAATTCTTTAAGCAGGGCGTGAGGCTTTCTACCGTCTATTATACGCGTAATCGAGCCTTTATTTAAAGCCTTCAGACAGGCATTTATCTTGGGAATCATGCCCCCGGAAACCACCCCGGAAGCTATAAGCGCCTCCGCCTCGCCCGCCGATATTCTGGATAGCACGGTACCGGAGGCATCGGTAATACCGCCGACATCCGTCAGGAAAACGAGACGCTTTGCCCCCAGGGCCTCCGCCAGGTCGCCGGCGGCGGGGTCGCCGTTTACGTTAATTATCGACGGGGCATTGCCGGGTCTATCAATCGAGTACAGGCTGATGGGAGAAACGACGGGTGCAAAGCCGGCTTCAAGCAGCGTTTCCAGGATGTTCGTATTAACCTTTACCACCTCTCCCACGTATCCCATTTCCCGGCTTTTCGCCTTGCTCTCCATGAGGGCGCCGTCTACGCCGCTGATGCCGACCGCTCGCCCACCCCTGACATTGATTGCTGCCGTGATTTCCTTGTTGGCCAGCCCGGCCAGCACCGCGGCAGCCACTTCCAGCGTGGGCAAATCGGTAACGCGCTCCCCGCGCACGAACTTCGTCTCAATGCCCAGTCGCTTCAGCCAGTCGGTGACGGTACTGCCTCCCCCGTGCACCACCACCATCGCTTCGCCCTTTTTCTGCAGGGCCACGATATCCTCGATGGTGGTGTCACGGCTCTTGAAGGTTGAACCGCCAATTTTTATTACCGTTATGTCTTTCATCTACTTCCAACCCTTATTAATATCAGGTGGTGTATTCGCTATTAATAGTGACATATTCCTCGGAAAGGTCACAACCCCAGGCCATAGCCCCGGCGTTCCCCATGTTGAGATTCAGCACTATATTCACTTCATCTCCGTCCAGGTGTTTCACCACTTTCTCTTTATTATAGGATACCGGCGCCCCGCCCTTTACCAGGCAGATACCGCCTATTTCAAGATAAAGCTTGCTTTCTTCCAGTTCCGCTCCGCTCCGTCCCGCCGCCGCTATAATTCTTCCCCAGTTGGGGTCGCTGCCGTGTACCGCCGCCTTCACCAGCGACGAACCGACAATCGTACGTGCCGCCAATCTGGCATCGGCCAGGCTGGCCGCCCCCTTTACGTTCACCTCGATGAGCCTGGTAGCGCCTTCGCCGTCGCGGGCAAGCGCCCTGGCCAGCTGGATACAGGCCTTATTCAACGCCTCCTGAAACACCTCCGCCTGCCGACTCCCCGCAATGACCGACTCGCCTCCCGCCTTCCCGTTAGCCATGATGAGCACCATGTCGTTGGTGCTGTCGTCCCCATCTATGGAGACCATGTTTAAAGAAGTGTCCACGGCTTCTTTCAGGGCTTCCTTCAGGAAGCCGGCTTCCACATTAGCATCGGTCGTCAGGAAACAGAGCATGGTGGCCAGGTTGGGATGAATCATCCCGGAACCCTTAGCCATCCCGCCGATGGTAAAACCATCCGCCCTGACAGCCACCTCTTTAGGCACGGTATCCGTGGTCATTATCGCCCTGGCCAGCTCGTGACCGCCTTCGGTGGTAAGCTTTATCTCCGCGATGCCGTCCCCGATACTATCCATCGGCAGCATCGTGCCGATGACGCCGGTGCTGGCCACCAGGACATCATCCGCCGCCACCCCGACGTGTTCGGCGGTCATTTCCGCCATTGCCACGGCATCTTTCATGCCCCTCCCGCCGGTGCAGGAGTTGGCACAGCCGCTGTTTATCACCACAGCCCTGGCTTTGCCGTCCTGCAACCGCTTTTCCGAGAGGATAACCGGCGCCGCCTTGATTTTATTTGTGCTGAAAACGGCCGCCGCCGCGCAGGCAGTTTCGGAAAAAAGTATACCGAGGTCGGGATGGTTTTTATACTTGATACCGGCGCTGGCGGCGCCGGCTAAAAAACCCCCGGGCGAGGTTATCCCGCCGGAAGGTATAAAATCGGACTTATTTTTCATTTATTCAAACTATATCACACCGGGCACCGGCAGGCAATTGCATTCTCGTCACAGTCAGGCTTGAAACACACGGCTGGCGGGTGTTAAACTCGAAGCGAGAAATCATGTGGTCAGTCCATAACTCTGCGGGCTATTCCGGAAGGAGTTAAATTGACATGAAAAGAAAAATATTATACCTGTTTCCTACCTGCCTGATAATACTGTTACTGACTCTGACCGCCTGTAACTCCACAAAACAGGGGGAGACAGAGCCAGTTGACGTGACGCCGGAAGCCCCGGTTCCGAACGAGGCGGACTACTCCGCTCTGGGGTGGACGGAAGACGAGATAATGTTATGGGAAGAAAGGGGAGCCGCCAGCGTAGACTCGACGGAGGCTGCGTCAATGCTCGCCGGTTTCAAGGTAGTGACTCCCGGTTTCATCCCGGAATCCCTGCACCCCGTGAGTAAGTACATGGTAAATGACCACCAGGCCGGACTACGCAGCGCGGGTATGGAACCTAAATTCGAATGGATAGACGTAACCCTTCTTTACGCCCCGGAAGGCGAAAGAATGCCCGCTCTCACGTTTTTACAGTCCACTCATAAGTTCAATGAGGGACTCGGCGAACCCGTTGAGATATGCGGCCGGACGGTAGAAAGAGAACGGATACCCCCCGAACCCGATGCACCGGAGACGAACGGGGGAGTCGCCTACGGCTGGGAAAGCAACGGGATATGGTATTACCTCACTGGCACGCTGACAGATACCATTGACGAAACGATACTGGAAAAAGTGCTGTGTTCTATAACTATCGACTAGTTGAGGAAGGAGAAAAATGGAAACCAAGACAACTTATTTCGATAAACCCGGCGGCGATGAGAATACCGATAAAACACTCGCCCTGGCCAGAGCCCGCGGAGACGAACTGGGCATTAAAACAATCGTAGTAGCCTCAACCATCGGCAATACGGCCGTTAAGACCGTGGATATATTCAAGGGCTATAAGGTAATCGCCGTGACTCACGTCGCCGGATTCCGCGAGCCCAACTCCCAGGAATTTACCGACGAGAACCGTAAAATTTTCGAGGACAAGGGTGGTATTATACTTACCACCACCCATGCCTTCGGCGGTGTACACCGCGCGCTGGGCCGGGGAGACGGTCCCCCACCCCCGCAGCCGGTTATCGGCGATGTTATCGCCATGACGCTGCGGACATTCGGGCAGGGCACCAAGGTAGCCCTGGAAATCGCCGCCATGGCGGCGGACGCCGGACTGGTGCGCA
>CAYPDM010000041.1:0-13887 GCA_964409485.1 uncultured Dehalococcoidaceae bacterium | reverse complement strand
GTAAAATCGGAAAACCGGAGGGGTGTCCGAGCGGCCTATGGTGACGGTCTTGAAAACCGTTGTTGGTGCAAGCCAACCGCGGGTTCGAATCCCGCCCCCTCCGCCAGCCTGTCTTAGATATCTTTTCCCACCCTGACCACCCAGTATCATCTACGGCTTAGCCCGTTAGTTACTACTCCTCCACCCTCACCTTGTTCAGCATCACGAAGCCCATCGGGTTGAGGTCGTAGCCCTGCACGTAAGGCTTCACCAGTACGTAGTTCCGCCCGAACCACAGCGGCAGGCAGGCCGCGTCATCCACCAGCAGCTGCTCCGCCTGCCGGTAAAGCTCCAGGCTCTTCTCGCCATCCGGCTCCACCGCCGCTTTTTCCAGAATGGCGTCCACCTCCGGATTTGAATACCCGGTGAAGTTGTTTTCCGCCCCCGTGTGAAACAGCACGTCTAGGAAGTCCTGCGGGTGCGGGTAGTCCGCTATCCACCCCATGATAAGCATCTCGTCCTTCTCTTCCTTGAGGTTGTACATGAAGTACTCCGGCTCCAGCACGCGTACCGTCACCTCCACCCCCAGGTTCTCCCGCCACTGGGTAACGATAGCCTCCAGCGGAGAAGATATCAGCCCTCCGTAGCCGGAGGTGGTCAGCGTGATTGGCGGCAAATTTGATGCATCGCTGTACCCGGAAAGTGCCAGCCACCCTTTAGCTTTCTCGACGTCGTAGTCCAGCCCGGCGAGTCCCTCGTTATAGCCGGGGATGCCGGGAGGCAGTATGCCGTCCGCCGCCTGCACGAGGTCGCGGAAGACCAGCGAGACTATCCTGTCTTTATCGATTGCCTGCGTGAAAGCCCGGCGCACATTCAAATCGTCGAAAGGCGGCTTCGTCGTATCGAACCCCAGCCAGCTGAAGCTCAACTCCGGCGTTTCCTTCAGTTCCCGGTGGAAAGGCCCCGCCGTATCGGTAACGCGGTCGATATAGGTCACGGACACGCCGGCGACGTCTATCTGCCCGGTCTCGTACATGTTCATGGGCACGCCGCTCCACAGCTGGAACTCCACTTCCTCGACTCCCGCCACCTCGCCGTGATAGCTTTCGTTCCGCTCCAGGACGAGCCGACTGCCCTGGCTCCATTCCTTGAGCTTGAACGGCCCGGTGCCGTTGGGCTGGCGCCACCAGTCCCCGCCCTTTTCCACGGTGGCCCGGTCGACGACAAAGGCGGTGGAATAGGTCAGCTTGGACAGGAAATAGGACTTTGGAGCGTCTATTATGACTTCGAGGACGTAGTCGCTAACTACTTTTAAGCCGCTGATTTCCCCGGCTCTCCCCTCGATAACATCCTGCACCCCGACGATATCGCCGAGATAGGTGCCGGCCACGTTAGAGCCGGTGGCAGGGTCGCAGGCGCGCTCCCACGAATATTTAAAGTCGGCGGCGGTAACCCCCCGTCCGTCATGAAACACGGCATCCTCCCGCAGGTAAAAAGTATAAGTGCGTCCGTCGCTGCTCATCTCCCACCTCTCGGCGATGTCCGGCGCCGGTTCCAGGTCATCGTCGAGTCGCACCAGCCCGCCGTATATCTGGGCGATATACTCGTGGGAGGTCATCTCGCTCGAGACCGCCGGGTCGAGCGTGTAGGGGTCGATTCCATAGAGCTTGAGAACGCCGCTTCCCAGAACGGGAGGCGTCTCTTCCGGCGCCTGCGGCGCCTCGCATCCGGCCAGCGGCAGGCCGCACAGCAGCACTGTTGACAGGAGTATAAATACGAATCTCTTCACGGTCTTCTTCACAGTATCCTTCAGGCACAATATAACACAATACCGCTCCCGCATGCACGATGTACACGCAACGGCGGCAAGTATTATAATCATATCAGGAAAAGAGGTGTTTTGATTATGTTCGATACTGCATTATCCTACTTAAAACGGCGCTGGATGAGGATTCGCGGGGCTTTTCCCTCATTATGGAAGCACTACCTCTACCAGAGCCTGCTGGCAGCTATCGTGGTATTTGTTATTCTGCTCATTCTCACCATTGAAAACGCCGTGGTCATTGCATCGATAGGAGCCTCGGCGTTTATCGTATTCACCATGCCCCGCAATATAACCGCCCGACCCAGGAGGGTTATCGGCGGTCACCTGGTCGGCCTTTTTTCCGGCTCGCTGTGCGCGTTCATTCCCCACTCATCCACACTGGCATCCATCAGCGTCTACGCCCTGGCAGTGGGGGTCTCCATCTGCCTGATGGTAGCGCTGGACTTCGAGCACCCGCCCGCCAGCGGTACCGCGCTGGGAGTAGCCATCACCGGCTTTTCTCCCGGCGTGATAATCGCCGTTATCACCAGCAGCCTGGTGCTGTCGCTGGCCCATCACTTTTCCAAGAAATTTTTAAAAGACCTCACCTAGCCCGGATTCTATAATAATATCTCCAGCTATTTATCTGCATATATCTGTACAAATAATTGACATTTGTCACAATATGTGCTATTTAATTGACTATAGACTATTTTAAGGGGGGAGTATCAAATGTTGCCCAGCGAGATGATAATACTTATGGCTACGGTGGTAAATACTAAAACGGGTAATAAATTGCTGACCCGGCCCATGGACATTACCGGTGAATACATCGGTTATCTCTATAATTCACTGGTGAACCGGGGCTATCTAAAAGGCCATCGGGCCACCGGTTATCAGCTTACCGTATTCGGCAGGGAGGCTATTTCCGACTTTATAAAAAAGAACCGGACCAAATCTAAAGACGTGGTAACAAGGTTAAAAATGCTGGGCATCGAGATAAGCCAGAAGCAACAGCAGAAAATAGAAAAAGAAGCAGCCGGCATAATTTAGTTTCCTGTCTGCTATCCTGCCCTGTTCCGGCGCACAGGGAGAATTCAGGCCTGTGTGACCTCCTTTCTTATAGTGAGCTATGCACTCAATTCGGCGGGGTGCATAGCTCACATTATTATTGGATATATTTGAATTAAGGGCAATCTTCAACGTATAATCAATAACGAGTAATTATTATTCAAGGAGAAGGCAAATGATTTCAGAGAAGTATGCCAAGTACTATAAAAGTAAACCGGTAGGAGATTTCACCAAGCTGTACCCCCAGCTTACCGCCCCCTCATTTCACATCTGGGGCAGGGAATGGGATTCCGGCTACAGGATGGACTGGTTCTGCGTCACCGAGCCGTTCCTGATGATAAACGACCCGCATACCCACGATTTCGACCAGTTTCTCGCTTTCCAGAACGCCGATGCCACTAAAGTCAATGAGTTCGATGCCGAAGTATGGCTCTACCTGGGTCCGGAGGGAGAGCAGGAAAAACTGGTCCTTACCGAGACCTGCTTCGTATACGTCCCGGCCGGCATGGTCCACACCCCGCTGGAGTTCAGGGAAATCCGCAAGCCCATTGTCTTCATGGATATCGCCCTGACCGCCCAGTACGTACGCAAGCCGGAAGACGAATCGAAACCGATTATGCGGGAAGAACACCCGTAGATAAATCGCCGGATTTCATTCCGGTATAGCATCGCGGCGGGAAGAATATTTAGAACAGTCCTTCTCTTTTCATACTGTTATAGTCCTTCCCGCCGATGATTATATGGTCGAGGACATCTATGCCTACAATCTCCCCTGCCTCCGCCAGCCGCTTGGTCAGCCGCAGGTCGTCCTCGGATGCTTCGGTATCACCGGAGGGATGGTTATGCACGAAAATCACGGCGGCGGCGCTGGCGGATATCGCCTCTTTGAATACCTCCCTGGGATGAACGATACTGCTGTCCAGACTGCCCACCGATATTTCCGCTATCTTTATCAGCTGGTTCCTGGTATCCAGCAGTAAGGCCAGGAAATATTCCTTCTTCTTTTCTTTCAGCCTGCCCTGCACCAGGGCCGCCACTTCTTCCGGGGTCTTTACCGATACCTTACCGGCGGATTCCGAGTAACCCTCTACCCGGCTGGCCAGCTCCATTGCTGCCTTTATTTGGGAGGCCTTGGCAATACCGATTCCCCGCACTGTGGCAAGTTCCTCTAGCGAAGCCCCCGTAATCCCCTTGAGCCCCCCGAACTGACTTAGCAGCCTCTGGGCGGTTACCATCACCGATTCCCCCGCTATTCCCCTCCCCAGTATCAGTGCCAGGATTTCCTGGGCGGATAACGCCTCCACCCCCAGCCTCTGCAACCTCTCCCGCGGTCTATCGGCCACGGGCAGGTCATGGATAGTCATGGAACTTTTTTTTTCCTGGCGGGACTTCTTCATGTCAGCCCAGTCTATCACCTGGCCGCCGATTATATCAAGCCGCCTGCACCGCCTTCTTCAGGGCGGCTCTTGCCAGCAGCCTCGTTGAATCCAGCGGCGGCAAAGGCAAACTCTCTTGAGTTAACAACAGGGGTATCTCGGTACAGCCGAGAACTACGGCATCACAGCCCTGTTTCCTTAACCCGGCGATTATCTGCTCAAAATTAAGCCGGGCATCCTCGGTGAAGCGGCCGCAAACCAGCTCGTTGAAAATTACTTCATTAATATACTCTCGCTCTTCCACGCCGGGTATCACGTGCTCAATGCCTGTAGCGGCAAGCTTCCCGGCGTAAACCGGCCCCTCCATTAAAAAACGCGTGCCCAGCACTCCCAGACGCTTATAGTCGCGACGCTTCGCTTCGGCGGCGACTTCTTCGGCGATGTGCAGCCAGGGAATCGGTGATTTCTCAATGACAAGGTCGAATGCCTGGTGAATCGTATTATCGGGGCATATGGCAAAATGCGCTCCCGCTTCGGCTACCCTGGCCGTCGAGGATAACATCAAACCGGCTACGTTTTCCCAGTCGCCCGCCTCGATGTATCGCATATATTCGCTGAAATTATGGGTATGCATGGTGACCTCCGGATGAGCATACCTCCCCCCTATTAGTTTCGGCCCCTCCGTGCAGATTGTGCGATAGCAGAGGGCCGCCCCTTCCGCGCTGCAGGCAACTATGCCGATGTGTTCGGTCATGCGTTCCTCCTTGTGTTTCACACGGCTTCACTATACCCGTATTGCTACAGCATATCAACTTAAATAATATCTTTGATTTCCTCCTCTATATCAGATATACTTTTGGCAGCACTAACATACAAACTCTATTCTAAAGAGAAATCACCAGTCGGAGTCGTATGGCGGTAAATTGGGCTCAAGTCATCTTTAACTCGGTCGTTACCGGCAGTCTTTATCTTATAGGAGCCGTAGGTCTTACCTTGACCTACGGGTTGTCCAAGTTCCCCAATTTTGCCCATGCTGAACTGATTACCATCGGCGCCTTTATCGGCTATTTCGTAACCGAGCAGCTGGGGTTAGGGTGGCCCATGGCTCTGGTCGTGGCTTTCATCTCCAGCGGGCTGGTGGGCTTTTTATGCTGCCGGGGCATCTTTCAGCCGCTGGCCCGGCGGGGAAGCAGCATCATCCATCTCATGGTGGCTTCCATAGCGCTGGGCTTCATACTAAGGCATTCCGTCGGCGCCGCTTGGACCTGGAAACCCCTGTATTTTACGACTCACTGGTCCGCTTTTGACGTGGGGCCTTTAAGAATTACCGGGCTCTGGCTGTGGCTCATCATCTCTGCTCTGGGTCTGTCCCTTGTTATGCACCTCTTCTTAATGTATACCAAGATGGGTAAAGCTATCAGGGCCAGTTCCAGCAATCCCGCGCTCGCCCGGGCCTCGGGTATTAATGTCGACCGCGTAATCTGGGTGACCTGGTTTATCGGGGCCGGGCTGGCGGCTGTTGCCGGCGTCTTTCGCGGCGCCGATACCCAGATCTGGCCGATGACGGGCTGGGATATTATTTTACCGGTCTTTGCCGTCGCCATACTCGGCGGCATCGGCAACTTCTACGGGGCGATAGCCGCCGCATTTATCATCGGCCTGGCCGAAAATATCGGGGTGGTGGGTCTCATGGCCCTGGGGGTTTCTACAACTTATCGTATCGGCATAGCTTTTTTGATTCTGATAGTAACACTGATTGTCAAGCCGGAGGGGCTGGCTATGCTGTTCAGGAGGGCTTAACTTGGATCCTTTGCTTTATGTGCTTGACCTTGTCGTTTTCATCGGCATCTTCGGGATAGTCTCTTTGAGTCTTAATCTCGAGTTCGGCTTTGCCGGACTGGCCAATTTCGGCAAGGTGGCTTTCTTTCTCATCGGAGCTTATACTTACGCCCTTCTTTCCCAGGTCGGCGTGCCTTTTTACCTGTGTCTTATCGCCAGTGCCGTGGTATCGGCTATCTTTGGTCTGCTGATTTCCCTGCCGGCCTTAAGGCTAAGGGCTGACTATCTGGCCATAGCCATTTTAGCCTTTGGTGAAATATTAAGATTAATCGTTAAGTCTGAAGACTGGCTTGCCGGCGGCGACTGGGGAATAACCGTGGCTCCGGCAATTTCCGTAGCGGGCGCTTCCCACCGTGTCGATGCCCTTATAAATATAGGCCTGGTCTATTTCTGTTTGTTGATATTTTTCTTCATAATTCAGCTGCTGGCTAATTCTCCCTACGGCCGGGCGATGCGCGCCATCAGGGAGGATGAATTAGCCGCTGAAGTGATGGGTAAGAGCAGGACTAAATTTAAGGCACAAGCGCTCATGATTGGCTCGGCCATGGCCGGAGTAGCCGGAGCGCTTTACGTTCAGTATCAGTACTCGGTCCTCCCGGGTATGTTTATGCCCATGATAACGTTTACCGTGTGGATAATGGTTCTTCTGGGCGGCCCCGGCAACAACTGGGGAGTACTGCTGGGCGCTACTCTCGTGGAGGTTTTTGAAAGGGGCACAAATATCGCCAAAGATTATATCGACCTTCCGGTTGACCCCAGCAATTTACAGTACATACTGTTCGGCGCTTTAATCATATTTGTGCTTCTTTACAGGCCCCAGGGAATACTAAAGGAAAGCAAGATAAGGTCTAAGGTACAAAGGTTGGCTTTTAATGGAAGACGCTCTGCTAAAAATAAAGGAAGTTAGCAAGCACTTTGGCGGCGTTTACGCCGTCAACGGTGTCAGCCTGGAAGTTCACCGCGGGGGAATTTGCGGGCTGGTGGGACCTAACGGCAGCGGCAAGTCTACTCTGTTCGGTACTATTCTGGGACTTCACAAACCGGACCAGGGAGAAATATATTTCCAGAACGAGTTTATTAATCACCTGGCTCCTCATACAATTTATGAGAGGGGTATGGTAAACGCCTTTCAAATCCCGCGCCTCTTCTATAGCATGACCGTAATGGACAATATGCTGGTGGCGGCCCGGGGGCAGAAAGGCGACAGATTATTTAACAGCCTGTTTTTAAGGAAAAATTGGCAGATGCAGGAAAAAGGACTGATTGAGGAGGCCCTGGATATCCTGGAGCTTATAGAACTGGAGCCCTGGGCGTTTACTCCCGCCTCGGAACTCTCCGGCGGACAGAGAAAACTCCTGGAACTCGGCAGGGGGCTTATGGCCAGACCCACACTTTTACTCCTGGATGAACCGGCGGCAGGCATCAATCCTGTGCTAGGAAAGAAATTATTCCAGAAATTAAAGGCCCTGTCCGCTGACGGTATGGCCATTTTCGTTGTGGAGCATCGACTGGAAATTCTGTTTGAATTTGCCTCCTGGGTCTATGTCATGGATAAAGGCAGAATCGCCCTTGCCGGAAAACCGCAGGACATTATTGACAATCCGAATTTCTATGCAATATATTTGGGGGAAGAATGACGGATAATATTCTTGTGGCTGAAAATATTGATGCCGGCTATGGCGACGCCACTATTGTCCAGAGCGTCTCTATACGCGTAGCCGAGGGCGAGATAGTGGGTATCGTGGGGCCTAACGGCAGCGGCAAGTCCACCTTGATTAAGAGTTTCCTCGGCTTTGCCAAATTGTTCAAAGGCAGAGTTATTTATCAGGGCGAGGATATCAGCGGCATTGCCCCCAACCGGGCCGTAGGCCTGGGGATAGGTTATGTCCCTCAAATAGACAATGTTTTTCCCAATCTCACCATCGCTGAAAATCTGGATATGGGAGCCTATCACCTGAAGAGCAGGACTTCTATCAAAGCGGCAATAAACGAAATGTACGGGATGTTCCCCGAACTGGAAGCCAGGAAGAGCAGTCCGGCGGGAAATTTAAGCGGCGGTGAAAGGCAGATGCTGGCTATAGCCAGGGCTATGATGGCACAGCCCAAACTTCTGTTCCTTGACGAGCCGCTGGCTTCCCTGTCTCCCAAGCCGGCTGCAGTTATTCTCTCCAAGATGGAAAACATCCGGGAAAACGGCATCGCCATAGCCATCGTAGAGCAAAATGTGAAAAAGGTCTTGAGCGTCTCGAATCGGGCCTATGTCCTGGTTAACGGCACCTGCGTCATGGAAGGAGACGCAGACTCGCTCTTTGACGAGGATTACTCCGAGCAGCGCTTCATGGGTCTGGATGGTCAAAGCATCAACAATAAATAAGCTTTATTATAATTAATGGTCCTGGGAGTTATGAGAAAGGAGGTGGTGCCCGGGTTACAGGGTTGATGTAACGTATATATTATTCCAAGACACGTGTTACCGGAAATACAAAAGTCTTGAAAAATAGGGAGGTCATATGATTAAAAGACTGTTATTAGTATTGTTTATCGTGTCCCTTATGGTGGGCGCAGCGGCCTGCGGCGAAGGTGAAGCCAAGACAATCAAGATTGGCGTGGTACTCGATTTGAGCGGCGACCTGGGTCCCATGGGGGCCAGGATGCTCAATGGCGCCAGGCTGGCCACCGAGGAAATCAATGCCGCCGGCGGGCTGCTGGGGAAGGACGTAGAACTGGTGGAGGAGGATGGCAAGACAGACCCGGCCGCGGGACTTGACAGGGTTAAAAAATTGATTGAAATAGACGGCGTGCAGGTAATTGTCGGCCCGATGATTTCCGGCAGTTCCAAGCTTGCCATTCCCCTGGCCAAGGAACACCAGGTCCCCTGCATAACAATGTCCGCCACCGCGTTTGAACTATCTGAAATGGATGGGACGGAGTGGTTCTTCCGTGCCTGTCTCCTGGATGATGCCCAGGGCAGGGTGTTATCCGATGTAGTGATGGACGGGGGCTACACCAAACTGGCCACCGTAGTACTGAATAACCTCTACGGCAAGGGCGTTCAGGCTGCGCTCGTTGCAGGACTAAAGGAAAAAGGCTGGACGGGCAAAGTCGTTGCCGAAGTGGAGTACGACGAGGCTAAAAAGGATTACCGCACCGAGCTGGGGCAAGTCAAGGATAGCGGCCCGGACATCGTCCTTCTCGTCAGCTACGCCGATGACGGCATCATAATCTTCAAGCAGGCCCTGGAGATGGGACTGGATAATATAGCCTGGATGGGCTGTGACGGCAATTACGGCTCCGGCCTGTTCAAAGAACCCAGAAGCGCCGAGTTCATGGAGAAAGCCATCGTCGCCGGGACCAGGACGGTTGGTTTCGGGTCGACCTACGAGCAGTTTGTCGCTAAATATACCGAAAAATTCGGTGAGGCCCCCGAAATCTACTGCGATACCACTTATGATGCAGTATGGTCGGCGGCCCGGGCAATAAAAGCGGCTGACGACTATAACGGCGCGGCCATTCAGGATGCCCTGACAAAGCTATCGTTCGAGGGCGCCAGCGGTCCTATCAGCTTTAACGCTATAGGCGATCGCTCATCCGGTGCTTTTGAACTGTGGAAGGTCGTGAAAGACCCGTCAACCGAAACCGGCTATAAGAACGTACAGATTAAACTGGTTACTTTAGACTAGCAGTAACAATTGTGTCTTGGTTGTTAACTTAAAAGTGGAATGCTACCATAATTATGCTATGGTAGCATTCTGCTAATTATCCGGGGAACTCTAAAAGGGGGCAGCTATGGAAAGACCGGGTGCATTGGATAGCCTGAAAATCACGGTTCTGGCGGATGACTGCGTTCTTTACGAAAGCCCGTATCTGGGACAGCACGGCTCTTCTTTCCTCCTCGAAGGCGTGAGCGGGCGTAATACGAAGAGAATCCTCGTCGATGTCGGTCAAAATTTTGAAGCCCTCCTCTATAATATGCGGGCAATGGATATCTCCCCGTCGGTCATCGATGCCATCGTGTTGACGCATTGCCATTACGACCATACTCAAGGGGTAGCGCGTCTGCTGAAGGAAATCGGCAGGAAAGACACACAGTTAATTGTCCACCCAGATATCTTCAGACCTCACTTCGTCACCGAGCCGCATCGCAGAGACGTGGGTATCCAGCCCGGCGACTCGAAGGTGGAGATAGAAAATATCGGCGTTAAATTGTCCCTCTCCAGAGACCCCGTCGTAATCATGCCCGGCATTATGACCACCGGGGAGGTGAAAAGACGGACCGAATTTGAGAAAGTCACGGCGGCGGTGAAGACCATGGAGAACGGAAAGGTCGTAGATGATTTAATGCTTGATGATATTTCCGTGGTGGCCAATATAAAAGGAAAAGAACTCGTAATCGTCACCGGCTGCAGTCATGCCGGCATCGTTAATATTACCAATCAGGCAATGCAGATAACCGGCCGCGACCGGCTGGAGGGTATTATCGGCGGCCTGCATCTCATAGAATCGCCGGATGCCGTGATAAACAGGACGGTCGATGACCTGTTTAATTTGAATGTGGCCCGGATAAGCGCCGGCCACTGTACGGGATTCAAAGCACAGGCCGCATTTTATCGTGTCTTCGGTGAGCGGTTTTCACCTTTGCGCACCGGGATGCAGTTAGAATACTGTTAAAAATAGGCCTACTCCAGGTAGTCCTTGAGCTTGCGGCTGCGGCTGGGATGGCGTAACTTCCTTAAAGCTTTAGCTTCAATCTGGCGGATTCTCTCCCGTGTCACGTTGAACTCCACGCCCACCTCCTCAAGGGTGCGGCTGCGTCCGTCTTCCAGGCCGAACCGGAGCGTAAGAACGCGTTTCTCGCGGTCGGTCAGCGTACCCAGGACATCTTCGATTTGCTCCTTCAGCAATTGCTTGGAGGCGATATCCACCGGCGGCAGGGCATTCCTGTCCTCGATGGAGTTGCCCAGCGGGCTATCTTCCTCTTCGCCGATAGGCGATTCCAGGGATATGGGCAGCTGGGATACCTTGACGATTTCCCTGACCTTCTCCGAGGACACTTCCATCTCTTTGGCAATCTCCCGCGAGGTGGGTTCCCGGCCGTACTCCTGGGCGAGGCGGCGGCTGATGCGGAGAAGCCGGTTGATCGTCTCCACCATGTGCACCGGTATGCGGATAGTACGGGCCTGGTCGGCGATGGCGCGGGTCAGCGCCTGGCGAATCCACCACGTGGCATAGGTGCTGAATTTATAACCCTTGCGGTAGTCGAACTTCTCCACCGCCCTCATCAGCCCTATATTCCCTTCCTGGATAAGGTCGAGCAGGGACATGCCCCGGCCGATGTGCTTCTTGGCGACGCTGACTACCAGGCGCAGGTTAGCCTCGATGAGATGCCTCTCCGCCTTCTTCCCCTCCCGGATGATATTGGTGAAATGAATGGTAAACTGCCTTTCCGTGGCCTGAACACTGGATATAAAAGACGGGTCGGCGGCCAGTCTATCCACACCGGCAAACGTGATATCATCGCCGATAGCTCCACGGACAGCCTCGGGGACCAGCCGACTGCCCAGCGACAGTTTGATCAGCATTTCTTCCGTTTCGGTTACGGTTATCCCGAGCTTGGCGGAAACATCGTGAATAATCTGCGGGTCTATGGCGTTATCGATGGTCTCCTGTAATGTTTCATTAAAAACGCCTTTGACTAATCGGTCGGTCTGCGGCAGACCGATCTGTTCCTGAAGGAGGTGAACGAGCCGGGCAGACTGTCCCAGGTTCTGAATCATAATCAGTATTATATCGGTGGTGGAGGGCTGCCGACCGTGTTTCTGGGAGTACTCCTGTCTGATTTCATTAATGAGTTTGCCCTCTTCCATCTGCTTGGCCAGCGTCTTTTCGTCGTCGGCGGTAAGGAGGTGCACCCGCCCTATTTCGTGGAGGTAGATGCGTACGGGGTCATCGGTGATATCCTGTTCGGTGGTTTCTTCCGCGGCGATTTCCGTGTCCAGCTCTACCGCCGTGTTGCCTTTCTCATTACTGTCGTCGCTGATAATGCCCTTGGTCTTTGACCACATTTGGTTGGCATTGGAACCGTTTTCGTCTTCCGCGTTGTCATCGGTTTCGGCGGCTTTGTTGTACAGCGAATCCGATTTCGAACCGGTATTTAGAATCTCATGAGGAGGCATGTCTTCAAAGTTTTCCCGGTTATGCAACGCATCCAGGTCGTTCTTGTCCTTATCCATGACTATCTCCTTGTCCTCCCCGAGTAGGAAGGATTTCGTTTATTACCCCTGCGAGCGTCCAGCTCTTTTAATTGTGCGCTGATTTTTATATCTTCTTCGAGTCGGGCGGGGTCTGCGTCGGCTTCGCCCGATTCCGCTTTCCGCGCGGCCATATTTTTCAGGTATCTTTCCTTGAGGCGAATGATACTATCGATTAATTTCTGCTCAATGTTGTTCCTGGTCTCCAGCAGTTTCCTGTTTAATATAACGTCGAGATGCTCATGAATGGTGGGGTCAAGCTTCTCTTTTAACGCGGATAAATCGGCAGTCTCCCGCCAGGTGTTGAAAATCTCCCGGTTTTCACTGCTTACGAAGTGTTCGGGAGCCAGGTCTTCTATCCCGTTCTTGAGCTCGGGGTGCTGCAGGAGTATTGCCAGCAGGTATTCCTCGCGCGGGGTGGCTATCAGCGGGCGGGCGGCTTGTGTTATTGCTGCCGGTTTCACCGCCGGCGCCCGGCGTCTGACCGTGGGCCGCTTGATACGGCTCAACGATGCCTTGATGGTATTTAAATCCACTTTCACCAGTCCCGCCAGCTTTTGTAAATAATGCGCCTGGCGGATGGGGTTGTTAATGGCGGCCACGATGGGCAGAAGCCTGTCCACAACGAGTGACTTATCACGGGCGGTGGTCAGGTCCAGCGGCAAGACTGCCTTGTCGAAGGTATAATCGACGATAGGTGTCTTATCGGCAACCAGTCCCTGCCATGCTTTAATGCCTTCCCTGATAATATCGTCCGGGTCTTTGCCTTCCGGCATCACGATAACCCGCATTTCCGCATTCAGGATATTCTCGTAGCCGACGGTGCGCAGCATGGCTTCTTCGCCGGCGGCATCGGCATCCAGGGCGAGTATAATATTTTTACTAAGCTTCTTCAGGGTATTCACCTGCGTTTCCGTAATCGCCGTCCCCATGGAGGCGACTGCGTTATTGACGCCGTTCTGGTGGGCGGTGATAACGTCCATGTAGCCTTCCATGACGATGGCCGCGTCCTGCTTCCTTATTTCCGGGGCGGCCCGGTCGATGGCGTACAGGGTGCCGCTCTTATCGAACGTGGGGGTCTGGGGCGAGTTTATGTACTTGGGCAGGGAGTCGTCCAGCACCCTGGCCCCAAACCCGGTGACGTGCCCGCGGATATCGCGGATGGGGAACATGAGCTTGCCGCGAAAGCGGTCGTAGGTGCGGCCTTCCTCCGACTTTACAAGCAGACCGGAGGTCAGCATAGTCTCCTCGGTGTGGCCTTTCCCCGCCAGGTATTTCTTTAAGTCTTCCCAGCTGTCCAAGCTGAAGCCGAGTTGAAAATCGGCGATGGTTTTTGTTAAAAATCCCCGCTTTTCCAGATAATTTCTGGCCTTCTCCGCCGCCGGTGAGTTAAGCAGCAGGTTGTTGTAGTACAGGGCGGCGGCCTCGTTGACCTGGTAGAACCCTTCCTTTTCTTCCTTGCGGACACCCGGCTCCACCCGCGAAGGCAGGGTGACCCCGGCCCTATCGGCGAGCAGGCGCAGCGCCTCCCCGAAGTCCAGCCCTTCCTTTTTCATGATAAAGGCGAAGA
>CAYPDM010000040.1:0-14111 GCA_964409485.1 uncultured Dehalococcoidaceae bacterium | reverse complement strand
GCCGTGTCTCAGTCCCAGTGTGGCTGGTCGTCCTCTCAAACCAGCTAACGATCGTAGCCTTGGTAAGCCTTTACCCCACCAACTAGCTAATCGTACGCAAGCCCCTCCTCAAGCGCCCGAAGGCTTTAGTCCTTCGCCTTGCAGCTAAGGACCACATGCGGTATTAGCTCCGATTTCTCAGAGTTATTCCCCACTTAAGGGCAGGTTGCTTACGTGTTACTCACCCGTCTGCCACTAGCCACCGAAGTGGCTCGTTCGACTTGCATGCATAAAGCACACCGCCAGCGTTTATCCTGAGCCGGGATCAAACTCTCCAAAAAAATTAGGGTTTGCTTGTTTGAACCTTCCTTCCGCTATCCAGTTGTTAAGGTACAAAATGTCCCGCTAGGGGACGTTATAAATAATAGCACAGCTCTTTCTTAAATGTCAATAATTACCCTCTTTATTATTTTTTCTCCTCGCCCTTTTTCTTTTTGCCGACCGGCGGTGTTTGCGACAGCGCCTCACCCAGCCCCAGCACGTTAACCAGCTTTGACTGGTCGGACATGATAAGCTTGGTGTTTTCCTCAAGGGAAGCCTGCGTCACCTGGAGCTGCTTCAGTAGCTGCGCGTTGCCGATGAAGTATTTATCCGCCGCCGTGGATACATTCTCGATAGCCTTGGCTTCACCTTCCGCCCGTAATATAGCCGATTGCCTGGCGCCCTCCGCCACCAGGATGGCGTTCTGCTTATCGCCTTCAGCCTCCAGAATCTGCTTCTGCCGGTAGGCCTCCGCCTCCAGTATGATAGCCCGCTTCTCTCTCTCCGCCTTCATCTGCTTGCTCATGGCGTCGGTAATGTCGTGCGGCGGCTCGATTTCCTTCACCTCCACCCTGGTAACCTTCACGCCCCATTTATCGGTGGCTTCATCCAGCGTCAGCCTCAAAGCGGAATTGATACGTTCTCTCGAGGCCAGCGTTTCATCAAGAGTCATATCGCCGACCAGGTTTCTTAGGTTCGTCTGTGCCAGCTTGCTGACGGCCACGTAGAAATTGGCGACCTCGTACCTGACAGCTTTAGCATCCGTCACGTAATAATACACGACGGCATCTACGGTTACGCCGACATTATCCTTGGTGATGACCGCTTGCGGCTCCACATCCAGCACCGTCTCTCTCATGTCCACCCTGGTCACCAGCGAGTCCATGAACGGGATGATAAACCGGAGACCCGGTTCCAGTGTCTCCTTGTACCGGCCGAACCTTTCGATAAGACCCTTTTGGGCCTGGTGGATGATGGTAATCGACTTTGCCAGCGTGATGATAAATAGTATGACAAGTATAACAATTACAACGATAAGCCCTGCGCTCATTTTATTTTCTCCCTTCCGTTTTTTTTACCGCTAAAGTAACGCCACTTATGCCGGTGACGGTTATCTCCTCGCCTTCTTTGATGGTCTCCTCGGACCGCGCCCGCCATTCTTCGTACCCCACCTTTACCACGCCGTCCTTGCCGCTCTCTATGTCCTTCCGGACAACACCGGTCTTGCCGGTAATCGTATCGATGTTGGTTTTTGTATCCTTCGTGGCTATCCTCCGGTGTATGTACCTGCGCCCGATGACCACGTAAAGTACACAGATAATACCAGTAACGATGGCGGTCCAGACCCAGGAGTGTATGACCAGGGTTATCAGTCCGCCCAGGACGAAAGCCGTGCCGATAAATACCAGGTCAAGTCCCGTGTCAATTCCCACCATGAGTTCCAGAATAATCAGCACCAGTCCGACTGCTATAAATATCAGCCAGGCCCAGGAATCGAAGAATACGATATCAACTGCCCCGTTTGTCATCGTTTTATCCTTCCTTTATCGTGTTACTTTTACAGCGCTCGTAATTGTATTAAAAAAAAACCTGCTTGTCAATTATTTTAGCTTCAGTAATTTTTAAACTCTTTGCAGGTTTGTTTATAAAATGTTTATGCCGCTCGCTCCGCTGTTTATTTTCTTTTCATGCCATCCGTTCTATACTGGAAAGTCGGCGGGATACGAAAGAAACGTAACTCGATGACATGCTATTATTGTGTCCTGGAGGTTTATAGACTTATGCTGGGCATGACAACAACGAGCGACCCCGGAACAACCGGCGTCCATGATATCGCCGAGGCCCTGGGTGGAGGCATCCACGAGAGTTCACTGATACTGGTGGAAGGCGAATCCAAGACCGGCAAGAGCGTGCTAAGCCAGCATATAGCCTACGGTGTGCTGAACTCAAAAGGCAGCGCCGTCGCTTATTATTCCACGGATTATAATTCCGAGACTCTCGTTGCCCAGATGGAATCCATGTCCCTGGATACCCGACATGAACTGGTGACCGACCGTTTTAGAATATATAAAATGGGTGCGAAAAACGTTTTAAGGGACGCCGAGAAGTCTCTTCAGATTATCCTCGACCATATCGTGGAGCTGCCCGAGCGCTTTAAGCTGATTATCGTAGACTCTCCATCGCCGTTTCTATCCCTGGTCAGCCGGGTGATGAAGATTGACTTCCTGCAGGCATGCAAGGAATTATGTGACGATGACCGGTCTATCGCCCTGGCCCTGGATACTCATGTCTTCGAGAGTAAGACGCTGTTACGCGCCTACGCGATGAGTGATTATTACCTCCGGCTCCGTTCTCATGATGTGATGCTGGACACGGGTCAGTATGATACCCGGGTTATTAAGGAACTGGAAGTGACCAAGCTGGCCGGCGCGGAACGCTGGGGACAAGAGGGCATAAAGTTCGAAATAAAACCCACAGTGGGCATTCAACTTCTTCCCTTTGTCCAGATTAGAGTTTAAACCGTAATTTTTAGCCCCTCAACCCGGGGCGCCATTCTCTTGCTTCACCCTTTATGGTATTATCTATCCGTGGCGAATTTGGTTAACGGGTGGTTATGGAATGGTGCCTGAAGGCTATTCAGCATCTTCAATTACCAGGGGACTGCAAACCGCCTTTATCGGGCACAAGGTCAACTATTATCCTCACCTGACGTCTACTATGGACATAGCCCGGGAAGAGGCCGGGAGGGGAACCGCCGAGGGGACCGTCGTCATTACCGGCGAGCAGACCGGAGGTCGGGGCAGACAGCGGCGTGCCTGGCTTTCACCAGAGGGGAATATAGCCCTGTCCATTGTTCTCTATCCGGAAATCGCCGGCCTGCCTTACCTGGTCATGATTGCTTCCCTGGCGGCAGTACGCAGTATTGAGGCGGTCACCGGACTGAAACCGCAGATTAAGTGGCCCAATGATATCCTCATCAGCGGTAAAAAGGTGTGCGGCATTCTCATCGAGAACGAGGTCAAGGGGAGCAGGGTCGACTATTCAATAGTCGGCATCGGTATTAACGTTGACTTAAAGGCTTCCGATATCGCTGAAATTTCGGCCACGGCTACCAGTCTTAAAGATGAACTGGACGGGAGCGTACAGCGTACGAATATCATCAGGAACCTCCTGACCGAGTTCGAGCGACTTTACCTGGAGTTGCCTGCGGGTGAATCTATTTTTAAAGAGTGGCGGGACAGTCTGTACACGCTTGGTAAAGAGGTTGTGGTAAATTCGGGCGATGATGTCCTCGAAGGTATTGCCGAGTCCGTCGATAAAAGCGGCGCGTTAACGCTCCGACTTAATAACGGCAGCCTGAATACAGTTGTCGCCGGGGACGTTACCCTGCGCCACGGTTAGCTCCAGGTGTCACGGTAAAAGCGGAGAGGGGGCGAATAACCCCCTCCCGTTTTTATTGACTAACCTGTTTTACTTCTTTTCGTCGGCTTTTAAGCCGAATGCCTTGAGAAGCTCGATGGGGATGGGGAAGAGAATCGTGCTGTTCTTCTCGCTGGCGATTTCCGTCAGCGTTGACAGGTAGCGCAGCTGTATGGCTGCTGGTTCCCGCCCGATGATATGGGCCGCCTGCGCCAGCTTCTCGGATGCCTGTAACTCACCCTCGGCGTGGATGATTTTCGCCCGCCGTTCTCGTTCGGCCTCGGCCTGGGCTGCCATGGAGCGCTTCATCTCCTCGGCAAGCTCGACTTCCTTGATTTCCACGGTGCTGACCTTAACGCCCCACGGGTCGGTATGCTCATCGATGATTTTCTGGAGCATCTGGTTCAGCTTTTCCCGCTTGGTAAGCAGTTCGTCGAGTTCGGACTGGCCCAGCACGTTTCTCAACGTGGTCTGGGATATCTGCGACGTCGCCCGGATGTGGTCGAGTACTTTGACCACCGAGGACTCGGGGTCAACCACGCGGAAATAGACCACGGCGTTGACGCGGACGGTGACGTTGTCCCTGGTGATGACTTCCTGCGATGGGACGTCCATGGTAACCACGCGCAGGTCTACCTTCACCATGCGGTCGATGAACGGGATGATGAGGAAAAGCCCGGGGCCTTTAGCGCCGATGAGTCTGCCCAGGCGGAAAACAACGCCGCGTTCGTATTCCGTAACGATTTTTACGGCCATTGAGACAACGATGAGAACAGCAACAACAATAATACCTATGATAATTGGATTCATCAATTAACCTCCTTTATTGTTTTTTGGTTACTATTAATTTAAGACCATCGACCTTGGTTATAGTCACCTCCTCCTCCGGCTCTACCCGATCTTTATCGACTATAGCCGTCCAGCGCTCTCCCTCGATGAGTACTATCCCTTTGGGTTCCAGGGCTACTTCCACCACCGCCGTTCTGCCCACCAGTTCTTCCTTGCCGGCGGATACCTTCCTCTGGTGAGCCCGGACCGACCATATGACTACAAAGACCAGTAAGACAGCGATAATTAGTGCAATTACTACTATTAACCAAACAGGCATATAAAGCAACGATACCTCCTTTGCCTTAAATATATATTATCTGGCCGGTGGCTTTTTATTTACGTACAGGTTCAGGCCGTCGACCCTGTTGATGACCACTTCTTCCCCGGATTTGATTTCACCATCTTCGGATATGGCGTTCCAGCGCTCTCCCTTGAAAAACACGGTGCCCTCGGGTTTCAGGGCTACTTTAACCAGGGCAGTCTTGCCGATAAGCTCTTCGCGGCCGGTTCTCGCCTGCATGCGGTGGGCGCTGATAGCGCGGTGTATAATGAAGCTTAACGCCCCGGTGATAATGATGGTTACGGTGGCGATAAGCCACGGGTTTATCCGGAACACGGGGGACGCCCCCTGGAATAGAATCAGCGAGCCGATGACCAGGGCCACGACCCCGCCGGCGGTAAATATCCCGAAGGTCGTCGTTAGCACCTCGCCGACAAAGAGTCCGATAGCCAGAACGATGAGCAGTATCCCGGCGTAATTCACCGGCAGCATTCCCAGTGAGTAAAAAGCCAGCAGCAGGCTGATGCCGCCCACCACCCCGGGGAATATAAGACCGGGGTTGAATATCTCTACCATGATGCCCAGCGTGGCGACGCTTAGCAGCAGGTACGCTATATTGGGGTCGGCAATGGCGTAAAGGAAATTCTCGATGGTCCTCATGGGATTATCATTGATGATGGCGTTAGCGGTTTCCAGCGTGACTACCTGGTTATTAAGGAGGGTTACCTCACGGCCGTCCAGCTGCCTGACCAGCGTTTCGAGGTCGGGTGCGACCATATCGATAACGTTAAGGTCGAGGGCTTCGCGGTCGGTGGCGGATACGCTTTCCCGCACGGCGTTTTCCGCCCATTCCAGATTGCGTCCGTGGGTCTCGGCGAGGCTCCTGATGTAGGCGGCGGCGTCGTTGACCACTTTCTCCTCCATCGTTTCGGACATACCGGCTTCGCCCTCTTCGCTGATGGCTACCGGGTGGGCCGCGCCGATGGCGGTATTGGGCGCCATGACAGCCACGTGGGCGGCTATGGTGATAAAGACCCCCGCGGACGCCGCCCTCGCCCCGGAGGGAGCTACGTAGACGACGACCGGCACACGGGCATTGACCATGAGCTGGATGATATCCCGCATGGCGGTGTCCAGTCCGCCGGGCGTGTCCATCTGGATAATCAGGGCCTGGGCGCCGGTGTCCTCGGCCTGTTCGATGCCCCGCTCCACGTAATCGATGAGAACGGGATTTATGGCTCCCTTGATGGTGATAACATCGACGTGAGGAGTCTGCGCGTAGACTCCTGCGCTTGCGGACAAACCCAGCAGCAACAGTACAAATACCAGTAATAGGCGCCTGATTTTTATCATAATTTTAATCTCGGGAAATTCATCTCATTATAATTGTATAACAGTTTAAATGCAATTAAAACCATGCCCCCCACCCCACGCTGTTATCTTTGCCCACCCATGCCGCCCTCGCACCATTCCCGTCTTATCCCATAATTTTCGCTACCCTATCAGGGGCGTTTAAGATGGGCGAAGCCCCTCTACCTTTACCTCCCCCTCTCCTGTTGGAAGCCTTGTCAGGAGTGGGGGATACAGGGGGTGAGGTAGATAAGATAAGAGTCAAAATAATTGAATAGCTGTGTAATATAGTGTAAATTAGTATAGTATTTATGTTCTAACAGTGCGAGGATAAAACGTGAAAATCCAGAGATGTAAAGGGATGCGCGACTTCTCTCCCGCGGAAATGAAAGGTTTCCGCCTGGTGGAGGGCCTGTGCCGCGATGTCTGTTCCGGGTGGGGCTATCGTGAGGTCAGGACACCCACCATTGAGTACCTGCACCTCTTTACCTCGGCGGGGACGCTGACTCCCGGCAGGCTGGGGAAGGTGTATTCCTTCCTGGACTGGGACGGCTGGAGCGGGGAGAGGGTGGTGCTGCGTCCCGACGGTACCATACCGGTCGCCCGAATGTATACCGAAAGTATGCAGGGGATGGCAAGGCTGTTTTATGCCGCGAACCTGTTTATGTTTGAGAG
Organism: uncultured Dehalococcoidaceae bacterium; assembly: GCA_964409485.1. GTDB lineage: Bacteria > Chloroflexota > Dehalococcoidia > Dehalococcoidales > RBG-16-60-22 > JAFGPF01. The sequence goes on along the minus strand of CAYPDM010000040.1, from coordinate 7,255 downwards.
CGGCGGGGAGGAAACCAGGGAGAGGTGGCAGTGCGGCGCCGAGCTTATCGGGGCGGGCTCGGCCATGGCGGACGCCGAACTCATCACGCTATCGCTGGAAGTACTGAAGAAACTGGGACTGAAAGGCGTGGAGTTGCGTCTTTCACACGCCGGACTGATTAAAGCATTGCTGGTAAAACTGGGTCTGACCCCGGAAGAGCAGGGTCGCATGTTTGACCGTATTCTGGATGGTGACGCCATGGCTCTGGCCGAAATCAGCCGTGAATCGCCGGAGGTCAGCGATACTCTAAGGCCTTTCCTGGGTTTAAAGGGGCAGACGCCCGACTTTTTAAGAAACCAGAGGGCGCTCCTTACCCGGAGCATGCCGGAAATTTGCCAGCCCCTGGATGATTTTTTACAGACCGTAGCCCTCCTGGATGAGCTGGGGGTTAAGTATCAGATTAGCGTCGCCTCCGGGGCCGGCTTCGAGTATTATACGGGGATTATCTTCCAGTACTTCATCGGCAGGGATAAAGTGGGTGGGGGAGGGCGTTACGATGCCCTGATTCCCTCCATGGGAGGAGGAGACGTGCCCGCCTCCGGATTTGCTTTATATCTCGACCGCCTGATGGACATGATAAGCCCGGAGGTTTTTATAAAGACAGCACCAGTAAGAATCCTGGTAAGAGTGAAATCCGGCGGTGCCGTGAAAGAGGCCTTTACACTGGCCGGCAGACTGCGTGAAGCCGGCTATGTCGCCGGGCTTGACCTCGACGGTAAGAAAGGCGATTTTCGGTGGATAGTCGAGGTGCGGAGCGCGGCGCCGGTATTTAGTATCGTAGACATTAAAACGAAAAAGAAGACGGAAACGTCGACTGTTAAAGAGCTTTTAAAGAGACTGGAGGGGGAAGGTGGCGGTTAAAATAGCCCTGCCCAAGGGGCGCTTATTGAGAAAAACGGCGGCCATGCTCCAGAAAGCCGGCTGGGGCCTGGATGAATACACGTCCAACATGGGCTTTTACCGGCCGAAATCGCGGAAATTCCCGGGACCCCTTATCAGGGTCTTTCACGAGAAGGATATACCCGTCCAGATAGCCATGGGAAACTACGACCTGGGGATTTGCTGCCTGGACTGGATTGAGGAATTGCTGGTGAAATACCCCAGCAGCAACCTTATAAAAGTGAGAGACCTGCTGTACGGGAGAGGCGCGCTGTACGCGGCGGCGGCTTCTCCGCAGGTAGACATGCGTCAAAACGGGGCCCCGGTGCGTATCGCCAGCGAATATCCCAACCTGGCGGAAGCCTTCGCGCTGCGGAAGCGGATGAGTCGATTCAGCATCTTTCCGGTCTGGGGCGCCGCCGAGGCCTACCCGCCGGAGAATGCGGAGATGGCTTTGCTCTCGGTTAAGCACGGCGAAGGGCTGGCCGATTACGGCATGGTGCCGGTGGGCAGGATGCTCGATTTCAGCGCCTTTCTCATCGCCAACCGGAACAGCTGGGAGACCAAGAACCTTGATAAAATAGTAGCGTCTATTTGCGATAGTCTGCCGGAGGCCGGTGAAAAGACGGCCGCCGGTGAGGAAATTAATGAGGCCGGTACGCCCGCGCGTAACCGCCCCGTGGAAATAGAAAGCGATACCGTCAGGCTGGCCCTCCCCGACGGACACCAGCAGCAGGCGACTGTTAACTTGCTTAACAGGGCCGGCATCGGGCTTGACGATTATCCCTCGGCGACGGGAAACCGGCGACCGGGGATTAACATCGACGGCGTAACCGTTAAGGTTATCCGACCCCAGGATATGCCGCTGCAGATTGCTAATGGGAATTTCGATCTTGCTATTACGGGTCGGGACTGGCTGACCGAACACCTGGACCAGTTCCCGTCGAGTCCGGTCAGGGAACTTCTGGACCTTAAGTCCAGCCGGGTAAGAATCGTGGCGGTGGTCAGTCGGGAGCTTCCCGTAGATGACAGCGCCGGTCTGCGCCGGTTAGTCACCGGCAGGGAAGAGCCGTTCCGGGTCGCCTCGGAATACGTGAATATTGCGGACAGGTACGCCCGTGACAATCACCTTGGTCGCTACCGCGTGATTCCCACCTGGGGCGCTACCGAGGCCTTCCTGCCGGAAGACGCCGATATGCTTATCGAAAACACGGAAACGGGCAGGACGATTGCCCGTCACAACCTCAAGATAATCGATACCCTCTTCATCTCGACGGGCTGCCTGGTAGGGAGCAGGGAGGATGTATCCGGTGTTAAAAAGAAGAAGATTGAGGCTATCGTTGCACGACTGCGCCAGGCCGTTGAGGATAAGTAGATGAAAATCATTGAAGGATATAAAGCGGCCAGGCCGTTGTTATCCCGGGTAATCTCGAAGGGGAAGGGCATCGCCGAGCGCGAACGGACGGTCAGGCAAATCGTCGATGACGTGCGTGACCGGGGCGATGCCGCCGTTATTGAGTACACCGAGAAGTTCGACGGTATCAAGCTGGCTTCGCTGGAAATCGACAGGAAGCTCATCGACCGTGCCTATAATGAGGTAGATAAAGAGCTTATCTCCGCCCTTGAACTGGCGGCGGAGCGTATAGCCGCCTATCACGGGGAGCAGAAGAAAAGTCTTTTACAGGAGAGTACCGGTAAGAACCTGGGCTGGCTGATACGTCCGCTGGGCAGAGTCGGCGTGCATGTTCCCGGCTTTACGGCGCCGCTGCCGTCATCGCTGCTGATGACGGCCATACCTGCTAAAGTGGCCGGCGTTAAGGAGGTTATTCTGGTGACGCCTCCGGCAGGGCAAAGCGGTGTTTCCCCGCTGACGCTGGCGGCGGCTAAAATCGCCGGTGTAGACCGCGCTTTTTCCGTCGGCGGCGCGCAGGCCGTCGCCGCCCTGGCTTTCGGTACGGAGTCCATCCCGCGGGTGGATAAAGTCTGCGGACCGGGCAATATCTTCGTTTCCCTGGCTAAAAAGATAGTCTACGGGACGGTAGGTATCGACGGACTCTACGGACCGAGCGAGGTGGTTATCGTCGCCGATGATACGGCTAATCCGGAGTACTGCGCCGCCGACCTTCTGGCGCAGGCCGAACATCCGGCAGCCTCGGCCGTCCTGCTCACCACGTCGCGCCGACTCGCCGACGAAGTTAACCGGGAAATCGAGCGCCAGCTGGCGGAATTTTCACGTCCGGATGTTATCGTGAAATCGCTGGAAGAAAACGGCATTATCGCCGTTATATCGACCGTCGACGAGGCTCTGGAGCTGGCCAACCTCTTTGCGCCGGAGCACCTGTGCCTCGTCGTAAAAGACGCGGTCGAATATATCGATAAAGTGGAAAACGCCGGGTGTCTCTTCGTGGGGGAAAAATCCGTCGAGGTGCTCGTCGATTATGTGGCCGGGCCGAGCCACGTGCTGCCCACCGAGGGTACGGCGCGTTTCAGTTCCACGTTGAGTATCCTGGATTTTGTGAAAATAGTGAGTCTGGTCAATACGGACGAGCGTGATATAGAGCGGCTGGGCAAAGCGGCTTCGGTCATCGCCCGCGCCGAGGGACTTGACGCGCACGCCCGGGCGATAGAGAGGCGACTTAAAAATATGGGCAGGGGAGGCAGTTAAGTGGCTGATTCCGATGGCATTGAAAAGTTGATACGGCCCAACCTGGCGGGGTTTACCGGCTACAGCGCCAGCACATCGCCGGAAACGCTGGCGGGCAGGGTCGATATGCCTCTGGAGAATATCATTAAAATCAACGCCAACGAGAACCCCTACGGCTGCTCCCCGAAAGTGCTGCGGGCCCTGATCGATAGTCCGCATTTTCACATCTACCCCGATGACGGTCAGCAGGAGATACGCAAGCTGCTTTCGGGGTACGCCGGCGTCGATGCCGCGCGTATCGTGGCAAGTCACGGGAGCAACACCCTCATCGACCTTATCGTGAGGCTTTTTGTGGGGACGGGCGACGAGGTGATAAATTGCGTGCCCACTTTCGATATCTACCGTTTCAGCACGGAGATATGTGGTGGCACCCTGGTCAACATTAACCGGGAGAAAGACTTCGCCGTGGATGTCGGCAAAGTTAAAAGTGCCGTCAGCGGCAGGACAAAGCTGATATTCCTGGCCTCCCCCAATAACCCCACCGGAAACGTTATACCGCCGCAGGATATCGCGGAGATAATCGGAACGGGTGTGCCGGTGGTCGTTGACGAAGCCTATTACGAGTTCAGCGGCGAGTCTGTCATGACTCTGACGGAACGTTATAATAACCTCATGGTGCTGCGGTCGTTCAGCAAGTGGGCGGGACTGGCCGGGTTGAGGGTCGGTTACGGCGTTTTTCCGCCCCGCATCGCCGATTACCTGCTGGCTATCAAAATTCCTCACAACGTTAGCGTGGCCGCGGAAATCGCCGTGCGGGAGTCGCTGGCCGACCTTGATTATCTTCAGGGCAGGGTGAAGGACATCGTGACCGAGAGAGAGAGACTCTACGGCGAGTTAAAAAAGCTCTCGTGGCTGAAACCGTACCCGTCGCAGGCCAACTTCATCTTCTGCGAGGTTTTAAAAGGCAGTGCCGTCGAGCTTTATATGAAGTTGCAGCGGAAAGGCATATTGGTCCGCTATTTCGATAATCCGCTTCTTAAGAACAGCATCCGCATCAGCGTGGGCAAACCGGAGCATACGGATGCCCTCATTACGGCACTGCATGGGCTGGCAGATTAGATAGCATCTACATTGCAACACGTCATTCCCGCGAAAGCGGGAATCCAGCCCCACCCCGCCCCTGGCTGTTATCTTTTCCCACCCTGGCCGCCCTCGTACCATCTACTGCTTATCCCGCAGGATATCCCCGCCGGTTCCCCCCTTTTGTAAAGGTGGATTAAAGGGGGATTTCTGTATCCCCAAAAGGGGAGTGCGAAGCAAGAGGGGGAGAGGTACGTGAAATGAGTCATCTTTATTAAATGTTATAAAAATTAACATTTATACTTGATTAGCCCTTGACAAATAGCAAATAACTGTTATAATAGTTAACAGCAAGTAACGGGAGATAAAAAATGAACTCTACAAGTGATATTCTGAATAAAGTGGTGCGGATGCAGGATGGCGGCGGCTACTCCGACCAGCAGATGGCCGATAAAATAGGGTGCAGTCGGCCCCTGTACCAGAGGACGCGCACCGGCAGGATACCGGTCGGGGGCACGTTTCTCAAGGGGGCCATGGAATTACTGGCCTCGGTGAAGTCGGAGGGACGGAAGGCCGTAATAAAGAGAGAGACGAAAGAGACCGGCATCAGCCTGGAGCTGGATATCGACGGCAGCGGCAAATGGGATATCAATACCGGGATTCGCATATTCGACCACCTGATGTCGGCGATGATGAGGCACGGACTATTTGACATAAAGCTCAATGCTTCCGGTGACGACCCGCATCACATCGTGGAAGACGTGGCAATTTGCCTGGGGCAGGCCTTCGGGCAAGCGCTGGGAGATAAGAGGGGCATTGTGCGCATGGCGGATGTTTCCGTGCCCATGGATGAGACTCTGGTAGAGGTGGCGGTGGATATCGGGGGAAGGGGTTATCCGGTGCTGGACCTGAATTTCACCGGCAATGATATGCCGGGGTTGCCCGCCGACTTAGTCCGTCACTTCCTGGAGTCCTTCGCCATAGAGGCCCGCTTGAACCTGCACGCCAGAGTGCTTTACGGCGGCAACGACCATCACAAGGCGGAAGCGCTCTTTAAAGCGCTGGGGAGGGCGCTGGACGCGGCCACCAGGATTGACCCGCGTATCAGCGGGGAGCTGCCCAGCACCAAGGGGTATCTGGAAGGGTAGCGACTACTCCAGTATAGCCAGCTGGCGTCCGGTTATCTTCTCGTAAGCCTGTACGTATCTCTTGGATGTCGCCTCGATTACGTCCGCAGGGAGTTCCGGAGCGGGTGGCTCCTTGTTCCACCCGGATGCTACCAGCCAGTCGCGGACAGGCTGCTTGTCAAAGCTCTCCTGGGACTTTCCGGGCTTATATTTTGCGGCATCCCAGAAGCGCGATGAGTCCGGGGTAAGTGTTTCATCAATCAGCGTAAGCCGGCCGTTATCGATGCCGAACTCGAACTTGGTATCGGCGATGATGATGCCCTTGCTCATCGCGTATTGACGGGCGAAGTTGTAAACGGCCAGGCTCTTCTCCTCCAATTCCAGGGCGGTGCGCAGGCCGATAAGCTTGATAATTTGCTTATTGGTGATTGGCATGTCATGCCCGGTCTCCGCCTTGGTGGTGGGCGTGTATATCGGTTGTCCCAGTTCCTGGCTTTCCTTTAATCCCTCGGGCATGGGGTTTCCAGAGACCGTGCCGTGCTCTTTATATTCCGCCCAGGCCGACCCCGATATGTAACCGCGCACCACGCACTCCACCGGAATACGCTTTACTTTCTTGGCGACCATTGAGCGACCCCGGAGGTATGACGGATAGGCGAAGCGTTCTCCTTCGGGCAGGTAAGAGTCCAGGCTGTGCACGTCATCGATAGCCTCGGTCATGTGGTTGGGTATTATCTCCGCAGTACGCCGGAACCAGAAGGAGGAAAGCCGATTGAGCACGTGCCCCTTGAGCGGAACGCCGTTGGGGAGCACCACGTCGAAGGCGGAAATGCGGTCGGTGGCCACTATGAGCAGGTGGCTGCCGAGGTCATAAGTGTCACGCACCTTGCCGCGGATGAACAGCGGCAGCGGGAGGTCTGTTTTCATCAGTATGGTAAATTCGTTACTGTCCATAATAAATACCCTTTCTTGCTGTCTCCGATTTAGACTCCCGGTATCAGGATTATATAGCTCTCGGCCCCAGGTCGATAGTATCGGGCAATGTTCCCTGCCACTGGCTCTTGGTCAGGCCCAGCCTCTGGAATATCTCGTCGACGTATTGCAGGTAATGCTGGTAATCGAACACGCCCTCGAGTTCGCTCTTCTTCATGATTGCGGCAACTTCGGTATCGGCCTTGAGCAGGGTCAGGAAGTTCCTGTTTCCCTTCCATGCCTTCATGGCATTTCTCTGTACTATCTTGTAAGCGTCCTGCCGGCTTAGCCCTTTATTGATAAAGGCCAGCATGACCCTCTGTGAGAAGACCAGGCCTTTGGTGAGTTCAAGGTTCTTTTTCATGCGGTGCGGAAAGACCTGCAGCCTTTTCATCACCGAGGTAAACAGGGACAGAATATAATCGAGTACCAGGCAGACGTCGGGGAGGATGATGCGCTCGTTGGAGGAGTGGCTGATATCGCGTTCGTGCCAGAGGGCGATATTCTCCATGG
>CAYPDM010000039.1:0-14498 GCA_964409485.1 uncultured Dehalococcoidaceae bacterium | reverse complement strand
GTACAAATTCCCGCTGAAGACGTTCTCCCGAAATATCTGCATACTGGTGAGGAAATCCTTAAAAATCACCTCCCCGCCTCCACCCGGAGCCTCTGCCCGTCCGTAATAAAGTCTATGGTACCATGTTCGGCGGTACAGTAAATATTATCGGCCCCGACTACTTCTTGAAGCCTGTTCAAGACATCATCATCCGGGTGGCCGTGCCTGTTATCGGCACTGCAGGATATAACCGCCACCTGCGGGCTTACTACCGCCAGGAATCCAGGCGTGGTGGAGGTATCCGAGCCGTGGTGACCCACTTTAAGGACCGTGGCGGACAGGTCGGCGCGCTCCCTGATAAGCTCTCTTTCGGTTTCTTCCATAATGTCACCAACCAGTAGAAAGCTGATATCGCCTGAATTTAACCGCAATACCACACTGTTATTATCTATATCCGATTGACTCCCGGTCATCGGCTCCGGCAGCGGGTTCAATACCTTGATAACAATGCCGTCGCCCAGGTCGATTTGCTGTCCGGCGCAGGCAACCGTGCTTTCTATATTCTTTTCGTCGATGAGCCTCGACCACTCCTCATATAGCGGCGACGTATAGTCAGGGTCGGGATAGAGCACCTGCTCCACCCGGTAACGCCGCAGTACTTCCACCAGCCCGGCGAGGTGGTCCTGGTGGAGATGGGTCATCACCACCAAATCTATAGTCCTGTCCCAGAAAGGCATCCGGTCGCCGAGTCCCACGGTTATCGCCTGCGGACTGGGCCCGCCGTCGACCAGTATCTGATGGCTGCCCTTCTGTATGAGAACAGCGTCTCCCTCCCCGACGTCCAGGAAACTCACCCGCAAGTCATTACCTGGCATGGTAATCGCCACATAAGATACCAGCACCGCCGCCACCAGCAGGGGTACGATAAACCACTTCCCCACCCCGGAAAGCCCCGGGGAAATGTTAAGTCCCGACTTCATTCGGCCGGCCGCTCCGGACACCGGGCTGCGCCGCCTTGTCAGATAGCTATGAAGCCAGATAGCCGCCGCCAGCACCAGGTAATAGCCCCATATCAAGGCGGGGTGAAATGACCCAATCTCAACGGACGAAACGGAAGGCGACCCCAATCCGCTGACCACCACTATCATGTACGAAAGGAAAAGCCAGGCCAGCCAGCCGACAACTTGAGCTACCCCCAGCGAAGCCAGCCCCAAAACCGCCGTTAACGTCCCGGTGACGATAACACCGGGCAGGGCCGGCAGAGCCAGGAAAGTAGCCAGCGGCCCCACCAGCGAAACGATGCCGAAGTAATAAGCAACCACCGGCCAGACGGCGATAATCGCTCCCAGCGTGGCGCTTAAAGTATCGACGCAGACATTGGCGGTGGAAACGAGGCCTCCTTCTTCACCCAGCATCCCAGCCACAGCCCGCCTGCCCCGGTCGCGGAGAATCGGGAAAATAAAGACCAGCCCGGCCATGGCCAGAAAACTCAACTGGAAAGAGGCATCGCCGAGGATATAGGGATGAATGCCCACCATGACCGCCGCGGCGAAGGTCAGCGCCACCATCCCGCTGCGCTGTCGTCCCAGGGCTTCGGCCGCGAGAAACAGGCTGGCCATGATGGCGCCCCTTACTACCGGCGGGTTCATACCCGTAATAACGGTATAGAGCCATACCGCGCCGAGCGCCAGCCAGACATAGAGGTAATAACGCCGTCCGAAGAGCCACAGGCCGATACCGAGCACGACTCCGGCCATAATACCGAGGTGAAGTCCGGAAATAGCCAGGAGGTGGGCGGCACCGCTGCGAGAGAAATCGTCCTTTAATTCCTGCGGAATGTTGCCCCGGATTCCCAGTAAAACGCCCTGGGCCAGAGACGCCTGCGGTTCGGGCAGGACTTCCGCTAGTTTTTGCGCGAGACGCCCCCTCACGGCATAGACCCAGGCCAGCGGCTTAAAACCCCACCCCGTGTCCAGCACCTCTATTTGCGGGTAGAGCATGGTAGCATGGACGCCACGGTGCTCCAGGTAACCCCGATAATCGAAGTCATCCAGTTGCGGCGGCGTCGCCAGTTCCCCCGTTACCCGTAATACATCGCCATACTCATAGGCGGGGTAGCGGGGCGTAAAAATTAGTACCGTACCTTCTACATCATGCCATCCGGAGTCCAGCCTGACAGCGGCCGCCTCCAGGGTAAGCCGGGTATTTTTATCCCTGATATCGGGGTCGCCCGCCACTGCACCCTTAAGCTCCACCGGGCCGCGGTCGTTATAGAACCAGACCTTACTATCGTCAATCCCGTAGAGGCTGGAATAAGAATAAACGGAAGATAATGCGAAGATAATAATTGCAAGGCTGGTAAGGATTATGGGCTTGCGGTGTCGGCGGAAAAAGAAAAGCAATATCAGCGGGACAAGGCTGATAAATACGAACCACAGGGGTATATACAGTTTGGTGCCCAGAAAAATTCCGGCTAACCAGGCACAGCTAAGATAAATGAGTACCAAGAAACACTATCCTTAAAATGAGTCGGCAATGGTGATAAGGTGTTTTATACGCTCCAGGGTAACATCCCCAAACCCGTCTACTTTCATCAGCTCATAAATATCACGAAACGGGCCGTTTTGCCCGCGATAATCAACAATTGCCCGGGCCTTTACCTCCCCTATTCCGGGCAGCGCCGCCAGCAACCACGCCTCCGCCCTGTTGATATTGATTTTCTGCGGGGCATCTCCTTCTTCCGGAATAGAAATAGCCAGTTCAACACGAGCAGGGTCGGCGCCATCCTTAAGACCTCCCGCTGATTTCAGTACGTCTTCAATGCCGTCACCGGCCTTCAGCGGATAATAGCCCGGATTGTTGACCTCCCCACCGATGTATATTGTAACCGGAAGTTCAGGTTCGGGAGTCACGGATATCTCTATCGGCTGGCTCCGGCCCTGTTTCGACAATATCACCGCGCCCCCGGCGATAATAATCACCGCGAGCAGGACAGCCGCCACGGTCCAGCCGTTGATAAACGTACTTCCCTTCATAGAGGGTTTCCCCCACGCACACTGTTGAGAATCAATGTCTTTTCGCCAACCGGCAAACTCGCCCTGACAATATAACAAACGGCTGACTTACGTCAAATATATGAAACCCGAGGGGCGTCTAAGAGGGGCGAAGCCCCTCTTTTATATTATTCCCCCTTCCCTTCATAAATACCCAAGGGAAGGGGGTCAGGGGGATAGGTTCACCAGAATACAGGGGGTGAATTAAGCACGAAGTGATGCTCAAATAAAACGAATTAAGAAATAATAAGATAGTATTACAGATAAAACACCAATAAAGACGGGTTGAAACCGGGCAGACCCGGACTAAATGCCCCTCAAGGCGGTCTGTAACGCCTCTTTGGTCTCGGGGGTGGTAACGGCAATTATCTGGTCGCCTGCCGCCAGGACGGTATTGGCCGCGGGCACGTGCGCCTTACCATCATTGGGAATAATCAGCGCCAGTTTGCTTTCCTTGGGCAGGGAAAGCTCCTTGACCGTTTTACCCACCGTGGTAGATTCGTATGATATTTTAACGTCGACGATTATAAGACCTTTTTCATCGATGGTCAGCAGCTCTGTCACCGGGTGGGTCGGCACTTCCCGCTCAATTGCCTCAAGAATGATATCGGTCGTGCTGATGGTAACATCCACTCCCAGTTTTTTAAACAGTGCGGCGTTCTGCGGGTTGCGTAAACGCGCGATAGTACGCGGCACGTTGTGCTTGTGCTTGGCTACCTGGCAGGCCACCAGGTTATCCTCATCGTCGCCGGTCACCGCCACCAGCATATCCGCCCGGCCGGTCCCCACCTCGGCCAGAGTGGCCGCCTCGCAGCCGTCACCACGAAAACATACGCTGCCCAGCTCATCGGTGATAGTCTTGCATACACGTATATCCTTTTCCAGCACGAGCACCTCATGCCCTTCGTTAAGCAATGCCTTTAGCAGGAAATAACCCAGGCGGCCGCCGCCAATGACTATAATATACATACTTTCACCTTAGCCTTCCGCCTTGTCTTCCGTCGTTTCTATCTTTTCCTTTAACAGCTGGGCAAACACCTTGGTAGGACTGATAGTCTCCAGGCCGAGAGCGCCATACATCTCTTCACGCAGCGGGTCGTAAATACGGCACATGACCCTGGGTACGTTGAAAACGTGCTTGGCAATCTGGCACGACATGACATTGCGGTTATCCCCCTGCGTCATGGCTACGAAGATATCCGCATCCTCGATACCGGCTCTCTTCTGGGCCTCCTCATCGATACCGTTGCCAAAAAGCGCCGTGCCGCCGAAAGAGGACGGCAGCCTGCGGAAACTGTAGGTATCATTATCCAGGACGGTAACCTCGTGTCCTTCTACATCCATCATTGCGGCAAGCCTGGCGCCGACACGTCCGCATCCCATAATTATTATTTTCATAAACAATCCGACTCCGCGATATAATCGATTTACTGCTGGTAGAGTATAACCGGGCACGGGGAATTTTTCAACACATAAGGCACGACATTCCCCAGGCTGAACTGCCCGAAACGCCTCTTATAAGTTATACCCATTAAAATAAGGTCGACGCCCCTCTCCACGGCTTCATCCACTATGGCCGGGCCGATTTCCCGGGCTTGAAGGACATCGGTCTCAACTTCGTAGTCTTCCTCTTCGACGATGCTTTCAACGCTATCGAGCACACTCTCGGCATTTTTAATCTCGGAATCGATTTCCGCATCCAGGGGCAGGGCGCGCTTTATAGCCACCACGGAAACCGCCCAGACCTTACCTTTATCTTTCCTGGCCAGCCGGCAGGCCAGCTTCATAGCTTCTTCATCCGCTTCGCTGCCGACCACGGGCACCAGAACCTTCTTAAATTCCATTAACTGCTTCGTCCGTTCTTTATTCGATAGTGGCTATTATAATCCTATTGATAAAAATCTACAATACTTTTTTAGATGATTTTTCTATTTCTCCCGCTTTTATCATCCATTCTTCCGATGGCTTGCGCCGCTTCCGCTGTAAGAAAAAGTAGATAATAAGCCCGATTGCCATCCAGCCGAGGCCGACCCAGCGACTGTACGCCTGGGTGATTAATATAATGACCCATATCGTTGATGTTGAGACCAGACCTATCACACAGGTTATGGGAATTTCACGTCCCTTAATCCTTATATTCCAGCCGAGTTTGAAGGGGCGCTCCATCTCCGGCTTTTTAACTCGCAGTCCCATAATAGAGGCATGGGCAAACATAAACGCAAGCAGCGACCCGACGGCATAGAGAGCGCCCATATTAGCAAAAACATCGGTAGCAAAAAACCCCGGTACCAGTATGGCCATAGCGATGATACTGAAGACGATTATGGAAATATACGGAGTCTTGAACTTACTATGCACGCGACTCAACGCCGGCGGCACCAGGCCGTGACTGCCCTGCGAGAAAGCCAGCCTCGAAATACCGATAAGCCCGGCATTGGTGGCTATCAATAATATCGTCCCTGCCAGAACTGCAATAAGGGGCTTCAGGATAGTCCGTATTATTTCGATGGGAAGGTAGAAAGCAATACCGGCTACCGGGTCCCTGGCCCATTCCGAGGCGAGCTCTTCGACCGGCATGGCGGAAAGAGAAACCATGGAAATACCGGCAAAGATAACCAGAACGGCGACAATCATCATCACCATGGCGCGGGGCACACTTTTCTCCGGTTTCTTAGTCTCTTCCGCCATCTGTGACATTGTTTCTATGCCCGTATAGGCAATCGTAGCCAGGGCGATGCCGAGAACCAGGTTACTGGTAGAGGGCCAGTTATCAATGATACGGTGAATCAACACGGTAGGATTGAACAGCAGGACAAAACCGATTACCACCAGCGAGACCTGTGTCAGGATATCGATAAGGGTTGCCCCGACATTAATAAAAGAAGTTTCTCTAATACCGATAACATTGACGACCATGAGAAAGAAGACAATCCCTATAGAAGTGAAGGTGCCTATTACCGGCGATACCTTGAAAGGCTCCCAGAAAAATCCCAGATATGGCGGGATGGTAAAAGCAGAGATAGAGATGGTGACGATATAGCTCAACATCAACGCCCAGCCGGCGATAAAACCGGCCGTATTACCAAAGGCGTGACGGGTAAAGCTGGCCGAGCCGCCGGCTTCCGGCAGTTCCGCTGTCCCCTCTGCATAAGTCATGGCGGTGAAAATAAAAAGCACGCCGGCGATACCCAGGGCCACCGGCGTCGCCCCCATGGCCACCAGGGCCACGATGCCCAGGGCATAATAAATGGAAGAGCCAACATTCCCGTAACCGGCGCTGAACACGGCGGGAATCCCCAGTACTCTTCTCAAGCGAAATCGTTTGATTCTCCGGGGGCGGAAAATCCTATCACCAAGTTTAGGTCTCCAACTTTCAGGCATATCTCTTCACTAGACTAATCAAACATTTTATCACAAACGGCATGTACAATAACATATATAATTGAGCTATTTTATGCATTCATCATTTAACTGTCAAATAATTAATATTTCCCCTTTACATACTTGACAAATGGGTTATATTTTACTATAATATGGCCAATTGGCACTTTTACCACGGGTACCGGGGTAATATGATAATCAAGACCAGAGTCTTTGAAATGGCCAACGGGAAATACCATAACCTATCCGATCTCGCCAGGGCAATGGGACTATCGGTAAGCCAGGTCTACCGCGTACGCGAAGGAAAACGCGGAATCAATGAAAAATTTATCATCGGGGCCAAAAAAGCATTCCCCGATTCAAGACTCGACGAACTCTTTTACTTTAATGCCGGCCAATCATCAGGGAACCTGGTAGAGGCATCTGCTACCAGCCGTTACAACCACATCGTGCAGCGCTTCACCGCGCTGGAATTCTAAAAAGAATCCCGGCCTCCTAAATTTCTTTGCCGGCATCTTCAGGCTCTATTTTTCGCAAAGTGTCCGTGCTGTCCATATGGTCGATATATAATTTCCCGTCCAGATGGTCGGTCTCATGCTCCAGGGCTTGAGCCAGCAGTCCTTCCGCTTTCAGATGGATTTCCTTGCCGTCCAGGCCGAGCCCTTTTACCGTAACCGTTTCCGACCGGTACAGCTCGCCTATATAGCCGGGGATGCTAAGGCAGCCTTCGGTGACCAGGCGCCGCCCCTCCCGGCGTATTATCTCCGGGTTTATCAGGATAATGTCTTCCTGCTCGGGTATGCCGATAACCGTCACACGCAGGGAATAACCCACCTGGTTCGCGGATAACCCTACCCTGCCGGGGTCGGCATGCAGCGTCTCCCGCATATCGGCTACGAGCTTCCTGATAGAACCGTCAATCTTCCTGACTTTTTTCGTTCTCTTTCTAAGTACGGGGTCGGGGGAAGTCCTGATTGTCAGCACCGCCATAAATTCTCCTCTAAAAATAATTCCTGAAAAACCGCTCTTCTAGTTTACTGGACGAGCGCCATCGGGTCAATATCTATCGCCCAGCCCCGGGGAAAAGCAACCGGCGATAGAAAAGCGGACAACCCGGAGCCGCGGAGTATGAGCTGCCAGCGGTATCTGCCCCGCAGGCGGTGGATATAAGCCGGGGCGGGACCGATGATATCGATACCGGCAATTCCCCTGGTATCGCCTTCCTCTACGAGCATCTTTTTTACTCTTTCCGCCTCCCGCTGGCAAATGGCGTCATTGGTATGCATGAAGGTAAGCCGGGCCAGCCGGGTAAAGGGGGGATTATGAAATTCACGGCGGTAGGCAATCTCCTGCTCGTAGAAAGAAGCGTAGTCATGTCCGGCCGCCGCCTGAATGGCGTAGTGCTCCGGGGAGAAGGTCTGGACGATGACCCTGCCGCCGGCAGGCCCTCGTCCCGCCCGGCCGGCCACCTGGCTCAATAGCTGAAACGTCCTCTCGCCGGAGCGGAAATCGGGCAGATTCAGGCTGGTATCGGCGCTGACCACACCCACCAGCGTCACCGAGGGTATGTCATGTCCCTTGGCTACCATCTGCGTGCCGATGAGTATCTCCGCCTCTTTATTCCGGAATTTCCGTAAAATAGCTTCATGGGACGATTTTCCGGTGGTAACATCGCTGTCCCAGCGCATTTGACGGGCGCGGGGAAAAGTATAGCGTGCTTCCTGCTCCAGCTTCTGGGTACCGATGCCCAGGAATTTCAATTGACGGCTATTACAGTTGGGGCAAACATCGGTAACCGGGGCCTTATAGCCGCACTGGTGACAGGTTAATACATCATCGGCGATATGGTGAGAGAGCGGCGCCTCGCAACGCTTACAGCGCAGTACGAAGCCGCACCGCCGACACTGGATAAAGGTGGCGCCTCCCCTCCGGTTGAGGAATAATATTACCTGATCCCGGGCGGCAATGGCTTCGTTTATTGCCTGCGAGAGGGACCGACTGAAAATGTTGCGGTTGCCCGCCTTGAGTTCCTCCCTCATATCCACCACCTCCACCTGCGGCATGGGCGCCCCCGCGCTGGGGACGACCCGCTGCGGCAGTTCCAGCAGTTGATACTCGCCGCGCTGCGCTTTATAGTAGGACTCTATATCCGGCGTGGCGCTGCCCAGGACCACCAGCGCGCCGGTTAATTCCGCCAGTTTCAGGGCCACGCTGCGGGCGTGATAGTGAGGCGAGTTGTCCTGTTTATATGTCCACTCATGCTCTTCATCGATGATTATCAGTCCCAGGTCCGGCTGCGCGGCGAATATGGCGCTGCGGGAGCCTATCACTACATCACAGTCACCGCTACTGACACGGCGCCACTCGTCGTACTGCTCCCCCAGCGAGAGTCGACTGTGCAGCACCGCTACCCGGTGGGGAAAGCGGGCGGCAAAGCGCTCGATGGTCTGGGGGGTCAGGGCGATTTCCGGCACCAGCACGATTCCCCTTTTACCCAGCTTTACCGCAACGGCCAGCGCCTGCAAATATACCTCGGTCTTGCCGCTTCCCGTGACGCCGTGCAACAGGAAAACATCCGGCGCACCGCCGGGCTTCTCCAGGCCGGATTTTATTGAATCCAGAGCCGATTGCTGGGCGGCGGTCAATTTCAGAGGTTCGGAAAGCTGAATGGTATCGTAGGAAATCGGCTCCCGCCTGACCTCCTCTTCGTAAAAGGTTAGCAAGCCCTTATTAGCCAGGGCATCGGCGACGGACTTGCCGCATCCGGTCTTCTGCCGGGCTTCCGCCCAGGGTACCGGCACCGTCCGCTCTTTTATAAAATTAATGAGAGCCGCCTGCTTAACCGGCAGGTTTATCGTTTCACCTTTATCATCCGTCAGCCTTATGTAAAGTTCTGTTTTAGGCTTAACGCGAACGGGCCCCAGCTCATAGCTCCTGGTGAGAATGCCTTGCCTGACCAGCTGCGAAACAACGGTTGACGCCTTTTTCTTACCGAGGGCCTTTTCCAGCTGCTTCAACTCCACCCTGCCCTGCCCCGATGCTATATCGACGACTTTTCTCTGGTCATCATTGAGTGATGAAGTATCCGCATCGGGATGCGTCAGGCTGACGAAGGAAATCGCTTTCCGCTCGAAGCCCGGCGGCAGCATTAAAGCTACGGCATCGAAGAGCGGCGAAAGATAGTAATCACTTATCCAGCGCGCCAGTGATACACGTGAAGGAGTAAGAACGGGCTCCGACCCGATAACATCCAAGATTTCACGGGTATCTTCCACCGCGGGAACGGGAGTCAGTTCCAGGACGATACCCTGGAGGACTCTCTCGCCAAAGGGAACCAGTACCGCCTGCCCTTCACGGACGTCCAGTCCATCGGGAATGGCATAGCTGAAAGTCCGGCGCTGGGCTGCCGGTGAATTTACACTAACCTCGGCGTATCTCATCCCAGACTCCAGAAGGTGTCTATGATTATGCCCAGCATCGATTATCTATCGGCCGGTGTCAGGAGGTCTCTTTTTCCGGTTCTTCAGCCGACTCAACGGGGGGTTCCGCCGCCTCTTCTTTCTCCATAGCCGGCGCTTCCGCCTCGGGTTCCCCGGGAGCGGCTTTTGCCTCTTCTTCGGCTACCGGTTCCACCTCGACGACTGCCTCGGGTTCCGGCTCGGGGGCTTCCAGTGTCGCTTCTTCGGTCGCTACCGCTTCGGGTTTCTCTTCGACCGCTCCTTCAGGCTTTTCCCCGACAACTGCTTCCGCTTCTTCTTCCACCACGGCTTCCGGTTCGGCGGCTTCCCCTTTCGCTTCTTCGGCCTCTTCCGCTGCCGCCGTTTCCGCTTCTTCCTCCGCAGCTTCCGGCTCTGCCTGTAATACGTCTTCCGGCTCAAGAACCTCTTCCGGTTCTACCTCAATCAGTTCCTCGCCGACCTGCCTGACCTTTCTCTCCACACGCTTTATCTTGCGGCGCGCTTCCTTGCCGCTTAGACTGCGCAGGTAATAGAGGCGTGACCGGCGTACCTTTCCCTGCCGCACCACCTCCACTTTTTCCACCAGCGGTGAATTCAGCGGGAAGGTGCGTTCAACGCCGATTCCATAAGCTACGTGCCGTACCGTAAAGCTGGCGCCCGTACCGCCGCGCTTTATTTTGAGTACCACCCCCTGAAATACCTGAATACGCTCCTTGCCGGCTTCCATAATCCTGGCGCTTACCTTTACCGTGTCACCGGGGGCAATGTCAGGGATTTTCGGATTCTTTTTAATGTCAATTAATGATGCGATATCCATGTTAAGACTCCCTATCCTTATTAACCTGCGACCGCTTGGTTGTCAGGCGTTTTACCATTTGTTTGTCTTCCATACCGAGGTCCGCTGTATTCAATAGTTCCGGCCGGCGCTCCTGGGTCCGCCGGATAATCTGCTCACGGCGCCACCGGGCAATCCGTCCATGATTCCCGGAAAGAAGTACCTCCGGGACCTTCCACCCGCGATAGTCCTCCGGACGGGTATACTGGGGATATTTCAGCAGTCCGTCGGCATGAGAATCTTCCAGGGGCGATTCTTCCGAACCGAGCACCCCCGGCAGCAGCCGCAGAACAGCATCGATAACCACCATGGCGGGGACCTCGCCGCCGGTCAGCACATAATCGCCGATGCTGATCTCATCGGTGGCCAGGTTCTCACTCACCCGCTCGTCAACCCCCTCGTAGTGACCGCAAATAAAAACCAGGTGACGGTTCTGTGAAAGCTCATGCGCAATCTCCTGCGAAAATAGCCGTCCCTGGGGAGTAAGCAGCACAACATGCGGCGCGGCCTCTCCGCCTTCAATACCGGCCTTGATAGCCTCAACCGCCTCGAAAATCGGCTCCGGCTTAAGCACCATGCCGGCGCCGCCGCCATAGGGATAATCGTCCGCGGTGTGGTGTTTATCATGGGTATAGTCCCGTATATTATACAGGTTGAGATTCACCAGTCCGTTATCAATAGCCCGCTTGAAAATGCCGAAGTTGAACGGCGCTTCGAACATGTGCGGAAATAGAGTTAGAATATCAATACGCATCGCCCTGATTTACCCCGGCATACTAATCGTATGCTCCGTCACCTCTCCCTTAATAATTTCAACGGCGTGAGGAATAGCCGGCAATATCACCTCCAGGCATTCCTGTACCGCTTTAGGACTGCCCGGCAGGTTGATGATAAGGCACTCCCCCCGCAGACCGGATACAGCCCGACTCAATACCGCCATCGGCGTTTTTTCCAGTGACCTGGCTCGCATCGCCTCGGCGAAGCCCGGAACGCTCCGGTCGATAACCGAAAGCGTCGCTTCCGGCGTAACGTCCCGCCGGGCCAGACCCGTGCCGCCGGTTGTCAAAATAACATCCACCCCACCCCCGTCAGCCCACTCGATAAGCTTACCGGCGATTTTATCCCGCTCATCGGGGACAACCTCATATTTAATAATAGTACTCTCTATCCGCGAAAGGGCGCCGCGCATTACTTCACCGCTCTTATCCTGGCGCTGTCCCCGGGAACCCTTATCACTGATAGTAAGTATGGCAATATTCAACATAACTGCTTATCACAAAACAAGATATATTTTACCACAATTGAAGCTCACGATGGAAGTGCCGGTATATGAAGCCCTCCCCCACCGTCCCCGGCGAGTTAATAATAACCGTGTTTATTCCCAACTATAGTTAAAGCAACCGAATATGTCACGAATTTGTCACAATTTCTTAAAAATGGCTTGAAAAGACTTGACAAATATGGGTTGTTGTGTTATAAAATGGTGAAATATGGTAAGTAGTGGTGAATAGTGGTAAATATTTGAGGCTATGTTTTACGGCGAATTTGACTATAAGATAGATGAAAAAGGCAGGGTGCCCCTCCCACCCAAATTCCGCAGCGCCTTAAAAGACGGTGTGGTACTGACACCCGGAGCCGAAAAATGCATTACCGTCTACACGGTACCCGAATGGAGAAAACTCTCCGCCACTCTCACCAACAGTCCGCTATCACGCAGTAAAATGAGAAAGTTGAGCCGCGCCCTCTTTGCCACGGCCTTCAGCACCAGGATAGATAATCAGGGGCGCGTTGCCATCCCGGCGCCGCTGCGCGAGCACGCCGAGATAGTAGATGAAGTTACCGTAATCGGTTCAAATACATATCTTGAGATATGGAATAATATACATTGGGAGGAAGAGAAGGAAGTCAGCCAGGAACAGGCCTGGCAGATTATTGAAAGCCTGGAGAATAACTAATGATAAAGCATTGGTCAACCTCCAGCCACACGCCGGTTCTTCTCTCCGAGGCGCTAAGGTCACTGGCCGTCCAGCCGGGTGGCCGCTATATCGATTGCACACTGGGCAGTGCCGGACACGCCACTGCTATTCTGGACCACAGTTCTCCCGGCGGGCAGCTGCTCGGCATTGATGCCGACCCCAACGCCATTAAAATAGCCAAAGACAGACTACAGCATTATAAAGACTCCGTCCTGCTCGTAAACGATAACTTCGTAAATTTGCAGTCTATCTGCATTAAATATGATTTTTTCCCCGTACACGGGATAATTTTCGACCTTGGCCTTTCCTCGCTCCAGCTTAACGGGAACGGCCGGGGTTTCAGTTTCCAGCATGACGCCCCGCTGGACATGCGGTTCAACCCCACCCAGAAGATAACCGCCGCTGACATCGTCAACACCACTTCGGAAGCGAGACTGGCCCATCTCATAAGAACTTACGGCGAGGAAGGCCATAGCCGCCGAATCGCCCAGCGTATCGTACAGGAACGCCCGATAAAGACCACGCGCCAGTTGGCCCTGCTGATAGAGAAGGCGGTCGGCCGGAGAGGCAAGCTGCATCCGGCTACCAAGACCTTCCAGGCGCTGCGTATCGCCGTTAATCATGAACTGGAGCACCTGGAAGCAGCCTTAAGACAGGCGATTGACCTGCTCGGTTACGAGGGCAGGCTGGTCGTTATTACCTATCATTCATTAGAAGACCGCATCGTCAAGCAGTTCATGCAAAGAGAAGCCCGTAGCTGCATCTGCCCTCCGGAAACCCCTGTCTGCATCTGCGGCCATACGCCGCGCTTAAGATTAATTAATAAAAAAGTAATTACCCCCACCACATCGGAAATAGAGCTTAACCCGCGCAGCCGCAGCGCCAAATTAAGAGCGGCCGAGCGTATTGTCATCCAGGGTGATTGCTATGCCACCCCCGAGGACCATGCTTTTATCACTATAGCCAAATCCAGAGGCTGGCGAAGACCGGCCCTATTAGAAAAAATCAGAATGGCCTTTTTAGCGGCCTGATACACGGTTGAGCCTGAAAAGGAGGTTACCTATGTAATAACTGGGTACCCACAAAGAATAAAAATCCAGTTACCAAGGAGGGCAGATGAAAAGACGAAATGTTGTAGCTTCTATTGATGTTGGTACCACCAAGATATGTACCATAATGGCTGATGTCAGCGATGGCGGCGTCCCGCGTGTTGTGGGAGTCGGTATTGCACCATCCAAAGGACTGCACAAGGGCCTGGTGGTAAATATCAATGAAGCCAGAGAGTCAATTCGTGATTCAGTGAGAAAGGCAGAACAGGCCAGCGACTGCAGAGTGGAAACGGCCTATGTCGGTGTTACCGGGCGTCACGTTACGTCCATGAATAACCGCGGCGTAGTTGCCATCACTCGCAACGACCGTGTCGTACGCCCCGATGACCTGAAGCGCGTCCTCAACGCTGCCCAGAGTGTAAAAACTGCCGGCGACAGGAGGCTGCTTCACGTAATTCCCCGCGCCTATGCCGTCGATGGTCAGCCGGGTGTTAAAAACCCCGTAGGTATGCATGGATTCCGTCTCGACGTGGAAACGCACGTAATCACGGCGGCGGTAACCTCTGTTCAGAATCTCGTGAAATGCATACGCAGCATCGGGATAGACATTGAGGACCTCGTCCTCGAACCGCTGGCCAGCAGCGAGGCTATTCTCACTAATGATGAGAAACAGGTAGGCGTAATAATGGCCGATATCGGCGGCGGAACCACCGACGTTGCCGTCTTCAGAGAAGGCAGCATCTGGCATACTTCCATCCTGCCGGTAG
>CAYPDM010000038.1:13129-14827 GCA_964409485.1 uncultured Dehalococcoidaceae bacterium | reverse complement strand
AACTGTGGACGGGCGTATTGTCCATCTGAATATAGGTGCCCGACCTCTGGCTGGTATCATCCAGCATGACGCCGGCCTCCAGCATCTGTTTCTTGGCCTTCTGCGGGAGACTGGATAGGTCTTTGCTGTAGGAATGCTTTTCATCCGTGTTTACAAATTTACCAAGGTCTATATCTTCACCCAGAGCGGCCGCTTTATTAACCGCCGCTTTCGCTTTTTCTTTATAGTCGGTGGAAGCCTTTTTCTTACTCATCTATCGGCAAACCTCCCGAGATAGCATTTGATACATTCATCGTAGCCTTTCTCCCGGATTGTAGCCAGCATCTCATGGGGGTCGCCCACGCAGCCGATGGTACCGTTGCACATGACATAACCGGTGCGGGCATTAACGTAGTCCAGAATATGGCCGGTGTGCGTTATAATCAGCCCCATGCACTTGCGGTCCTTTATCGGGCAGTCTTTTTCCAGAAGTTCGTTCATAAGCTCGCCGATGAGGACGATATTTACTAAATCCACGCCGGATTCGGGCTCATCCATGAGGGTTAGTTCCGGTTTCTGGGCAAGCAGCTGCATCAATTCGGAACGCTTTATCTCACCCCCGGAAAAACCGTAGTTGATATCTCTCTCCAGGAAATCGCCCAGGTCGGCCCTTTTCGCCAGCCCGGCGATGGCATTATCATCTCCGCCACCCTTCAGGCAGGCGGCCACCATATCGCGTGTCCTGACGCCGCGCACCACCGGGGGCCGCTGGAAAGACATGCCGATGCCCAGGCGCGCCCTTTCATCAACCGTCAAGCCCGTGATGTCCCTGCCCTTGAAGCTGATGCTGCCTTTGGTCACCTCGTACTTGGGAAAACCCATTATAGCCATGAGTAAGGTGCTTTTACCGGCACCGTTGGGGCCGAAGAGGACGTGGGTCTCGCCGTTCTTTATCGTCAGGTTAATATCGTGAATTATCTCCTTGCCCTCTACCGCTACGGAAAGGTCTCTAATCTTAAGCATTTTTCACCCCTGTAAGCGATTTATATTTACTGGTTTCGCCATTAGCCGCCGTCGAGAGACGGGTGTTCTTTCTGGACGAAATAGGCCGCCGGATTCTTGAGAAATTCGTAGTAGTCGAGGAGGACCCGGTAATGCTCCTCCTCCTGAACGGCTAAAGCCTCGTAGAACTGTTTTTCAGCAGCATAGGCGGCTTTGCTGCCGTGGCTCTTATAGAAATCGAAGGTTTTATTCTCCATTTCCATGGCTCTTTGCACAGAATCAAGCTCGGTGGGAATAGCGCTTACGTCCTTATCCATCTGCTCCAGCGCTTTTGAAAATATCGTCCTCAAGCCCTTGCCGCCGTCATGATGGATTTTTTTGTCAGGCCAGCCTTTTTTGGCACTGATATCTTTATAGATATCCTCAAAAACCTGCCGGTGGACGTCTTCCTCTGCGGCCAGCTGCTCAAGCAGTTTCTTCCCCAGTTCATTCTTGCTTGCCTGACTGGCCTCCAGGTAGAATTCCTTACCGTCAATTTCCATCTGAATCGCCGTTTTAAGCGCTTTTAGAGTGTTATCCTGCTCTTTTGCCATGAGGCACCTCCTATAGCTAACTCTGAAATAGCTCCGGCCTTACCATACCTGTATTGCGTAACGAATGATAGAATGAAATCACTTGAATGTCAACACAGCCCGTAGCTATTTAATAAATATTTTA
>CAYPDM010000038.1:0-13029 GCA_964409485.1 uncultured Dehalococcoidaceae bacterium | reverse complement strand
AGAATGAAATCACTTGAATGTCAACACAGCCCGTAGCTATTTAATAAATATTTTAGCGATTATTACATTAAGTGTATGTGATAAAAGTTCCAAAAATATGTTATTTAATCGTAACAATGCAAATCAAAGGCGGGAGTCCTTCTGCCCTGGTTGATCTAAACCATATAACCCGTTTTCTCAACCGGCCTGCTCGACATAAATTATAAAACGCTATGTGATTATTATCACATACAGAAATGCGTATATTTCTTACAATCTTAGTAATAACAGGTGGGGAGGTAATGAAATGAATTTCACTCGTGTTCTCGCAGTATTGATCATGCTTCTGGGGCTGGTGGCCATCGTGGTAGGCGGTGTCTTTATCGGCCAGGGATTTGCCAAGAACAACCTTATCGTGGACAGGATGGAGATAGAGCAGGTCACGCTGGCTCTGGACCCCGACAATCCGGACGTATTTACCAAAGTAACCGATATCGAATCGGCGCAGAAAGCCGCGGACACCATCGCCGAACACCGCCGCAACATAGCTCCCACTTACCAGGCCCTACTGGGGGAGGGTGGCCGCTACGACCCGACCAACCCCGCGCACCTGTCATACGCCCAGGCGATGAACCTGGAGAACTACCTTTACCTGGCGGTAGCCGCTTTCGGTCTCGTCCAGGTGGCGCTGGCCAGCGGGGCGGTCATGGTCATTACCGGTCTGGCTTTCGGCGGAACCGGGTGGGCACTGCTGCGTATCTATCACGTACACTCCTGAATACCGGTGCCACCAGGTTATAGTCAGTCGTAGCTGCCTGTGTTATACTGATTCCGGCGGGCACGTAACCGCACCGGCATCAAAAAATAACCGGCGAAAGAAGGGGGAACAACTATGTCCAGACAGGTAAGCCTTTCCGTTAATGATATGCACATCAATCTCGACTACTTTGTTGAGAACTACATCGACCACGTTATCGGCGGGATTATCACCAGCCTGAAAGACACCGGGGAAATTCAAACCCTGGAACTTGGCATCGATAATGAGGGTCAGGTAACGATAAATCTTAACGGCGCCGATATTCCGCTGAAGTATTTCCCCGTAGAGATAATTAAAAGCACCATCGCGGGTATAGTCGCGCCGCTGAAAGGCGTGGACAGCGTTATCAATAAGCTGGAAATCAGCATCACCAGATAAGTCTAAGGGGCGTCTGCTCCGGCGGATGTCTCGCAGAGTTTGATATTGCCCCAGACACCAACCTTCTCGCCGATGATGATGAGGATGCCTTTCAAGCCATCGATGCCCCGGCCCAATTCTATGGCATTATTGATATCCTCGTGATTTTGCACGCGATTGCCGATAGCCGTAGCGGCGGCATCGGCCAGGGCCGCGGAAGTGGAAACAACCACCACGGCGTCCGCCCGGCCGTAGCTTACAGAATGCCCCACCGTGCCCGAGGAAGTGCAGATGCCCAGGGGCGTATCCCTGGGTTCGATTTCCAGTCCGATTTTCCCCGTCAGCGGCGATTCCCCGGCATATACGCCGACCGTTCTTTTACGGATAGTCTTAATAAAAATATCGCCGCCGTTTTCCACGATTATCTCCGGGGAAAAGTCCAGCAACTCACGTCCGACGTACTCGGCGATAGCTCCGGCCACCGCCGCCATCGGCCCCACACCGGCTTTCCGCCCCGCCTCCGCCATCGCTTTAACGATAGCGGGCGCGTCTTCCAGCACGTGGAGGGGTTCTAAAGACTCTTGAAAAACGGGATTCCGCTTGATATAGCCCTCAAGCTGGCGGCGGTATTTTAAAACAAGGCGGCGGGCCTTTTTTTGCAGGTTGGAAGAAGCGCGGATGTATAAATCGGTCTCTTTTACAGTGACGTTAAATGGAGTGAGGTCTTTGCCTTCAATCCAGTGCCGGTAGGTTCTCGGCTGATAGGTATCTTCTTTCACGCACTAAAAATGCACTTCCATCGCCCGGGGCGGGCAGGCGGGGATACAGAGACCGCAGGCGATGCATTTCTCATTATCGAACAGCACTTCCCTTGTTTTAGGGTCGACCCGGAAAGCGCCGGTAGGGCAGACGGTAACACAGGCTCCGCAGTTAGTGCACCTTTCCTCGTTGCGCGTCACGTCCTGGCTAAGCGACTGAATCTTTACGCCGGCCTTGATAAGGAAATTAATCCCTTTATCATACTCTTTCTGGTTTCCTTTAAGCTCCAGCACCAGCAGTCCTTCCTGTTCAGGTGTTATGGAAGCCTTGAGTATATTAAACTCAAGGTCGTAGTCCTTGACCAGGCGGTATACTATCGGTCGCTCTACCAGTCGCTTGGGAAAGCGTATTACAATTCTTTTGGAAACGGCCATACTTCTCTTACTTCTCCGTTTAGTCTTCAATAGGGCGTTCGTTGAGCGGCTTGACGCCCGTGCCGGACTCCGCGCCGGGCAGCGGCTGCACCGCCTCGGCAAGCAGAAACCTGCCGGTTTGTATCCACTCCTTGAGTGTGGAGGCTATTTCCACCGCCTTCGGATAGCTGGAGCGTGAAGCAGTCGGCACGTCTTTCCCTTTTACTTTTATCTTCCCGCTGTTAAGCTCGGCATAGCTGACCTCGGCCAGCTTATCCGGCTTGAGATTGGGGAAGGCGTCCGAATAGTCGATGACCGGCGCCAGTATATCCGCATCGGTCACGGTGGTATATTCCAGGATTTCCTCGTCCAGAATGGGAATCGGGACGCCCACCCCGACGGTCAGGCTGCACCCGTAACCGAGCACACTGGTCCCCACCAGCCAGCGCGGGCTCATCTGCTTCAAATCCCCGATGACCGCCAGCGTGCCGGCGCCTTCCCTGGGCAAGCCTTTCTCCGTGCGGGGCACGCCGGGGTTATGCTGGGTGCCCTGCCAGGCCACGAAACCAACGCCGCCCCCGAGGAATATCTTGGTGCCGATGCCGATGGTCCTGTAATACGGGTCGTTAAACAGCGGCGAAAGCTGCCCCGCCGATGAATAATTTGCGTTGCCCACGTGGGGTTTCAGTACACCCATGTACGTGTATATCGTCTTATCCGAGCAGTTTACGGCCACATTATAGTTCTGGTAGGCGTTTCTGATATTGAAAAGCACCGCCTCGTTAAGGTCTTTGATATTTATCAGTGTTTCCAGTCGCTTGCGCGGGTAGCAGTCCGTGCCAAAGGCTGTAGCGATAAGCCGGATATCTTTACCGGCCACCAGCTCTTCGATAACATGCCCGCCGCCATAATTGAACTCGCCGGGGTGTATCCGGTTGCGCGGGTCGTCGTCGGGCAGGGCGTTCGCCCCCAGGAACAGGTCGACCGCCGCCAGCCCGGTATAAGCCGGTACGTCATTCAGGTAAGCCCGGCCGCCCCCGAGTTTAATACGCGGTGTGGTGTGGCCGATATTAAAGTAAGCCCCGGAAGAACACATAATCCCAAAGGTGCCCGTAGTGACCACGTCCACTTCCTGTGCCGCTTTTTTTACGCCTTTTTCCCGGGCAACATCGATTATCTCTTCGGCGGTAAAGACCACGGCCTTGCCTGTTTTAATTTTCTCGTTTATCTCCGCTATTGTCCTGGCCAATTAACTCTTCCCCTTTTCCCACTAAACGATTGCCGGCGGGATTACATAACATTTTAGCAGAGTCTACGCCTAAATACAACCGGGAATTACGATTATGTTGAAGCGCCTACTGGTATAAGCTATAATCAAAAGTGAGGACATCTGTCAACGAGGAGACAACTTTTGTTCAGGACTCATTCCTGCGGTGAATTAAGAAAAGAGCACATCGGCAGTGAAGTATCTTTAGCCGGCTGGGTAAACCGGAGGCGCGACCACGGCGGGCTTATTTTCATCGACCTGCGTGACCGGGAGGGGGTAGTCCAGACGGTGTTCAACCCGGAAATATCATCTTCAAGCCTGAAAACCGCCGAGGACATGCGCATCGAATACGTCGTCAGGGTTACGGGCGAGGTATCGGCGCGTCCGGTGGGAACCGAGAATACCAGAATTCCCACCGGCGAAATCGAGATAATCGTCAAGGATACCGAGATACTCAATACTTCCCATACTCCTCCTTTTTACATCAATGAAGAAGTAGACGTCGATGAAAACCTGCGCCTGAAATATCGTTACCTGGACCTGCGGCGACCCCGTATGAAAGAAAACATGCTCCTGCGCCACCGGGTTGTCAGGTATATACGTGATTTCCTGGACGCGAGGGGATTTATTGAGGTGGATACACCCATATTCGTGAAAAGCACGCCGGAAGGCGCGCGGGACTACCTGGTGCCGAGTCGTCTCAATCCCGGCAAGTTCTATGCCCTGCCTCAATCTCCCCAGCAAATCAAGCAGTTGTTAATGGTGGCCGGATTCGATAAATACTACCAGCTCGCCCGCTGTTTTCGCGACGAGGACAACCGCGCCGACCGGCAGCCGGAGCACACCCAACTCGACCTCGAGATGAGTTTCATCACGCAGGATGATATCCTCGAATTAATCGAGAAGCTTTATACTTCGCTGACCCAGACCATAAAGCCGGACTTACAGATAATCAAGCCTTTCCCGCGGCTGACCTACGCCGAAGCCATAGAACGGTACGCCTCGGAGAAGCCGGACCTGCGCTACGGACTGGAAATAGCCGACCTTACCGATATCGCCGCGCGGACAGACTTTGCCATTTTCCGGACGGCCATTAATAAAGGCGGCAGGGTAAAAGGTCTGACCGCTCCCGGCTGCGGAGAATACAGTCGCCACCAGCTGGACGAACTGAACAGACTGGTACTCGACGCCGGCGCGGGGGGTTTACTGACTATCTCACTGGGGAGCAAGGGGGGCGGACTGGACAGCCTTAGCCTGGAGGATATAAAGTCCGTCGCCGCCAAATTCCTGACCCTGGAGCAGGTCAAAGAAATGGCCGGGCGCTGCGGCGCAAATAAAGGAGACCTCCTGCTCATCGTCGCCGGCGAACCGGAGAAAATATACCCGGCGCTGGACACGCTCCGCCGTGAAATGGCGCGCCGTCTTAAACTCACCAGGCCTGATGTCCTCGCCTTCGCCTTTATTTATGACTTCCCGCTTATCGTCAAAAATGATGAAACGGGAGGCTGGGAGGCGGCCAATAACCCCTTCACCAGCCCGAAGGATGAGGATATTACTCTCCTGGACACCACTCCGGACAGGGTACGCGGCAATAATTACGACCTCGTCTGCAACGGGTGGGAGCTTGCCAGCGGCAGCATCAGAATCCACCGGGCTGAACTCCAGAAAAAAATATTGAAAATACTCGGCTATAACGATGATAATATCGATAGCCTTTTCGGACATATGCTGGAAGCCTTCGATTTCGGGGCGCCTCCTCACGGGGGTGTCGGCGCCGGTATCGACCGCTTGATGATGGTCCTGACCGGTGAGGAGAACATCAGGGAGGTGATTGCCTTCCCCAAGAACCAGAGCGCCGTAGACCTGACCTTTAACGCACCTTCTCCGGTTACCGAAGCACAACTGGCAGAATTACACATTAGTTTGCTGGAAGAAGAGTAGCCAATCGGGAGGAATTTTGAAAGTAACGAAAGAGAAAGAAGAGAACCGCCAGGCGTACATTACCGTCGAGATGGAACCTGCGGAGATGGAGACAGCCATGCAGGACGCCTACCTACACCTGGCGCCGAAAGCGGATATCCCCGGCTTCCGTAAGGGTAAGGCCCCGCGGGCCGTGGTTGAAAGGCACCTGGGGAAACCCAGACTCCTTGAAGAGGCGCTCGACCGTATGCTTCCCCAGGCTTACGAACAAGCCCTCAAAGAGCAGGAAATAGAGCCCTTTGCTCAACCCGACGTGGAAATCACCCAGACCGACCCCTTGATATTCAAAGCGGTTGTGCCTCTGACACCCGCCGTAGAGCTGGGGGACTACCAGGGTATCCGGGTGACACCGGACCCGGTTGACATAACGGATGATAATGTCAACGCTGTAATAGAAGAACTGCGCCACCAGCATGCCACCTGGGAACCTGTCGACAGGCCGCTGAATTATGACGACCTGGCCATTATAGACATCAACGGCACGGTTGAGGATAATCCCTACGTTCAGAAAATAGGAGCTCAAATTCAGGTCCTGAAAGACCTGATGTCCCCAGCACCGGGATTTTCCGACCAGATAGTCGGTATGAAGAAAGAAGAGGAAAAAGAGTTCACACTCGGCTTCCCGGAAGACTATCCCAACGACAAGGTAGCCGGCAAGGAAGGCCATTTTAAAGTAAAACTCACCGAAATTAAGGAGGAAAAGCTCCCCGAAATCAATGACGGGTTCGCCGGGCAGGTCTCTACCGAATTCAAGACTGTGGATGCGCTCCGCGAGGAAGTAGCCAACAGTCTGAAAGTGAGAGCCGAGGAGACCGTCAGGATTGACTTCGAGGAAAAGGTAATTAATAACACCATCGAGCAGTCCAAAGTGGAATACCCGCCGGTACTGGTGGAACTGGAAATTAACCGGATTCTCAACGAACAGGCCAGACAGCTCCAGATGTCCGGGCGGGGCATGGACGAATACCTGCAAAGCATTAACAAGACGATAGAACAATTACGCGAGGAGCTGCGCCCGGTGGCGACGAAAAACGTAACCGCTTCACTGGTCTTGAGCAAAATATCCGAGGCGGAAAAAATCGAAGTCACCGAGACCGATATTGAAAATGGAATTGCCAATATGACCAGGGGCGCGGGGGATGATAAAATAGATGAACTGCGGAAACTGCTGGATACCGAGCAGACCCGCGAATCACTGAAAATGTCGCTTAAGACGCGTAAAACCATTGAGCGACTGGCGGAAATAGCTAAAAATACAGAAGACTCCAAGAAAGAGACAAAGACAAAAAAGAGTAAGCCCAAAAAGGAGGAGGGAAAATGAATAATATACCGATAAATGATTTCCCGTTAAACGTCATACCCGGGGTGGTCGAAACCGGCCCGAGGGGTGAAAGGTTCTGGGATATATACTCCCTGCTTTTAAAAGAGCGTATTATCATGCTCTTCACCCCCATATCCGACCCCGTGGCCAATACCCTGATTGCCCAGCTTCTCTATCTGGAACGTGAAGACCCTGATAAGGACATCAACATGTATATCCAGAGTCCGGGCGGGGTTATCAGCGCCGGACTGGCCATCTACGATACCATGCAGCTTCTCCGTCCCCATGTTTCCACCATCTGCGTGGGAATGGCGGCCAGCATGGCCACCGTGCTCCTCTGTGCCGGAACCAAGGGGAAACGTTATGCACTTCCCCACGCCACTATCCATATGCACCAGGCGATGGGCGGCGCCCAGGGCCAGGCCTCGGATATCGTCATTGCCGCCCGTGAAATCATGCGGCAGCAGGATATCATCAAGGACATACTCGTCAGGCACACCGGCCAGCCCATGGAAAAGGTCACCCACGATACCGACCGAGACTTCTATCTCAATCCGGACCAGGCGATGGAATACGGCATCATTGACGAAATCCTGAACAAACCGTCCGAAGACAAGGCAGAAAAGCCCAAAAAAGAGAAGAAGTAAACGGGGATTAACCGATTGTCGAGATAAATTGCCAGGTGGTCAGGGCAACTCGTCCTTCACCATCCCGTCAATCTCGGCGGTGAGGTCATAGCCTTTGATAGAACGGCCGGCAGCGTCAGCGACCTGCCGGTCTTTCGTTATTTTTACCTTGCCCCGGCTGAAAGCCCTGATAGTGGCCACCGTCAGCGGCAACTCCCGCACGGCGCCGTGCCGCCGGATGGTCTTGAACAGGGGATTCTCCACGCCCTGCTCCTCTCTAATATCCTCCACCGTTTTGCCCCTGATTTCCTCCCAATACCCGTCGAAGGCTTCACCGCGTATCGGGAAAGTGCAGTAGGTTGCCGTGGGGCCCATGTCCAGTTCCGGTATAGCCACGTGCATCTTTACGCCCTGGATATCCGCACCGCTCTCAATCAGCTTCCAGATAACCTGCTGCCAGGTACCGGCAGGGCCGTCCGGCGCGGCGGGGTGCAGATTTATGATGTCATACTTTTCACACATCTCCGGGCCGGTGATGAGCATAAAACCGGCCAGCACGCACAGGTCCGGGTTGAAGCCTTCGAGTCGCTTCATGACCTCTCTATCGTAGTCCAGCCGCCACTGGGGTAGCGGTTCCGCAGGGTCCGGGTTGGGCATATCCCTGACCGCCCTGTACATCTGGTAGGAAAATCTGACCAGGGGAATACCGTAGTCTTTCACCATCGTTAAGTACCGGTCGGTAGCTTCCGTCTCGCCGTAGTCGCGACTGCAAAAGACGAACTCTATTTCCGCATCCAGTTCTCCGGCGATAATGCTTTCCTGGACTGTCTGTAAAAGTCCCCTGGAACCAGCGCCTCTTCCGGTGGAAAACCAGCCTATTTTATAGTTATTACTCACCGCTTCCTCCCCGGGAGGAACTGCGATTTCAGTTTGGCCCATGCGCTGAAAAGGTGCATGAATACGCTCGACCTGCGTCCGTAAATTTTACCCCGGGCGAGCGATTTTAGAAATTCGTCTTTGTTATTGAATTCGGGCATTTCCACATAGGCATTTCCGATTTCGTAGACCGTGTGAGCATCGCTGCCGGCGCTGCCCGGTATGCCGTGTTTCGCGGCAAAAGCCCTGGCCTTATCGGTGTTAGCGGCGAAGGGGCTCCGCGAGTTAAGCACCTCCATGAGGTCGACATCCCCGGCTATATCATTAATAGCCCAGTCCTTCAAGGCGGAGCCGCGTATCGTTTCAAAAGGATGAGGAATGTTCACCAGTCCGCCCTGGGCCCGGATACGCTTAATCGTTTCCTGGGGAGTCAATCCGCCGGGAATGGTCTCTTTCAGGAACATGCCCATGATTTCACCCTGGGTGGTCAATATCTCCTCGGCGACGATGACCCGGAAAGGCGCCAGTTTCTGCATCATTAAAGCGCCATCGACAATACCGTGGTCGGCTATGGCGATGCAGTTTATGCCGCGTTCCTGGCAACGCCTGACAATCTTTTCCAGAGGCGTATCACAGTCCATGGAAAACATGGTATGAATGTGAAGGTCTGCTTTCAACATAACTGTATCAGCTTCTCCTCTCCAGATAGGTCCCGGAACGCGTGTCCACCTTGATAACATCGCCTTCATTGATGAACAGGGGTACCTGTATCTTCAGCCCCGTTTCCAGTTTGGCCGGTTTGGTGCCGCCGGTGGCGGTATCTCCCTTGAAACCGGGGTCGGTCTCGGTTATTTCCAGATCTACCGTAATCGGCATTGTTACGCCTACAATTTTATCTTTATAGCTGGATAACTCCACGGTATTTCCTTCTTTCAGGTAATTAAGCGCGTCACCGAGCTGTTCCGATGTCAGCGGCATCTGCTCGTAACTCTCCTGGTCCATGAAATAGTAAAGGCCGCCGTCATTATAGAGGTACTGCATCTGCCGCTCGTCGAGTCTGGCGCGCACGAGTTTATCGTTCGACTGGAAAGAACGCTCGATGGTGTGGCCGGCGTTGACATCACGCAGCTTCACCTTCGCCAGCGCCGTCCGCTTCATCTTGACATGCTGGTAATCGACGACCTGATAGAGCATCCCCTCGAATTCGATGATAACTCCTTTTCTCAACTCGGTAGCATTAATCATATCTAACCTTTCCAGCCTTGGAGAGCACTTTCACCCGGCCCTGTTCCATGACCACCATGTCTTCAATCCTCACGCCACCCCACCCGGACAGGTAAATGCCCGGCTCCACGGTGAAGACCATACCTTCGGCAAGGGTCTCATCCGAGCCCGGGCCGAGGCGGGGAAGCTCGTGAGCGGCCAGTCCTACGCCGTGACCCAGCGAGTGTCCGAAGGCATCGCCGTAGCCCGCTGCCTCGATAATCTCTCGGGCGACGTTATCGGCCTGGTGCCCCGTTACACCCGCTACTATTATAGCAATTGCCGTCGTC
Organism: uncultured Dehalococcoidaceae bacterium; assembly: GCA_964409485.1. Lineage (GTDB taxonomy): Bacteria > Chloroflexota > Dehalococcoidia > Dehalococcoidales > RBG-16-60-22 > JAFGPF01. Next base: position 3,081 of record CAYPDM010000038.1, on the reverse strand, counting down.
TGTGCGTCAAGGACGGTACTGTAGACCTTTATAAATTTTTCATCAGGAGCGCCGACACATATAGTGCGGCTAAGGTCGCTGGCATAGCCTTCATATTTAGCCCCCATGTCAACTAATACCATCTCACCATCGTTGATGACGCGGTTGGTGGGTCTGGCATGAGGGAGCGCCGCTTGAGGCCCGGACGCTACGATAATTTCGAAGGGCAGCGACTGGCTGCCGTTTTCACGCAGGCTTTTCTCCAGCTCCCAGGCCACCTGCTTTTCCGTCATACCGGCTTGGAGAGTTGCTTCGACAGAATCAAAGGCGGCATCGGATATAGCGACGGCCTTCCTGATAAGCTCGATTTCTCCCGGTTCTTTCACCGCCCTTAGAGACTCTACCAGCCCGCTGACGGGGACAAACTCGATAGGGACTTTATTCTTGTCCAAGGCTTCTATCAGCTGACGGTGGAAATTGTAGGTAATGTCTTCAGACTCGAACCCCAGTCTTTTTATACCCGCATCACGTACCAGACCGGGAAACCAGTCGGCGATTTTACCGATAATCCGTAAAACCTCGAAATCGGGGGCCTCTCTACCGGCCTGCTCGGTATAACGGAAGTCCGTGGCCAGCACCGCTTTCTTCCGGGTAATCAGCAGATAGCCCGCCGAGCCATCGAAACCGGAAAGATAGCGGCGGTTCTCCGACTGCGTAATAAAAACGGCGTCTATTTCCTTTTCGGCGAACCTGGCGCGCAGCTTTTGAAGTCTGTTATTCATGTTTATCACTATCTCCCCGCGCCATCGGGTGGGCGGAGAGGTATATCCGGCGCGCCCGACTCTGCGTAACGTGGGTATAAATCTGCGTTGATGAAAGGTCGGCATGCCCCAGCAACTCCTGGACGACTTTCAAATCGGCTCCGCCGTCGAGGAGGTGAGTGGCGAAGGTATGGCGGAGTACATGCGGGTGCACTTTTTTATTGATGGTCAGGGCATATTTCTCCAGTATTTTCTGCACCCTCCGCGCCGCCAGACGACCGCCGTAGCGGTTAACGAACAGGGCATTGTTCTTTTTATCCCCCAGCAGCCCGCGCCTGCCGTCACTCATGTAAACGCTCAACGCATTTGCCGCCGGCTCGCCTATCAGCACCACCCGTTCCTTGGAGCCTTTACCCCAGACACGTATTTCATTGGTAGCCAGGTTTATCTGCTCCACGTTCATGTTAACCAGCTCGCTGACCCGCATGCCGGAGGCGTATAAAAGCTCCAGCAGGGCACGGTCGCGCTGGCCCTGCGGCTGTGAAATATCGGGCGATTCCACCAGACGCTTGGCCTCATCCACGGTAAGGAAATACGGCAGGCGCTTGTCCAGCCGGGGAGAAACGGTAGTGGCGGCCGGACTGGCCGTAATCATCTCCTCGCGCATCAGGTAGCGGTAAAAGGAGCGTATCGCCGAAAGCTTGCGGGCGATGCTCGATTTAGCCCTGCCCTGCTCCATCAGGTACGCCAGGTAGGCGCGCAGCGTCTGTTTATTAACGTCTTTCAGCGAATCGATTCCCTGGCCGGTGACGAAATCGAAGAACTCCAGCAGGTCGTTGGTGTAGTTCCGCACGGTATATGGAGAGGCGTTCTTCTCCGCTTCTAAAAAATTGATGTATTTATCAAAGATTTGCTGCATAGGTTCAACCAAGTTTTACCTTATTGGTATTTTATTGCAGTTCAAGATAGAAACCATCCACTAACTTCCAGGGACTCATTATCACACCCTGTGTACACTCTACAAAAGTTTCATATTTCCCTGTGTCTATATACACGGTAACATGGTTTATTTCCCTCAAATCTGCCGGATTATCTGTATCCATATAAACTAGCTTAACGTCCCACTCCGCGGGCATGGCCTTCAAGATACTTGCCGTAAGTATTGCTAAATCCTCGCAGTCTCCTCCTCCCAGTAATAACGTTTCTAGTGGTAGTCGCGGTGTCTCCGTGATCTCTTTAGAATATGTATTAAGCTGTGTGACCATATTCCAAACTTCTTTTATCTTACTCTCATCATCTGGATGGCGAGAGAAAAAAGACAAAGCTAATGGTTCAAACGGTTCTTCTATTACATAAGGCCTAAAGTCAAGAAACTTTCCTTGTCCACTTAGTTGTGTGTATTTACTGCCCTTAACAAACTTATTTGCTATATCTTGTAAACCTAAATATTTTAAATCAGATATTTCGATTTTCCTCATAAACTGACCCATAATAATTGATGCCTCTAATGCCTCAACCGACCAGTGCCACTGTTCAATAACATCGTTTAAATCACGAAAAACCAAATATACTTTTCTATCCTCAACTAAAAGGTATGGAGGGACTATTGCACCTTCAAATATTTCTGGAATTTCTTGTAAATAATCTCCTAATTGTTGGTAAGAGCCTTCAGTTTCAATAATGTACTGTTTAAATGTTGTATTTAAATCATTATATTCGTTCACCAATTCGTTGTATTCAGAATATAATTCATTGTAATCAGTTACTAAATCGTTATACTCAGAATGCAATTCGCTATATTCATCTACTGCTTTTTGGTAATCTCTAGCTACATTATTGTAAGCTGCCGAATTACCGCATGCTAAGGTAAGGCTTAGTACCCATATCAGTAAAATAATAAGTACAATCTTCTTCATGATTCATCCTTTTCACCCCACCACCCCTCGTTTCTAATCTATTCCCACCCTAACCACCCTCGTATCATTCTCTGCTTAGCCCTTAGCTCTATTCCCCACTCCCCAAACGGGGCGTCCAAGAGGGGCGCAGCCCCTCTCTTTTAATTTCCCCCTCTCCTTCATCCTGCCTCGCAAGGAGAGGGGGACTAAGGGGGTGAGGTCCATAAATCCCACCTCACGCTCATCCCCGCGACAAAACCCCACTTTTTAAATAATTGTTTTCCCAAAACAAATCAAACTATAAAAAGTCAACCCTTCGATGTCATAATTTCACCCTCGAATCTAACCCCATCCGGCAACCGCAAAAACCATACTTAACATAACTCTAAATACAATTCACGCCTGAATATCGCCCATCCCCCCTCTAATTGTTTCCCTTCAAAAAC
>CAYPDM010000037.1:0-15180 GCA_964409485.1 uncultured Dehalococcoidaceae bacterium | reverse complement strand
CCTGGCGGTAATCATGGTGCGGCGGGGCGGCTTAAAACTTGAAAAATTATTCCTGGCCGGCTGCTGCCTCATGTTTATTGCGCCACTGGCCGGCCTGCTGCTGCACAACTGGTTAACACAGCTGCTCCGTGCACAGGATACGAGCTACCTGGAGATTGCACAGAGTCCTTTATGGATTACCGCCAGCGTTCTCATGGGCCTGTTGAGCCTGGCGGGGCTGGTCTGCCTTATCTGGGCCTTCCTGGCAAAATTCAGGAAAAAGCGGGAGGCGGCGTGATGGGTTTCCTGGAGTATTTCTTTGTCCTGCTCGGTTCCATGCCGGCCATGGCGCTGTGGATTGCAGTTATCATCTTCGGCTCCATCATGCTGCGGCGCGGGGGAGGCCGGGCGGAACGTTTCCTGATAGCGGGGGGCGGTATAAAACTGGCCTGCAATTTACTCGTCATCCCGTCGGTATTTTTCGGTCCCTGGCTTTTCCACCAGGGCTACACCTCGGACTATATCAGCACCATCAACACCGGCTACGGCATATTCCGCGATATCGTCAGCATGGCCGGAATCCTGTGTCTCGTCTACGCTTTCTGGGTAAAGTTTAAGACCGTTAAAGTCGAAGCTGAAATATAATAATGCCGTTTTAAGTCCGGCCCGCGTAGTTTTTCACCCGGCCGGGCTATCTTTCAGCTACAATAACTGATAAAATATTAAAGTTGCGGGATTCCATATAACCATTAACACTGGAAAGAGGTTCTCATGACACAGGCCCCCAATGCCAGAGAAATGTCTAAAGCGTACGAGCCCGGCAGGGTCGAGAAGAAATGGTACGGCTTCTGGATGAGCAAGGGCTATTTCACGCCCGGGATAGACCGTAATAAAAAGCCCTTCGTTATCATCATGCCGCCGCCCAACGTCACCGGCGAGCTCCACATGGGCCATGCCATCACCGTATCGATCGAGGACATCATGACGCGCTGGCACCGCATGAAAGGCGAGCCGACTCTCCTACTGCCCGGTGTCGACCATGCCGCTATCGCCGCCCAGGTGGTGGTAGAAAGAGAGCTGGCTAAAGAGGGACTGGACCGCCACCAGCTGGGCAGGGAGAAATTCCTGGAGAGGATGCGCCGCTGGGTGAAAAGATGCCGCCATACCATTACCGAGCAGCACCAGCGTCTCGGCATCTCCTGCGACTGGACCCGGGAGCGTTACACGATGGATGAAGTGCCGAGCCGGGCGGTACGCATCACTTTCAAACACCTTTATGATAAGGGGCTGATATACCGCGGTGAACGCATATCCAACTGGTGCCCGCGCTGTGCCACCGCCCTCTCCGACCTGGAAGTAGACCACCACGAGCTTAACGGCCACCTGTGGTACGTTCGATACCCACTGGTGGAAGATAAAGATAAATTCATAACCGTGGCCACCACTCGTCCGGAGACGATACTCGGCGATACCGCGGTAGCCGTAAATCCCGGGGACAAACGCTTCAGGGAGATGATCGGTAAAAAGGTGATTCTCCCCTCCGTCAACCGCGAGATTCCCATCGTCGCCGATGAAGCGGTCGACCCCGCCTTCGGCACCGGGGCCGTGAAAATCACCCCCGCCCACGACCCCGTCGACTTTGAAGTGGCGCAACGGCAGGGGTTGCCCCTGATAAACATCCTCAACGCCGACGTCACCATGAACGGGAACGCCGGGCCGTACGAAGGAATGGACCGCTTCGACTGCCGCAAGGCGATACTGGCCGACCTTGAAAAAGCCGGGCAGCTTGTCAAGACCGAGGACTACAGCCATGCCGTGGGGCACTGCCAGCGCTGCCGGACAATCGTCGAACCTGTGGCCAGCCTCCAGTGGTACCTGAAAGTAGAGCCGCTAGCCGTCCCGGCCATCGCCGCCGTGCGCGACGGGCGTATCAAAATATTACCGGAACGCTTTACCAAGGTATACCTTAACTGGATGGAGAACATACGGGACTGGTGCATCAGCCGCCAGCTCTGGTGGGGACACCGCATCCCGGTATGGTACTGCCATGACTGCGACAAAATTACCGTGGCCTTAGAGACACCGACAACCTGCTCCGGGTGCGGCTCGACCAGGATAGAACAGGACCAGGATACGCTGGACACCTGGTTCAGTTCCGGGCTCTGGCCCCATTCCACGCTCGGCTGGCCGGATGATACCGAAGACATGCGCTATTTCTACCCGACGACGGTCATGGAAACCGCCTACGATATTCTTTTCTTCTGGGTGGCGCGGATGATAATGATGGGCATCGAGAACACCGGGGAAATACCCTTTCATACCGTCTACCTGCACGGCCTGATACGCGACGATAAAGGCATGAAGATGAGCAAGACAAGGGGCAACGTGGTCGACCCGCTTGGCTTGATGGAGCAGCACGGCACGGACGCGCTGCGCTTTGCCCTGCTGATGGGGACGACGCCGGGCAACGACTCGCGGATTTCCACGGAGAAGCTGGAGGCCGGCCGCAACTTCGCCAATAAAATGTGGAACGCCACGCGATTCGTCGTCCGCAGCATCGAGTCGGAAGATATCAGCGGCGATATTAATAGCGATGCCCTGGCCGCGGAAGACCGCTGGATACTATCACGACTCAACCGGACTATCGCCAGTGTTACCAGCCTCATGGAAGACTTCCAGTTCGGCGAGGCGCAAAGGCAGATACACGATTTCCTGTGGGGTGATTACTGCGACTGGTATATCGAGCTGGCCAAGATAAGATTGCAGGTAAACGACGTTTCTCCCCTGCCGGTACTGGTGCACGTCCTCGAAAAATCGTTGCGCCTCCTGCATCCTTACATGCCTTTTATTACCGAGGAATTGTGGCAGAACCTTAAAAAACGGGCGAAGTGGCTGGATACGGAGTCCATTATGATAGCCGCCTATCCGGAGTCCGATAATAAGATGCTCGACCCGGCGGCTGAAGAAGAACTCGGGACCATCACCGAAATCATACGGGCCATCCGCAATGTCCGGGCCCAGTATAAAGTGGAGAGCGGCCGCTGGATTGAGGCAGGAATACACACAGATTCATCACGGCTTGCGGCGGTTTCCCGCTATGCCGAACCCATTAAGTCGCTGGCGAGAGCCAATCCCGTCACCTTCCGGGAAGGAGAACCCGGAGATAAAGCGGGAGATAACACCCTGGTATTGCCGCTGGCGCAGGTGACGGTCGTCATACCCATGGCCAGCATGTTGGACATTGAAGCGGAGAAGCAAAAAATCGAGAAGGAGCTGAAACAGACACAGGCCGAAGTTTCACGTCTTGAAACCAGGCTGAAAGACAGGTCATTTCTCACCAAGGCACCGGAAATAGTTATTGAAAAGGAAAGGCAAAAACTTTATACTTTGAAAGACAAGCTGGAGAAACTGCAACAACAAAGCTCCAGGTTACAGGAGGTGAGGTAATGTTTGAGAGAGTACTTGTTCCGCTGGATGGTTCCAAGGTGGGTGAAGCTGCTTTGCCGGTTATTAACCATCTCGTTGAGAAGTGCCCACCCGGAATGAAGGTGGATATTACCCTCCTGGGGGTAATAACGATACTGCGGCACTGGGTGGTGGTCGGTGAGGCGAGCGCCCCGGTTTCTTACTCGGAGGAAGAACTGAAGCTTATTAAACAGAGGGTCCTGAACTATCTCACCAAGACCAGCAAGTTTATTAGTGAACCACGGGTCACTATCAAGACAATGGTTACTACGGGTAATGCCGCCGAAGAGATACTTAAAGTGGCCATCGAAATCAATGCGGACTTAATAGCGATGTCAACCCACGGGAGGTCGGGACTGCGCCGCCTTGCCTTCGGCAGTATTACCGATAAGATTTTACGCGGTGCCTGCGTGCCCGTGCTCATGGTGCGAGCACCGGAGGGTACCGTTAACGAGTAGCTGTAAAAGCGTCATTGCGAGTCCTTCCTTCGAAAGACGAAGCAATCCCAACCAGCGATGAATAGATTGTTTCGTCGCTACGCTCCTCGCAATGACATCCCGGTCAGACCTAATCGTCTTGCGCAGGGTCGGCAGCAGGTACCTGGAAAATGCCCCTTTTCTGCCGTTGCTGCTTGAGATATTTCAACGCTTTCTTGGTATCGCTGGCTATCTTGGCTTTTTCACATCGCTTGAGTCGGTACTTGAACAGCCAGTAAGTAAATTCCTTTTGTTCCGTCAGAGTGATAGATTTTAACCTGGGGTAGCGTTTCTCCTGCCGGAAGAGTTTTAGCAGCTCTTCCCGCGTGGCATTATAAATGCGCTGATATGTCTCGTCCGCAGACTCTCCGCTGTTTTGAAAGCCGCGTACCCGCCTTTCTTTATCTATCTCTTCCTGCACCGCCAGGAGCACGGCTTCTTCGACGGTTATGCCGTAGAAGTAGTTGAGGTAATTACCGTACTTACGTTCGCCGATGAGATTTTTAACTTCCCCGGCAGGGAGCTCCAGGGGCGACAGACCGCGAAAGAGCAGGGCGTTTTTTTCATCTTCGGGCAGGAGGCCGTCCACCGTCTCGCAGAGTCGTTCCGCCAGCAGCAGCCAGTCGAAGGCTTCCCCCTCGATGAGGTAGCGGTAGGTGCGGTCGTTATGATACTCTTCGGAGCTGGTCCATAGCCCGATGGCGCCGAGCAGGGCGAGATACCAGTGGCGGCCTTCGGCGAGGGACTGTTTGAGATATTCGATGGCTTCGGCGTCTCCGGCCGAGGCAGCTTCGGGGGGGACCAGGGGATTACTCGTGTCCGCCATAATCCACCTTATGCCCGGGCCGGGTCGGCCCGCTCCGGGAATTCCGCCTTGAGTCTTTCGTAATATTCGAGCCTGCCGGTGGTTACAAGCTCGCTGATTTTTTTAGTTATCGCTTCTCCCGCCCCGTGGATTTCACCGATTTTATCTTCGGAGACAAGCCGCTCGACCGGGACGTTTAACTCCATGATAGCGCGGGCGACCTTCTGATAGGCGCGTATCTTGAAAATGTTGTCTTTCTTGAGGGTGAGTATCTCCGCGATATCATCAAATACGGCGGCTATTTCTGCGTTTTGCATAGCTTTGTATTCGCTCCTCCTTCCCCATCCCCCCTTAAAACGCCCGCCACCAGGCTAACCTGGCCTTCATCAAATTATATAAGAAAACGTTTTTCTCCGCGTATTCGGTCAGCAGGGCATAGTCCAGGTTGGCCCTGATTTCCCGGTTAAAATCGCCCTGTTCCCTGGCCTCCCTTATCTTGTCCAGCGCCTCTCCCCGTGCCCGGAGCACCAGTTTATGCTTCTTTTCCTTCCGGCTCAACGGCTTTTCCGGGTCGTCAGGCAGCTGCTCAATCTCCCCGGATATTTCCTGCGTAATCTTATCCAGTTCTTCTTCAGTCAAGTTATTTTACCTTCCGCAGCAGTGCTTGTATTTCTTGCCGCTGCCGCAGGGGCAGGGGTCGTTGCGGCCTACTTTCTTCCCGGCCACGGCCGCTCTCTTCTGGCTGCTCTGCACGCCGGCGGCCACTTTGGCCATCGGAGTTTCCGGTTGTTTAGCTCCCTTTTGTTCAATCCTCACGTGAAAGATAGTCCGGGCGACATCCTGCTGAATGGTATCCAGCAGGGTCTGAAACTGCTGGTGGCCCATACTCTTGTAGGCATCCACGGAACGCGTCTGGCGCATGGTCTGCCACCCCGCCTGGAGTCGCATATGCTCCATGGCCGTCAGGTGCTCCACCCAGAGCCGGTCGAGTATCTGGAGCATTACGAGCCTCTCCAGCATTCTCGTTCTATCGGCGCCCGTGTCTTCCTCGCGCGCTTCGTATGATTTCTCCGCCAGTTCGGTAAACTTCTTTATAATGTCTTTAGCTGACATCTCGGCGAGGGTTTTTTCGTTGAGTTCCGGCGGCACCGGTATTAACTTATTGATTTCCCCCAGCAGACCGGCGATATCATGGCCGTCATCGTAATGGCCGGTAATATGCGAGCCGACGATTATTTCTATCTCTTTATTGACCATATCCAGGATATTCGACTTGAGGTCGGCGCCGCCGAGTATCTTGGAGCGCTCCCCGTAGATAAGCTCGCGGTGCTTGTTGACGACGTCGTCGTATTCGACGAGATGCTTGCGCATATCGAAGTGATAGCCTTCGACATGCTTCTGCACGTCGGTGATGGCGTTGGTTATCATCTTATTTTCGATGGGCGTGTCTTCGTCCATACCCGCCCAGGTCATCAGCGTTTTAATGCGGTCGCCGCCGAAACGACGCATGATATCGTCTTCCAGCGATACGAAGAAGCGCGAGTTGCCGGGGTCGCCCTGACGCCCGGCCCTGCCGCGAAGCTGGTTATCGATTCGCCTGGCTTCGTGGCGCTCCGTGCCAACGATATGCAGTCCTCCCAGCTCAATAATCCTGTCGTGCCGGCCCTGCCACTCTCTGTCACCGTCCCCTGCGGGGTTACCCCCCAGGATAATATCCACGCCGCGCCCGGCCATGTTGGTGGCCACGGTGACCGCCCCCGGCTCCCCGGCTCCGGCAATAATTTCTCCCTCTCTGATGTGTTCTTTGGCGTTAAGCACCCTGCAGGTGATGCCCTGCCTCTTAAGCAGGTCGCTTAAATATTCCGATTTCTCAATAGAAACAGTGCCTACCAGCACCGGTATTTCCTGCTCATGAAGCCGTTTAATTTCACGCACCACCGCCCGGTACTTGCCCTCCTCCGTCTTGTAAATCTGGTCGGGGAGGTCCTCGCGTATCATGGGCTTGTTGGTGGGAATCTCCGTTACATCGAGCTTGTATATCTTGTAAAATTCTTCAGCCTCGGTAAGCGCCGTGCCGGTCATGCCCGCCAGTTTTTCATACATGCGGAAATAGTTCTGGATGGTGATGGTGGCATAGGTCATCGTTTCCCGCTGTACCTTCACGTGCTCCTTGGCCTCGATGGCCTGGTGCAGTCCCTCGGAATAGCGCCGCCCGTACATTAAACGACCTGTAAACGGGTCGACAATAATGACTTCTCCGTCCTTAACGACATAGTCGCGGTCCCGCCTGTAGACCGCTTGAGCTTTTAGAGCATTGTCCAGATAGCGGGTCATGGCCTGATTTTCCGGGTCATAAAGATTGGGCGACTTCAGCAGCCCCTCGCGCCTTAGCATCCTTTCTATCTTGCTCATGCCGTTATCGGTCAGGTTGACCGTTCGGGACTTTTCTTCGATAGTGAAGTCCTCTTCCGGAAGCAGCCGCGGTATAAGCCGGGCAAAGATCGAATATGTGCCACCCGATTCCTCCGCCGGAGCGCTGATAATGAGCGGCGTACGGGCCTCATCGATGAGGAGATTGTCCACCTCGTCGACGATACAGTAGTTCAGAGAACGCTGGACGCACCGGTCTAATTCCGTCACCATGTTATCCCTCAAGTAATCGAAGCCGAACTCGCTGCTGGTGCCATAGGTAATATCGGCCTGATAGGCCTCTCTACGAGAAATAGTCCGGAAGTGTTTCCATCGGCTGTCACCGGAATCGAAATCCGGGTCGTAAATACGGGCGGGGGTATGCTCATCCGGGTTCTGCATCGGGTAAATACTGGCGACACTCACCCCCAGGGCGTTATAAACCGGCGCCATCCAGTAAGGGTCACGCCGCGCCAGGTAGTCGTTTACGGTGACCAGGTGTGCTCCCTTACCGGTAAGCGAGTTGAGGTAGAGAGGCAGGGTAGCCACCAGGGTTTTGCCTTCGCCGGTCCTCATCTCGGAAATTTTGCCCTGATGCATGGTAATGCCGCCCAGCAACTGCACATCATAGTGGCGCTGGCCGATAGCACGTACGGCGGCCTCGCGTACGGCGGCGAAGGCCTCCGGCAGCAGGTCGTCGAGATTAGCGCCGTCTCTGGCCCTGGACCTGAATTCGTCCGTCTTGGCGCGAAGCTCCGCATCGCTAAGTTTCTTAAATTCAGGCTCCAGCTCGTTGACACGGTCGACCTTCGGCTGCAGTCGTTTCAGTTCTTTCTCGTTGGAATCAAACATCCCGCTGAATAATTTAACCATCTCTATCGCTCACAATCAGCTCTCTCGCCCGGTCCGCCATGGATTCCAGTACCAGTATTTTTACTTCAGCCATGCCATCCACCGTGAACAGGTGCACCGAAGGAGCCGCATTCGACTTTAAGAAGCAGGGTATGTCATAGCTTTCCAGCAAGCCCCTGATAACCTGCGCTTCCATATCATTACCGGCTTTATAGACCTCAACCAGTTTTCCTTCTTTACTCAAACATGGCCCCCACGGACTGCCCGGTATGGATGCGCTTGATGGCCTCGCCCAGCAGCGGCGCTATCGGCAAAACGGTAATTTTATCGATTCTCTTACTCTCCGGAACCGGCACGGTATCGGTAACGACCACCTCTTTCACCGGGGAGGCGGCTATTCTCTCTATAGCCGGGCCGGACAATATAGGGTGCGTGCAGCAGGCATGTATTTCCAGGGCGCCGCGGTCAATCAGGGTGGAGGCAACCTCCATCAGCGAGCCGGCGGTATCGATTTCATCATCTACGGTGATGGCTACTTTACCCTTTACATCACCGATTACGTTCAGGGTTTCCGTTTTATCCTCGTTACCGAGGCGTCTTTTCTCCATGATAGCCAGGGGAACGTTCAGCATCGCGCCAAGGTCGCGCCCCCGCTTGGTAGCGCCGATATCACTGGCCACCACTACCACGTCTTTAAAGGCTTTCTCTTTATAATAATTTCCCAGAATATTCAGAGCCGTAAGCTCATCGACGGGTATGTTAAAGAAACCCTGAATCTGCGCCGCGTGCAGGTCTACGGTCAGCACCCGGCTGGCGCCGGCCACGGTAAGAAGGTCGGCCACCAGTTTGGCGGTGATAGGCACCCGGGGCTGGTCTTTTTTATCGGTGCGCCCGTAACCATAGTACGGAATTACGGCCGTAATCCGGCCGGCCGAAGCCCGCTTGAGGGCATCGAGCATGATAAGAAGTTCAACTAAATTGTTATTCACCGGAGAAGAGATAGGCTGAACAACGAAGGTATCCCGCTGACGGACATTCTCCATGATACGAACAAAAGTATTTTCGTTACTGAACTGCTTTACTTCGCACCTGCCCAGGCCGATTCCCAGATAATCCGTAATCGCTTTAGCGAGAGCCGGATGAGCCCTGCCGCATAATACCTTCAGTTCATCCATGATAACAATCTCCTCTCGTTATTTTACCCGGTTTCATCATTATTATAGCACTAATAAACAGCATCCTCATCCTTGTTGACCTTATATAATATTAAACATCATCCCCTGTTGTTGGTGAATCTCACCCCCGTAATCCCCCTTCCCTTGGGTATTTATAAAGGGAAGGGGGAATAAAAAAAGAGGGGCGAAGCCCCTCTTAAACACCCGCCGGGGGGTTATGGGGTAAAACTATGGGATAAGCCGTGAATGATGCGAGGGTGGCCCGGGTGGGAATAGATAAAAAACGAGGGGATTAGGCGGCGGGGGAAGTAAAGCTAGAGCAGCATCTCTTTGAGGGTCTTGAGATTTACTACGTCTTCTTTATTATACTCCAGAAGCTTGTTCAACGCGTCCAGGTCAAAGGAATCGATATATTTCCACCACAGCCTGACGGCTTCAAAACCATTCATTTCCACCAGTATGCGCCTGATACCGAGCTGCCGTTCTACGGCCTTAAGCCCGCCGTAGAGATTATTCCGCCAGCAATCGTACATTAAATCGTGGTGCGTGAAAAGCTCCACCAGATTGATGCCTAACCGCGAGTGAATAAACGGTAGGTCGAACCGGCTGCCGTTATAGGAGTAGATAACATCGACATCCCGGAGGGCCTGTAGTATGCCATCGGCGGTAACATCCCTGCCGACCAGCTGTACAAACTCGGTATCATCGCCGCGGCAGATATGTATACCAATTACGGTTATTTCGCAGTCGAAAGGTGTTAGACCGGTCGTTTCAATATCTAAATAAGCTTCAGTAATCGGCATTTACCCTACCGTCTACGGCGGACATTCGGCGCATACGGAACGGAACAGCGTGGTGCTCAAGTAGCGGTCGCCGCGGTCCGGCAGGACGGTCACTACATTACCCTTTTTCATCTTCCCGGCAATTTCCATGGCCCCCACCACGGCGGCGCCACTGGACATACCCACGAAAAGCCCTTCTCTGACAGCCAGCAGCCGCGCCATCTCGAAAGCGTCGCCGTCTTCAACAGTTACCTTATCATCAAAAGCAGCGGGGTCGTAGATTCCGGGGACGACGTTTTCATTCATGTTTTTCAGTCCCTGTATGGCATGTCCCAGGGTGGGTTCCACCCCGACGATTCTGATGCCGGGAATTTTCTCTTTCAAATACCTGCCGGTGCCGATGAGAGTCCCTGTCGTCCCCATGGTAGCCATGAAGACGTCTACCTTACCTTCGGCCTGTTTATATATTTCCGGCCCGGTGGTCTCATAGTGGGCCAGCAGATTATTTTCGTTATCGAACTGGTTGGGCATGAAATACTTTTTCGGTTCCGCTTTTAAAGCCTGATGGGCCTGCCGTATAGCCCCGTCGACACCTTCCTTGTCCGGAGTCAGCACGACCTCGGCGCCGTAGGCCTGGAGTATCATTTGCCTCTCGACGCTGACGCATTCCGGCATGAACAGCTTCACCTTGTATCCCCTGGCGGCGCCTATCATGGCCAGGGCAATACCCGTATTCCCGGATGTCGGCTCGATAATAGTCTTGTCCGGCGTGAGCTGCCCGGATTTTTCCGCCCTGGTAATCATATAATAAGCCGGCCGGTCTTTTACGGAACCCCCGGGATTGCTGCCCTCGAGCTTGACGAATATTTTCACTCCGGGATTGCCATTCAGGTTCACCAGCTGCACCAGCGGGGTATTCCCGATAGCCGCTAAAACGTTTTTATTATCTCTTTCCATATCTTTTCACCTTATCCAGGGCTGATTTACATCTGTAATATTTCACCGGCGTAATCCGCTCTCGGGTCAGTCGATAACCCCGGGCACGGGGAAGCGCCGGCAAATCTGCGCTACCTCCTGCTTTACCTCATCCCGCACCTTCGGGCTGTCGGCATGAGAAATTACTTTGACAATCAGCCCGGCTATCAGCTTCATCTCTTCCTTCCCGAAGCCGCGTGTTGTCACGGCCGGCGTACCCAGCCTGATGCCGCTGGTCACCCGCGGCGGGCGGGAATCAAAGGGAATGGTGTTTTTATTTACGATGATACCGGCGGCTTCCAGGGATTCCTCGGCCTGTTTGCCGGTGACCCCGGTTTCCGTCAGGTCCACCAGCATCAGGTGATTATCGGTGCCGCCCGATACCAGGCGGAGTCCCGCCTTCTGAATCTCCGCGGCCAGGGCAAGGGCATTTTCCAGGATAGCCCGCTGGTATTCGACAAATTCGGGCTGCATGGCTTCATAAAGCGCCACCGCCTTGGCGGCGACGGCGTGCATCAAGGGTTTGCCCTGCGCTTCCGGGAAGACGGCGTTATCCACGGTGCTTGCCAGCTCCTGCCGGCACAGTATCAGGCCGCCGCTGGTGCCCCGCAGTGTCTTATGGGTGGTTGAGGTTACCACGTCGGCATAGGGGACGGGGGTGGGGTGCAGTCCGGCGGCTACCATTCCGGCGATATGGGCCATGTCCACCATGAGTTTGGCCCCGACCGAATCGGCGATATAGCGGAAACGCTCGAAGTCGATAATCCTGGGATAAGCCGTGGCCCCGGCTACAATCAGTTTCGGCTTATGCTTCTTGGCCAGTTTTTCCACCGCAGGGTAATCGATGCGTTCCGTCTCCTTATTTACCTCGTAGTGAACGAAGTTATAAGACTTGCCGGAAAAGGTAACCGGAGAGCCGTGCGTCAGGTGTCCGCCGTGGGCCAGGTCCATCGCCATCGCGGTATCGCCGTACTTTAGCAGGGCGAAGTAGGCGGCCATATTGGCCGCCGAGCCGCTGTGCGGCTGGACGTTGGCATGCTCGGCATGGAATAACTCTTTAGCGCGCTTAACGGCCAGTTCTTCGATGGCATCCATGTTTTCACAGCCGCCGTAATAGCGTCGGCCCGGGTAGCCCTCGGCGTACTTATAGGTCAGGAACGAGCCCTGGGCCTCCAGCACCGCCGGGCTGGTGTAATTCTCCGAGGCGATGAGGTTTACCGTTTCCTTCTGCCGCTTTTTATCTATTTCCAGTATGCGGGACATTTCGGGGTCGGTGCGTTCTAAGAAACTCATCTACACTCTCTCCTGAAGGGGAAATCCGGCTCCATACATAGTCTACAATGGCGTTATGACAGTGTCAATTGACAAAGGAACGATATGATAGTAAACCGGGGCATCTCTTTATATATGAAGCGGGAGAGAAACCGAACCAGGTAATTCTGGACTTCCTGCGGCGGCATAGTACAACAACCCCTTGACAAAGCAGAAACGCCTCCCTATAATAAAAAGAAACCCCCACTTGTTTAACAGTCTTTTCCTATTTCTATTGAAAATAGTGCAAATATTTACTCGTGAGGCACTGTGTACAATTCCCGTTTAGGTTCTCTGGCGGACTTCCTGAAATAAGACTGGATTTTTTCCAGATTTTCTATAGTTAGGTACTAGTATATGCCGAAGTATATTTTTGTAACCGGCGGCGTGGTAAGTTCCGTAGGGAAAGGCATCACCGTCGCCTCAATAGGCACCACACTGAAAAGCCGCAAGGTCACCGTGGCCGTACAGAAACTGGACCCCTACCTGAACGTCGACCCCGGCACGATGTCGCCCTACCAGCACGGCGAGGTGTTCGTCACCAGGGACGGGGCGGAGACGGACCTCGACCTGGGCAATTACGAGCGCTTTATCGACGAGGAATTTACGGCTGACTCCAACGTCACCTCGGGGCAGATTTACAGCAACCTTATCGCCAAGGAAAGACACGGCGACTTTTTAGGCGGGACCATCCAGATTGTGCCCCACCTGACCAACGAGATTAAAGGTAGGTTCAAGCAACTGGCCGATAATTCCAAGGCCGATGTGATTCTCATAGAAGTCGGCGGCACCGTCGGCGATATCGAAGGGCAGCCGTTCCTGGAGGCTATCCGCCAGATGCGGAACGATGTCGGCAGGAACAACGTGCTCTACATACACGTCACTTTTCTCCCCTATCTCAACTCCACCGGCGAGTTAAAGACCAAGCCCACCCAGCACAGCGTCAACGAGCTAAGGCGCATCGGTATTCAGCCGGATGTCATCATCTGCCGCAGCGATCACCCCATTTCCGAGAGTATACGGGATAAAATATCGCTGTTCTGCGACGTGGAAAAGCAAGCTGTCATCCCGCTGCCCACCGTGGATACGATATACGAAATACCCCTCATACTCGAAGAATCGGGTTTGAGCAGGTTGATTGTCGAAAAGCTCGGCATCAAGGCGCGCCGCACTGACCTGCGTCAGTGGCGGGGACTCGTGGAACACATCAGGACGCCCCATGAACCGGTAAATATAGCCCTGGTCGGCAAATACGTCGAGCTCAACGACGCCTATTTCTCCGTCCGCGAGGCGCTGTACCACGCCGCCCTCCACAACGATAGAGAGCTCAATCTAATCTGGGTCCACTCCGAGGAACTGGACCGTGACGGCACCGAAAACCTGCTGCGCAGCGCCCAGGGTATTATCGTTCCCGGCGGCTTCGGCGACCGGGGCATCGAGGGTAAAATAAAAGCGGCTAAATACGCCCGGGAAAATAATATCCCGTACCTGGGTCTTTGCCTGGGACTGCATATTATGGTTATCGAATTCGCCCGTTACGTCTTCAACTCCGAAGAACCCGACTCCACTGAATTTAATCCATCCACGCCTTACCCGGTTATCGATATCCTGCCGGAACAGAAGAACATAAAAGACAAAGGGGCCACGATGCGCCTGGGTAATTACCCGTGCAAGCTTATCAAAGATACCCTCGCCGCCCGGGCTTACGGTCTACCCCTGGTGCAGGAACGGCACCGGCACCGCTTTGAATTTAATAACGAATTTCGTGAGCCGCTGCACAAAGCCGGCCTGATTTACAGTGGAGTGTCACCGGATGATAAACTGGTTGAAGTCTGTGAACTGGCCGAACACCCCTGGATGGTAAGCTGCCAGTTCCACCCCGAATTTCTTTCCAGGCCCGGCCGCCCCCACCCGCTCTTCCGTGATTTTGTCGGGGTGGCTAAAGATATACTGCGTGAAGGAGCTCAACCCCCGCTGCCTCTTTCAACCTGAATGAGGAGGAGAACCGAATGGACATCTTTCTGGATACCGCCAACATCGAGGAAATCAGGGAGGCCGCCCGGCTGGGTATTATCAGCGGAGTTACCACCAATCCGTCACTGCTATCCAAAGAAGCAACATCCGACTATGAAACCGTGACTAAAAAAATCTGCTCTATCGTCGACGGCCCCGTTTCCGTGGAAGTGCTATCAGAAGACGCAGATGCCATGATAGCAGAAGCCCGTGCCAAAGCAACGTGGGCGCCCAACGTAAATATCAAGATACCGATTACGGCCGATGGCCTGCGGGCAACTTCAGCTTTAAGCAAGGACGACATCAAGATAAATATGACCCTCTGTTTCTCGGCGAACCAGGCTCTTCTCGGGGCGCTGGCCGGGGCAACCTATGTCAGCATATTTGTCGGCAGGCTGGACGATGCCGGTCATGACGGTATGCAAGTGGTCGAGGAGACCATCGCCATACTCGATAACTACCCCGAGCTGGATGCCCGGGTAATCGCCGCCAGTATCCGGCACCCGCAGCACTGCACTCAAGCCGCGATGATAGGCGCCGATATTGCCACGGTTCCTTATAAAGTGCTGATGCAGATGATACAACACCCGATGACCGATGTCGGCATTAAACGTTTCCTGGCCGACTGGGAAAAAGTAGCTAAAAAATAACAAAGAAAGGTGACAATACCCCCTTCCTGTCAGGGAAACGGGATGAGAGTGAGGTGGAATCATGAACATTACGGAACTTGAAAGTAAAAACAAGGAAGAACTGGTGGAAATGGCCAAAGAAAAAGGCATCTCCACCCCGGCCACCCTTAAGAAGCATGAAATTATCATGCGCCTGCTGGAAACACATACGGAAGAGCAGGGCAATATCTTCTGCAGCGGTATTCTGGAAATAATGAGCGACGGCTACGGCTTCCTCCGGCAGGAGACGATGCTGCCCAGCCAGACGGA
>CAYPDM010000036.1:0-15512 GCA_964409485.1 uncultured Dehalococcoidaceae bacterium | reverse complement strand
TTACCATGCCGTCCCACCACTGGGACAGCACCGACCCCCTGCTCTGCGCGGAGGTAGTCTTCGGGAGCGGCGACAGGTTCAGGACCGGCGAGGCCTCCGGCCCGGATACGGTCGAGGAACAGTGGGAAATAGACCGCGTCCAGATAAATCCCTTCGGACACAGCCACGTGGACTTTCAGAGGCTGATAGCCGGGGCGCAGGGCACCATAGGAATCGTTACCTGGGCTACTCTGAAATGCTGTTATTTATCCAGCGTCAGCCGCGCCCTTCTGGTCCCGTCCGATACCATCGAACCTTTGATTGAGCTGATTTACAAGCCGTTGAAATTCAGGCTGGGCGGTAAGCTATTTATCCTCAACGGTCTCAACCTGGCATGCCTGCTCGGTAACTCACCGGGTGAAATTCAGAAACTGATTAACGCCCTGCCCTCGTGGGTATTGTTCGCCAGCTTTGAAGGCTACGGTATCCTGCCAGAAGAAAAAGCGGCCTATGAGCAGGCCGATTTTGTAGCCATGGCTAAGTCGTGCGGATTGAAGCCGCAGACCGCTATCCCGGGGGCTAAAGCCGAAGACGTGGCGGCGTTATTATGTAAACCTTCTCCCGAGCCTTACTGGAAAACGAGGTTCAAGAAAGGTTTTCAGGATGTCTTTTTCCTGACCACCCTGGACAGGACTCCCGATTTCATAACCGCCATGTACGACATGGCAAAACAATGTAAATATCCGCCAGATAATATCGGCGTTTACATTCAGCCTGTTATCCAGGGCACGAGCTGCCACTGCGAGTTCAACCTGTATTACGACCCGTCTGTAGAATCGGAGGCGGCTAAACAGCTCGTTAGCGCCGGCAGCGAAAAGCTCGCCGGGATGGGCGGATTCTTTTCCCGCCCCTACCCCGCCTGGAAAGATTCTGCCTACCGTAACGCGGCGGGCACCCTCGCCGTGCAGAGGAAAATAAAAGAGATATTCGACCCCAATGGTATCCTCAATCCGGGGAAACTGTGCTTCTAATAACGGGAAACTAGAGGAGGTAATAATGGCCTGGCAGGACTATACGCACGATATGCAGCGATGCACCCGGTGTTCTTACTGCAAGTGGATACCTTATAGATATATGCAGAATACCGATTTTATGCAGGGCTGCCCGTCCCTTTCAAGGTATAACTGGCACGCTTATGCCGCCAGCGGCAAGTTCAACATGGCCTACTCCCTCCTTCAGGAAAGAATAGAAATAGACGATACGTTCCTGGACGTGCTTTACAGGTGCCAGATGGACGGCAGCTGCGATATCTCCTGCAAGGTACAGCAGGACCTCGAGCCGCTGCAGCTGATGCAGGAGTTGAGAATTAAATGCGTCGAGGATGGACACCTTATCCCCGAACACATGATTGTCATCGATGGTCTCCGCAAAGAAGATAACATGATGATGGCAAAGAAAGCCGAACGAGGTAAATGGGCGGAGGGGATAAACGTTAAGAACCTCACCGAGACCAGCGCCGAGGTCGTCTATCATGTCGGCTGCCGCTATTCTTTCGATGAAGAGCTGTGGCCGGCGGCCAGGGGCGGACTTCAATTGCTCCTGGATGCAGGAGTGGATGTCGGGATTATGGGCAGGGAGGAGGCCTGCTGCGGCGGCCGCGCTTATGAACTTGGTTATCTCGGAGAAATCGTCAAGTACGCCGAGCACCAGACGGAGACCTTCCGTACCGCCGGCGTTAAGACACTGGTCACGCCCTGCGCCGACTGCTATGCCGCCTTTAAAGTCCTCTACGATAAAATCGACCGAAAACTCGGCATAGAAGTGCTGCATATTACGGAGTACCTCGACCGCCTGATAAAAGAGGGCAGACTCAAGTTGAACAAAGCAGTCCCCATGACCGTTACCTACCACGACCCCTGCCACCTGGGCCGACTGGGAGAGCCCTGGATACACTGGGAGGGCAAGGAGTACAAGGTCATGGGGCAGATGATTGTCCACGACCCTCCCAAAAAGTTCCGGCGCGGCGCGGGCGGCGTCTATGAACCGCCCCGGGATATCCTCAAGAGCATCCCCGGTCTGAAACTGGTCGAGATGTACCGTACCAGGGAGTACGCCTGGTGCTGCGGGGCGGGGGGCGGCGTCATCGATGCCTATCCAGATTTCTCTACATGGACGGGCGCCGAGAGACTGAAAGAGGCGAAAGCGGTGGGGGCGGAAGCTATCGTCAGCGCGTGTCCCTGGTGCAAGCGCAACTTCCTGGATGCGGTTAAAGAAAGCGGAGAAAAAATCGAGGTTTACGACATCGTTGAGCTTGTTCAGAAAGCTGTCGATTAACACTGCTAAGACAGCCATAAGGCAGGAGGCATTATCATGAAACTGTCGCAAGAAGAGTACGGGGCCCTGGAAGAAATCGTCGGGGCGGAGCATATTACTCAAGAACCCGTGATTTTAGATACCTATAACCAGGTCTGGGGCAACAAGTTTTTCTTCGATGCCAAGCATTCCGTAAGGCCCGCCGCCGTGCTCCTGCCGGCCGATACGCGGGAAATATCGGAGATAGTTAAGACATGCAATAAATACGGTATTTTATTCAAGGCATTCTCCTCCGGTTTTGAGTACCTTTCCCTGTCTCTCGTCCACCCCAAAGGCATACTCCTCGACCTCCGCCGGATGAACCGCATCATTGAAATCGACGTTAAAAACATGCGGGCCGTGGTCGAGCCTTACGTCTCCGTTTACCGCCTCCAGCTGGAGGCGGCCAGGCACGGACTCTACACCGGCCGGATAGGCGTGGGCTACAGCGCCGGGGTCATTGCTACCGAGTGCTGCCACCACGGCTGCCAGCACACCATGGTCTTTACCAGCGGCTACGGACGCAACATCCTGGGAGTCGAGTGGGTGCTGCCCACCGGGGAAATCTTGAATATGGGCTCCGGCGAGGGCGGCGGCGACCGCTTTTCCGCCGACGGGCCCGGCTTTTCCTTGAGGGGAATATTAAGGGGCAGGACCGGGGCTAACGGCGGCCACGGCGTTATCACCAGGGTCAGCGTGAAGCTCTATCCCTGGTACGGCCCCCCGCAGTGGCGGCAGACCAAGCAGCCGGGTGAAGCCCCCTCAATGGGACAGCTGGAAAAAGTGCCGGACGGATACAGGGTATTCGTGCCCAGCTTTAATAACCTGGATGATACCCTGGATGCTTCCCAGGAAATGTGCCGCGCCGAAATCCTGTGCGCCTTCGGCATCGCCATACTGGGCACGACTCCGTTTTTCGAAGGCAATGACGAAGAATGGGCGGCGATGCAGAAAATGGGGGGAAGTTCGGTCCAGAGCTTCGACCCCGCCGGCGGACTGACCGTGGCCAACTCGACCGTGTGCATTATCGGCTATCAATCGCCGCGGGAACTGGAATACAGGGAGAAATGCCTGCGGGCCATTACTGAAAAATGGGGCGGGAAATTCTCCCCCGAATTCAACGAACCGCGGGCGCTGGCGAGGGCCTTCGCCGATATGATGTGGTCGAACGGCGTGAACCTGCGGGCCACGGGCGACTTCCTGCCGTCGTCCTCCAGTCCCGACGGCTCCCCTGCCATGCTTAAAAAACTGGCGCTGGAGGAAGCGGAGGTGAAAAAACGTTACGAGGAAGCCGGGGCGTTTCTGGCGCTTGGAAGCGGGGCGCGCCTGGTATCCTGGCGACCGGAGGAGCACCTTTCCATCGGGGCGCAGGGCATATCGACCGCCCAGTACGACCCCTACGACCCGGATTCGCTGAAAGCCGCCAGGGCGTTTATCGATGAGCTGTTCGACCCGCGTTCGCCGTTCAACAGGTACGGTGTTCCCTCGCGCGGCGGCTGCCTGCAAATAGAGCCGGTCACCCATATTCACCAGAACTGGGGACATATGTACGATAACTATGACATGTGGCTTAAAAAGATAAAGAAGATGCTCGACCCCAATACCGTGGGCGACTGGACGGCTTACATACCGCCGGAATACCCGGATTACGCCAAAGACGGCGACTACGTCCTGCCGTCCTACGGCAAGGAAGAGCAATTATAAGATACTCTATATTAATATCACTTATCACGAATATAATCGGCACCCAGCCCTACCGTGAAATGGAATATCGGCCTCTTCACCTTCCGCACGATGAGCGGACAGTGCATCATGCCCGCCGGAATATAAGCTAAAAAGCTTTTGGTCATAACGTGCTTCTCACCGTCCAGCCACAGCTCCACTTCTCCGCACAGTTCACGGGGGTTTTCAAAATCGGTGCCGAAAAACGTGACTACTTCCGTAAAATCATGCTTGTGCGCTTCGGCGGCGGGCTGCTCCGAGGAACAGTCCGGCCATATCCACACGCTCTCCGAGTAGAAAGCCCCGGGAATAACATCGCCGTCCAGCCACATCACGTGCGTCGGCGTTACGTGCCCGGATTCCGGCTTCTTGCCGATACCGCTCTGCTCACCGGGGAACAGCTTATCCGGTTTTACGTCGGTAATAATATATTTACTGGTCTTCAATTCGCCTGCCATCTATTGCCTTCCTTTCCGCGTACTTTCAGCCACCAATACATCCCCCACCAGGTTTGTTAAGCACTTACCGATAAATGCGACTTCTAATCAAACCCGTAGAAGCTGACTACCTTTTCCAGCGGCTCTCTTGCCGTCCTGCCCTGGGTTACTGGACTATCCCAGTCCGGGTAGCCGATGGATATTCCCAGCGCGATGAGTTTATCCTCCGGTATTCCCAGTACCTTCCTGATGATATCCGGGTAAATCACTGCCTGCGCCTGCGCTATCGTGCCCAGTCCGTGGCTGGTGGCCAGCAGCATGATATTCTGCACGGCAGAACCGGAATCGTACATAGCCCAGACGTTGATTCCCTTGGACTGCTGGAAGATGGGCTTCCCCACCAGGAGATAGATACATGTCGACGCGCCGTAGTGTCTGAAATTGTTTAGTGTAATGTTTTCCCACTCTTCCTTGGTCATTTCTTTGCGGTCTTTAGCCTGCAGGGCGAGGATACGGGAATAATACGGCTCCGGGAACTCATAGGGTCGGGTGACCTCGTTTTCCGGGTCTTTCATGCCCCTTTTCACGAAGCCGTCCTGTATTTCCTTGAGTTTTTTACCGGCGGCCACGGCGAACTCCCAGGGCTGGGTGTTGGCCCACGACGGCGCCCGCATCGCCTGCTCCATTATCTCCTTAAGGACATCCAGCGGGACGGGGTCGGGCTTGAATGCCCGGATACTCTTTCTCTCTTTTATAGCGTCAACGACATCCATGTAACCTGCCTCCTTAATCGACTTAGCCTGTCTTGCTCCTTACGTAATTATCGGCATTTACAATTCGGTAAGTCAAATCAACCGGCACACCCTTACCATATCGCTATTGACACAATCAGACAAAAGGACGTACCATATATACACCAATTCAGCAGAGGTAATGATACGATTGGGAATATTCAACCGCAACAAACCCGATGACATCCTGCTCCTCCAGCCGGTGCGTTTTACCGACGAGAAGATACCCCGCGGCAGGGTGAGGATGCTCTACTGCGATGCATCCGGGAAAGTATATTCTTCTGTTGTCAGCCGCTCGGTGTATGAACGCGCCAGGGATAACGGGGCCATCATGGCACATCGCCGCAAACCGTTTGCCACCATCGGCCTGGAGGCCGGCCCCGGCCAGTTCGTCCCGGCAACGATAGAAATAGACAACCGGGAAGCGTGGGCGCTGGAACGTATCCTGGAGCATGCCCTTAAAAACGGCAAGCTGCCGGATATACTTAAGAAGTATCTTAAACCGATGATTAGACTCGATGAGTCCGAACGTGCAACCGTCATTTCCAAATACCGTAAACGCCGGCGCCCAACACCCGCGGAGCCTACGCCCGAAGTGCTGGAGAGGCTGCCGTATTACCGGGAACAGGACATGGAAGTCTCCATGCCGATTTATAAAGCCGAATACGCCTATCCGCTTATAGTCCTGAAACTCCTCCCCACCGATGAGCATACGCCGCGCAGCAACCGGAGTCTTTTGATTCTGGACAGCGAGGGGGACATGGCCGTTATCACAGTCCCCACCGGAATAGTCCGCAAGATGGAACTGGAACTAACGGAGCACAGCGGCAAGAAACGTGATATCACCTGCGCGCTTATCTCACAAAATCCGGAGGGCTACACCCTCGGTTACATGCCCGTGAGCCTTCAGCAGAGAAAATCCCTGGATACGCTCACCAGATACTTCGAGGCGACCGGAAGCAGTAAACAAAACGTCTCGCTGACTGTAAAAACCGTACTCACCCGGGCTAAGAACAGCGTATCTTCCCCGGTACGTTAGACGGGATATCAGCCTAGGGCTTACCCTTCTTTTCAGGCGGTTCCTTTTCCCCCTTTTCCCCTCCCCCGAATAACTTCTCGCCGCTGGGAACGACGGCATTCATGCGACCTTCCATATCGGCAGCGTGGAACGTCGTCTTTCGCCCGAACTTCGGCAGACTCGGCGAAAAGACCCAGGCATACAGCTGCGGCAGCGGCGTCTTCTCCAGCAGCAGCACCAGTACGGAGGTAACCACGATGCTGAAAAGCACCACCCCGTAGGTTACGTTCTTGATTATTTCTCCTCCGGCCACTCCCTGCTGCAGCGGTATGCTCGCCAGCACCACCGCGGCCAGGCCCTTGGGCACCATGACCGCCATGACGGAGAAATCTTTAGCCCCCATCGCCTGCCGCACGGATAGCTTGACGGCGGGTATGCGCAGGACGAAGGCCACGGCCGTGAGTATCAGCCCGACGATGATAAGCCAGCTGCTGATAAGCTCCAGCGAGATGCCGAGATAGATAAAGAAAAAGGTCTTGAGAAGAAAAGCCACTTCGCTGAAAAATACCTTCTCCGTAGTATTAAGGCCGACCGGCTCCTTTACCGTCCACGATTTGAATATCGGTATGCGTATCGTTTCTATATTGCCGATGGTAATGCCGAAGGCCAGGGCGGCGATAGCCCCGCTGAATCCCAGCGTCTCCACGATGCCGTAGATAACGAAAACGAAGGCCGGCGTGGTGAAGATGGCGTTCTTGATGGCATGCACACGGTTGAGCAGTATCGACCATATGAGGGCGCCGATTATTCCGAAAACCAGGGCTACCAGAAACGAAGCAATAAGGTCGCCGGATACCGAGGCTATTTCGAATTTGCCGACGACGTACGCCTGGACCAGCGCCACGGTAATTATAATGCTCAACACATCGTTCACAGAAGATTCGACCGACAGTAAGGTGCTGGTCTCTTCTTTTATTTTCAGCTGCCTGACTAGCGGTATGACGACCGCCTCCGAAGTAGAGCCGACAATCGCCCCCAGGATGAAGGCCGGCAGGACCTCAAGGTCGGTAAGCCAGACAGCGAACCCTGCCACTACGGCCATCGTGGAAAAAAAACTTAGCGGGGCCAGAATCATCGCCCCGCCCAGCGCCGCCCGCAGCATGCTCAAGCGCAGGGCCAGGCCGCTTTCAAAGAGTATGATAATCAGCGTAATAGTCGTAAAGACCGGCCCCACTTCCCCGAACAGCGCCGGCGATGCCAGGCCCAGCACCGGGCCGACGCATATACCTATAAATATCAGCAGAATGACATCTGGAATCCTGGTGCGACTGAATATGCCGGTGAAAAGGTGCGCCACGAACACCAGTATGCCGACGAAGGCGATTACCTGGGCGACACTCGTGATATCCATCACCGTGAATTATGGCATTGGCTACGGGAAACTTCAAGTCGGCGGGTTATAACCTCCCCACCCCCCATCGTTTCTTATCTATTCCCACCCAAACCGCCCTCGTATCATCTGCGGCTTATCCCATGGTGCGCACCATCTCTCCCACATCACCTGACTACGAGGAACCCATCGGCAAGGGAAATTGACAACCGGACTCAATGAATATAACATCAGGGGGAAGCGCGATGAGGTATCAGGACGCATCATCACGAGTTGAGATGGGTAATGCCCGGCAATATAAATTTTTAAGGAGGCCACTATGAAACCACTCCAGACTGATTTGTCTATTTACAGGAAATTCAACTTTGAGAGAACACCCGTGGGTGTCAAGTTCCTGCCCATCAAGCCGGAAGGAATAGAACAGCTGGACAAGAGCATGGCTTTATGCGAGATGATGAAAGAAGCCCAGCAAAGAGGGACTCCATTTTACATTGATAAAGATAACGAGGACTGCGCCGGGGCGATGATACTGGGAATGGTTGCCCCTGCGCCACTCGCCGGAGGCGGCGAACTGGGAGTCAAATGGGGCATCTACCAGGAGGCACGCGTCAACGAAAGGCTGGTCGCGGGTTCGCCGAGAGTGCCCCCGGGCAATATAAATTACGTCGTCTTTTCTCCACTGGAGCAGATAACCTTCGAGCCTGACCTCCTGTTTCTTGTGGCCACGGTAAGCCAGGCGGAAATCGTGTTGAGGGCCTTGAGCTATTCGACCGGAGAAGTATGGTCCAGTAAAGCAACTTCGGGTGGTGCCTGCGCCTACTTTTTCGCTTATCCATACTTGAGCGGCAAGGTCAATTACGTAACCACCGGGCTGACCCTCGGCTTGAAAGGAAGGAGGGTATATCCTGAAGGATTGCTTCTATTCTCCATACCGTATGACTGGATACCCGTAATAACCCGCAATCTGGAGAAGATGGAATGGGTGCTTCCCGCATACACGGATGACACCAGGGAAAAGTTCCTGGCGAGGCGTAATAAGATATTCGAAGAACTTGCCATGGATTTCGGGAATCCCGGGAAGAGCTAAGCAAGAGATAATTACGGGCGAATCGTGAGGAGCCGCCTCCTATGGCAATAAGGTGGAGCTGCTCTTTAGGTCATCTTGATAAAAATAGATAGTTGTATTTAACCCTCCCCCACACTATTCACAACCGTCGGTATCAACTCGGAAAGCGCCGGGTGAATGTGGATTCCCTCGTTAAGCTCGTTAATGTCCCCGCCGGAGGTCATGGCGTTGACCACCTCCTGGATTAGCTCCGGCGCGTACGGCCCGATTATATGAAAGCCGAGGATATTATCCGTCTCCTTCTCCAGGATTACCTTGGCAAATCCCTCCGTCTCCATCATGGCCTCGCCCTTGGCTACATCATAATAGGCCGTCCTGCTTACGACTATTTCATGTTCTTTCCGGGCTTCCTCCTCCTTCAATCCCACCGAGGCTATCTGGGGATGGGAATAAACGGCGTGGGGCACCGCGCCGTAGTCCACTTCAATATCCGTCCCGTGCAGGACATTTTGCACCACGATAGCCGCCTCCCGGTTGGCCATGTGGGTGAACATCTGCCGTCCGTTGGCATCGCCCACGGCGTAGATATTTTTCCTGCTTGTTTCCATGTATTCGTTCACTTTTATAAAACCCCGCTCGTCCAACTCCACGCCCGTGTTCTCCACCTGTAAAAGGTCGGCATTGGAACGCCGCCCTACCGCCATCATGATTCGCTGCGCCGTGAACCTTCTCTCCTTACCCGTTTTCTTATCCCTGGCAACCACCGTCACGCCGCTCTTACCGGCTTTAACCTCCCCAACCTGTGCCCCGGTACGAACGTTCATACGCTTGCTAAGTTTCTTTTTCAGCAACTCGGCAATTTCCGGCTCCTCGGAGAGTATCAGCCTGTCCGCCATTTCCAGGATAGTCACTTTAGTCCCCATCGCCGCGAAGAAATGCCCGTACTCAACGGCGATATATCCCCCGCCGATGATTATCAGGCTGTCCGGCCTCTCCTTGAGTTCCAGCGCCGACTCGTTAGTAAGGTAGTCTATGTTCTCCAGTCCTTTGACGGGAGGTATGAAAGGCCGTGAGCCGGTGGCGATGAATATTTTCTCCCCCTTTAGCTTTTCGCCATTGATTTCCAGCGTGTAATCACCGACGAAACGGGCTTCACTCAAGTAGAAATCAAGATTCTCCGCGCGTTCGAGGGCCTCCCTGACGTGCGCCTGGCTGTCCCGCCGGGACTTTCTTACCCGCTTCATAATAGCCGCAAAGTCCACATTCTTCACTTCCGCCGTAATACCCAGTTTGCCGGAATCCTCTATCTCCACGATTCTGTCCGCCGGATATATCAGCTGCTTGGAAGGAATACAACCCCAATTGAGACACGTCCCCCCGACGAGCGGCCCCTTATCTATCAGCGCCGTTTTCAACCCGCGCCCGGATGCCTCGTCGGAAATAATCGCCCCACACCCCGTACCTATAACAATAACATCGTAATTTTTCATCACCTTACCTCCCTTATGCATAACCCCCTGTTTTTATGCTATCGCAACAGCCCCTCTATTTCAACGAAAACCGCAGATATACTAAAAATGTATAATTTTTCAACACGCCTGCAACGACGTTTCTATACATAACGTAAGTTTCATAATCTTGACATTAGGCGAATTGAGTGGTAGAAATATGTCGTATGTTCTCTTCCCATATGAAACCAAGATGAAAGATTCACAAAAAACAAAGAAACAGCTTATCGAAGAGCTCCAGGAAACGCGGCGCCGTCTCGCGGCGCCGGCAGGTTCGGGAGTAGAACGCAAACGTACTGAAGAGGCGCTAAGGGAGTCCGAGGAAAAATACAGGACGCTGGTTGATAATTCTATCATCGGCATAATGAACGTTGATATCACCGGCAAAATCACCTATGTAAATAAGACTATACTTGAGGCTACCGGTTATTCCCGGGAGGAGCTGGTCGGCAAGAGCGGGTTCAGGCCCGGCCTGATTCCCGGTGATACACTAAAGATATTAAGAAAGCGGATGAAGGAAAAGCTATCCGGACAACCACCCGGACGTCTGGAGATGCAGTTCAAGCGCAAGGACGGAAAATGGATATGGCTGCAAATAAGAGGCAGTTTAATCCGGACACATAATATCCCGGTCGGCTTTCAGCTAATCGGCGAGGATATTACCGAGTATAAGCAGGCCGAAGAGGCTTTGCTAGAGTCCGAGGAAAAATTCTCCGCGGCCTTCCGCTCCAGCCCCCAGGCAATTGCCATTACCACGGTAGAGGAGGGCAGATTTATCGAGGCTAATGAAAGCCATGTTCGTGTTACCGGCTACACGCGAAAGGAACTAATTGGCCGTACCACTGGCGAGTTAAATACCTGGGTAAATCCGGAAGACCGTAAAAGGATGTTACGAATACTAAAGGGAAAAGGCCGGATTCACAACGAGGAACTCAAGTTCCATACAAAATCAGGCGATATACAGACTTCTCTCTTCTCGGCCGAGCTTATCGACATCGGCGGTGAGGAATGTATTATCTCATCATCACTGGACATTACGGAGCGCAAATTAATGGAGGAAGCGCTGCGTGAGTCCGAGGGAAAATTCTCCGCGGCCTTCCGTGCCAGCCCTGAAATGATGACTATTGCTAAAATTTCCGACGGTATACTTTTAGAAGTCAATGACAGCTTCACCCGCGTTACCGGCTACACACGCGATGAAATAATCGGCCATAGTGCTATAGATATGAACATCTGGGCAAACCCCGGTGACCGCGATAAGATGTTTACGCAACTTAAAGAAAAAGGCAGAGTCAGCAACGAGGAATACCTCCTCCGCACCAAGCGGGGTAATGTACGCAACATGCTGTTCTCCGCCGAGCAGGTCAACCTCGGCGAGGAACCCTGCGTGCTTTCCGTATCTATTGACATTACCGATTTCAGGAAAATGGAGGAGCAGGCCCGTGAGGCCGAGAACTTGAGGAAGCTTGATAAACTGCGCACCGAACTGCTGGCTAACATCTCCCACGAGCTTCGTACACCCCTGGCCAGCATCAAGGGTTTTGCCACCATGTTGCTGGACTATGAAGATAGACTGAAACGCCGCGAGAGGCGCGAGTACCTGGAGATAATCGATAATAATACCGACCGCCTGGTAGAGCTTATCGAGCAGCTGCTGGAAATGTCCCGGCTGGAAGCCGGTATGCTGTCCCTCAAGAAGAAACCCACCAGCATTATCAAGCTTTGCCAGGAGGCTATTGCCGAAGTCCGTGTCAGGTCGTCATCTCATGAGTTTATACTGGATATACCGGCAAGATTACCCAGGATAAACGTAGACGCCAGGCGTATCCGGCAGATACTGGATAATATCATTGATAATTCTGTAAAATACTCTGATGCCGGTACTGAAGTAAACCTGTCCGTCCGCCGGGATAGAAACAAGCTATTGTTCACCATCACCGACCACGGAGTGGGTATCCCGCCGAACGACCTGCCGCGGGTCTTTAACCGGATGTTTCGCTCTTCCCAAAAACACGTCGTGTCCGGTATCGGGCTGGGACTCTCCATCTGTAAAGGGCTGACGGAGGCCCATGACGGCAGCATCTGGCTAGAAAGCGAAGAAGGTACAGGGACAAAGTGCTTCTTCACCCTGCCGCTGGATACTGCAAAAGTGAAGCATGCCTGATGAACAAGACCGGGAATAAAACCGTCCTAATCGTGGAAGACGATGCCGATATCCGCACCTTCACCTGCCGCGTTCTGCAGCTCGAAGGCTACGCCTGTCTTGAGGCTGAAACCAACGTTAAAATGTTCCGTTCTATAAGGGAAAACAACGTCGGACTGGTGATACTGGACTTGAGGCTGGCCGAAAATAACGGCTGGGTAATACTATCACAACTCAAGAGCAATGAGGAAACCGCATCGATTCCGGTAATTGTATTTACCGCATCCTTTGGTGAAAAACAGAGAGCCCAGGCCATTAAGATGGGCGCCGAAGAGTATCTCATTAAACCATTAAGTGCTAATATGCTGAAGGACGCCGTCACTCGTGTTCTGCCGATAAACCGATGAAATTAAAATTTACCGGCGAGTGATTTATACGTATCGGCCAGCGCCTGCGGTACGACCCTGGTATCGGCCAGGACGGGCACGTAGTTAGTATCTCCCTGCCAGCGCGGCACGATATGACTGTGAAAATGGTCGTCGATGCCGGCCCCGGCCACTTTCCCGATATTTGCCCCGATATTAAAACCGCCCGGCTGAAACACTTCCTTTAATACCCGGATACTCCGGCTGACCAGTTCGAAGTGCTCGTTCCTTTCTTCTTCCGTAAGCTCTTCCAGACCGGGAGTATGCCTGTAGGGGGCTATCAAGAGGTGCCCGGGATTATAAGGATAGCTGTTCATCATAATGTAATTATTTTTACCCCTGTAGAGTATATAATTATGCTCGTCTTTATTCTCTTCAGGCTTATCGCACAGAATACACCCCTCTGGTTTTTCCTCGAGGATATACTGAATACGCCACGGCGCCCAGATATGCTTCATATATGCTCTCCCTGTTGATGTTATTTTAAGCGGCAAACGGTGCGGCCGTCAATACCGGAACTCCACCTTACTTTATTTTTTCTTATCTTTTCCCACCCAGACAGCCCTGTACCGCTTTCTGCTCATCCCATGGTTACCTGAACCCCTTCCCCCATTGGCAGGGTAAAGGAAGGGGGCCGGGGGATAGATTGATATCCCAACATTTGCATCTCTCTTAAAAACATGGCAAAATAATACAGAGGTATCACGATATATCGCCTGACCTCGCAATCTCATAACCGGGAGAAAATTATGAAATACCGCAAGTTCGGCAAGCTCGACTGGGAAGTGTCCGCGCTGGGGTTCGGCGCCATGCGACTCCCCGTAATCGGTGAAGACCAGGCCAAAATAGACGAGCCGGAGGCTATCAGGATGATCCGCTACGCCGCCGATAACGGCGTCAACTATATCGATACCGCCTATATGTACCACATGGGCAACAGCGAGGTACTCGTCGGCAAAGCCCTCAAGGACGGCTACCGGCAGAAAATGAAGGTCGTCACCAAGCTTCCCGCCCGCATGATAGAAAAGGCGGAGGACTTCGACCGTATTCTCGGCGAGCAGATTCAAAAGCTCGATGTCGGCATGATAGATTTCTACCTCCTGCACGGACTAAGCAAGGAGACCTGGACCCTGGTGCGCGACCTCGGCGTGCTGAAGTGGGCCGAACAGCAGATGGCCAAAGGCCGCATAGGCCGCCTGGGCTTTTCTTTCCACGATGAGTACGATGTCTTCAAGGAAATCATAGATTCTTATGATAACTGGGTGCTCTCCCAGGTTCAGTATAACTATATGGACGTCAACGAGCAGGCCACGCGCCGCGGTGTCGAATATGCCGCCGGGAAGGGAATCGCCGTTGTCGTTATGGAGCCCCTCCGCGGGGGCAAATTGAGCAAGGAGCCGCCGGAGCCGGTGGCGAAGGTATGGGCCGGCGCGCCGCGGCAGCTCAAGGCCGTCGAGTGGGCCTGGCGCTGGATTTGGGACCAGCCGGAGATTTCGGTGGCCCTTTCCGGCATGAGCACTATGGAGCAGGTGGTGGAAAACGTTAAGCTGGCGGACCGCTATGACGCCGGCAATCTTTCCGCTGAAGAATCTAAGTTATACGATAATGTCCGCGATGCCTTTAAAAGCTTGAGCCCCGTCCCCTGCACCAACTGCCGTTATTGTATGCCCTGCCCCAATAACGTGGAAATTCCCCGCGTCTTTCAGCTTTATAACGACGCCGTTATGTACGATGATGTTAAGACAGGCCGGTTCATGTACAACAGCCCCTTCTTTGATACTGACCAGCGCGCCGATAACTGCGTGGAATGCGGCGAATGTCTGGAGAAGTGCCCCCAGAAAATAGATATCCCGGACTGGCTCAAGAAGGCCCACGAGGTGCTTTACCAGGATATGCCCCCCTCCCCGCCCGGATAGGAGAGTGAATAGCGAGAGGGAGCGCCAGCCCCCTCTTTTTACTTAAACAGCCACTTCCGGAACACGAACCGGCTGAACCACGGCATCACCGCCCACGTTAAAATGCTTACCAGCAAAGCGGCCACCATGATATTCATCACGTAGAAATTAATGTCTTTAAAGGGAATTTCCAGCAGCGGTATGATGACTATCGAAAGCAGATACACCCCGATGAACGTAACGACGGCCATTTTCCATTGCGGGGGCGTCTCCAGTTCCGGGCATTCCGGGATAGAAAACCACGTTTCCAGCCCCGTCGCCTCCTGCCGGCTCCTCCGCGAGAACGCGTCCGCCTCGTGCGATAGCTTTTGTCGTACGTAGGAGGTCTCCCACTGGTGCACGGACTTCTCATCCGCGAAACGTAAGACCACGTGGTACAGCCCGGACTGCCCCGGCGGCGGTATCAGCATCGTAACCCCCCGGTTCCCCGGCGACTCTTTAGCCGCCGCCACCAGCTTACGCACCCACTCGTCGTACTCCCGCTCGTGCCCCGGGTACACGTTCCGACTCGCCACCACCGTCACGTCCTTCCTGCCCTTACCGCCCGTTATTATCCTGTCTTTCACCATGCGCGCACCTCCCGCGGTTCCCTGGTTGGTTAATATATATTAATTATATAGCTAATAAAGGAAAAACAAAATCAGAGTACACTACCCCCTCTCCCTTGATGGGCTTTGCCCTAAGAGTGGCTGCTGCCCCAAAAGTCGGGCAGTTGCCCCAAAAGTC
>CAYPDM010000035.1:0-15624 GCA_964409485.1 uncultured Dehalococcoidaceae bacterium | reverse complement strand
GATTCAGGGAGTAATTCCGCTAGAATTACCTACCACTGGACAAACATGGGCATCACAACGTGGGTATAGTTGTCCGTGCCTACCGGGCGGATGAGGCCGGGACTGGAGGGATTAGTGGTTTCCAAGGCCACCTGCGCTTCGTGGAGGATGCTTAAAACATCGGTCAGGTACTTGCCGTTAAAGGCAATCTTGGCATCATCTCCTTCAACCGTGGCGTCTATTTCACCAACGTCGTCGCCAATCTCCTCGGAACGGGCGGAAACGGAAATCTTACCGGGATTCTTTTCACTCCCGGGTGTTATTACCAGGCGTACGATGCCGCTGCCGTCACGGGCAAAAATAGAGGCGGTCTTGGTCGCCCGCAGGAAATCGGCAACGCTGACGATTACCCGGGTATTGTAGCTCTGGGGAATAAGCTGCGAGTAATTGGGGAAGGCGCCCTGAACAAGCTGGGAGACCAGTTCTATGTTCTTCAAGCGGAAAAGTACCTGACTCTTGTTGGGGTTTAGGGTGATATTGACGGCTTCCTCCTGTTCGGCGGACAGCCGGTTGAGCTCCGCGAGGGTACGCGCCGGTATAATGACCTCTGTCTTTTCACCGACCGGGTTGGTTACGGGTAATTTATGGACGGCCAGCCTGAATCCGTCCGCCGCCGCCAGTGTCAGCGTTTCGCCTTCGAACTGGGTGCAGACACCGGTAAGCACCGGCCTCGATTCCTCGGTAGCGGCGGCAAAGACGACCTGATTAATACCCTGGCGCAAGGCCTCAACTTCCACACTGGTGGCGATGCCGTCATCAACGCCGGGTATCGGCGGGAATTCCTTGGCGTCTACTCCGCTGATGCGGGCCTCGAATCGGGCGCACTTCAACCCGAGTGTCTTGGTTTGCGGGGACAGCTGAACGTCAATCGTATCGCTGGGCAGGGAGCCGACAAACTCGGTGAGAAGCCGGGCGGGTACCGTAATGGAGCCTTCCTCTTCTATCTTGGCGCCAATCCAGCAGCTGATGGCCATCTCCAGATTGGTGGCCACGAGTTTCAGGCGGCCTTGATCGGTAACGAGGAGGACGTTATTGGTTATGGGCAGGGTTGTCCGGGTGGCTACGGCCCTCCCCACGATATTAAGTCCCTGATTTAAATTCTCCTGAAGACATGACAACTTCATAGTGCACCCCCAAAAAATACCAGTGGTGGATTAGTATACAACATAATCCGGCACTATTCAAGCTCTATTGTGCCGCTTTTTCCACCGCTTTTTCTCAACAGGCGGATATTTTCTATCTTCATGCCGCGGTCAACGGCCTTGCACATATCGTATATCGTCAGAGCGGCCACGGCCGTAGCCGTCAACGCCTCCATCTCCACGCCGGTCTTGCCGGTGCTCTCGACGGTGGCGGTAATTTCCACGGTACTGTTTTTCTCATCGAGAGTGAATTCTATATTGACGTTTCCGATAAGAATGGGGTGGCATAGCGGTATCAGGTCGGGCGTTCGTTTGGCGGCCATAATGCCGGCGAGCTGGGCAGCCGAGAGCACATCGCCCTTGGCGGCTCTGCCCTGCTTGATTATCCGAAAGGTGGCGGGCAGCATACGGACCCTGCCCCCGGCTACGGCCATGCGGGCGGTATCTGCCTTGCCGGTAACATCTACCATCCGGGGACGGCCGTCATCATCCATGTGGGTCAGCCTGGCCATTTTAACCTCCCACTTGAGAGAAAGGCCTGCCGTTCTTTTTCCTACCCTCGGCCAGGCGATGGCCTTCAGGCTTGCTGGCGATTGCCTTTTCAATCAGGTTTTTCAGTTCCAGGACCGATGCTCCGCTCCGCAGGGGTTCCTTCAGGTCTATCTCCTCCTCGCTCAAGAGGCAGGGACGGAGCTTGCCGTCGGCGGTGAGGCGGAGTCGGTTGCACCGGTAACAGAAGTGTTCCGTAATGGGCGTGATGAAGCCGATGGTACCGGCGGCGCCGGGCAGGCGGTAATATTTGGCCGGTCCGTTGCCAACCTCTACTTTCCATGGCTCCAGCTTGCCCAGCGATTCGATGCTTTCTCTCATCTCGCTGACGGAAACGAGTTTCCCGGCGAGAGATTCGTCACCATTGACCGGCATATATTCGATGAAACGCACGTGCCAGCCATCGCTGACCGTCTTGGCGGCAAAATCGGCAAGCTCTTCATCGTTAACGCCCGCCATGACCACCACGTTGATTTTTACGGGGGTAAGTCCTGCTGCCATGGCGGCTTCTATACCTTCCAGTGTATTTTCAAGACTGCCGCACCGGGTAATCTGCCGGAACCTTTCCGGTTTGAGGGTGTCCAGGCTGATATTTACCCTGTGCAGTCCGGCCTCTTTAAGCTCGGCGGCGTGCTGCGCCAGCAGGATGCCGTTGGTCGTCAGGGAAATATCGTCAATAGCATCGATACCCGCCAGCAGCCTAATCAAATCAGAAAGCCCCGCCCGCACCAAAGGCTCGCCGCCGGTGAGCCTGACCTTGTTGACGCCCATCTCCGCGGCGGCCTTGACCACGGTGTGAATTTCTTCATAGGTGAGGATGTCATAGTGCGCCATAAGGTCGACTCCCTCCGCCGGCATGCAGTAAACGCAGCGCAGGTTGCAGCGGTCGGTCACCGAGATGCGCAGATAGTTGATAGGTCTCTGGAATGAATCGGATAATCCGGTCATGATAGCAGCCTCTAATGGATATTATACAGGAAAGGGTTATTATAACGCTATATCGATGATAAATTACGTTTCATGAGTATTTCTCTGGCTTTTTCCGCCGCCCGGGCCCGGTGGCTTACCTTGTTTTTTTCCTCCGGCGGCAGCTCCGCCATCGTTTTGCCCAGCTCCGGCACGTAAAAGACGGGGTCGTAGCCGAACCCATTGTTACCCCCCGGTTTTGCAGCGATAACTCCGCGGCATTCGCCGGAGCAGGTCTGTATGTTGCCTTCAGGCGATGCTATGGCAATCACGCACCGAAAGCGGGCGTTACGTTCCTTTTCAGGCACGCCCTTAAGTTTTTCCAGCAGGTAGTTTATCCTGTCCGCATCCGAGGCCCCTTCCCCGGCATAGCGGGCGGATAAAACCCCCGGCTCCCCACCCAGGGCATCCACTTCCAGTCCGGAGTCGTCGGCCAGCGTCAGCAGCCCGCTTGCCGCCGCCAGGGCGGCAGCCTTAAGCCCGGCGTTTTCCTCAAAGCTGCTCCCGGTTTCCTCGACCTCTGCGGCAATACACTCATCGGCCGGGGTGACTATTTGATGTGGGATTCCGCGGAGCAGGCTTTTATATTCGCGAACTTTACCTTTGTTGTTGGTCGCCAAGAGGAGCTTTTCTTGACTCACTTCTATTCCTTTTCGTTTACGGATGAAGCCGCGGTTTAACACCGCGGCTTCTTTTATAGTCAAATAATATCAGCTTCGAACTAATCAAGGTCTTCAAATCTGCCCTGGAGCTTCTCCATCACCTGGGGCATGGTGGTGTATTCCATCTCGTCGAGGGGCAGGCGGTGTGGCTCGAAGGGACCGTGCCGGCGCATCATGTCGGCCATCTCGTTGGCCTGGTGACGCGCCAGGTTGAACGCCTTATCGGCGAGCATGTCCCGCGGGCCGACCAGCATGCCGTTGTTTAGCTGGTAGCCGAGGCATATAACTCGCGGCGGGCCGTCAAAGCGGGAGGGTGTGCTGTCTTCAACCGATACCGGCATCAGCGGACCCATGTGGGAGCCGCGCATCCATCCCTCCACCAGCACCGGAGATGCGAACGGCTCCAGTATCTCGCCGACCGCCGGGAAAATGCCCTGCGCCCTGACGATGCACACCGGGTCGTCCTTGCCGACGTACTTGCCGGCCAGCAGCGAAAGGCGCTCTGTCGAGGAGGCTGACGCTATTTCACCGGTCTCTTTGTGGTATACGGCCTTAATAGCGAATCTAGCCGGCGCCCCGATGAAGACCAGCATATCATATATCTCTTCAGGTGAGTTGAAGCGTATCTTCTTGTGCTCTTTGACATCATGAACCTCGAAGGTATAGCCGGTATGCATACTGGGGGCGATGACGAGACCGATAGTGTTGAACGGGTCGGCGAACATCTTATAGAGAGGCATGTTCCAGGCCCCGGCGGAGGTCTTATCCGCCATGAAGATAAGCACCGGCTCGGAAGTCCTTTCCTCAAACTCCATCTCGGCAAGACCCGGGCCCATGCCCTTGACATTGCCGGAGAAGGCATCGGTCAGCAGGTCCTGTCCGGCGCCGTAAAGTTTCATCTTTTTAGCCAGTTCGGTGCCGGTAACAAAGGTATCCCAGGCAAGCTGATGTATTTCGTAGTCGCCCGTTCCCTTCTGATGCGTCATGATAAGCTGAAGGTCATCGCCGCACTTGGTGGCCTGGCAATCTATCAGCGTTCCCTCTTTCTTAGCTTTGTCCAGACATTCCTGGGCTTTAGCGATAATATCGGGATGTGATTCGGAATGCCCCACGTACCCGCCGATGTCAGCTTTGATGACGCTCAGTGTAACCTTCATAATTACCTCCGTTTATTTAATATTCGATTCCCTTGCGGGCTTTGATGCCTTTATCAAATGGATGTTTGACCTTCACCATTTCGGTCACCAGGTCGGCCATCTCAATTAGTGCGTTATCTGCGTAGCGACCGGTAAGGATTAGTTCTACCCCGGGAGGTTTGTCTTTGATAAGTTTAGTAATCTCGTCAAGTTCGATGAGGTGGTATTCCAGAGCAACGTTCACTTCGTCCAGCACTATAAGATCGTAATCGCCGCCGATTATGGCTTTTCTGGCTGCCGCCAGGGCTGTTTCCGCCTGCTCTTTCTCCTCCGGCTTTATATTCAGCGGGTCGGTAAACTGGCGGAAGCCGGACTTTAATACGTCGATATTAGGTAGTTTGAGAAGAGAGCTGAATTCACCGTACTCGTAGTCTCCCTTCATAAAGAAAACAATGAATATTCTTAAACCGTGACCGGCAGCCCGGAGTATGGTACCCAGCGCTGCGGTTGTCTTGCCCTTGCCATTGCCGGTAAAGATCTGGACCAGACCCTTTCCGTTTTTGATGGTCAATGAAGCCCCTTAAAGTACCGGAATTCTGTTGTTTAAATTATCGGCGTTGCGCAATTCTGTTTTACTTTGCAGATAATATGGTGGCGAACTCTGCACGGTCTTCAGGCGGCATAACCCTGGTGTGCTATCTAAGTTTAACAATATGCCCTGATAATGTCAATCGGCGGGGGGCCTTCTCAGGCCTCTTTTATGGTCCTGGGCCTGGTCCTGAAGAAAGTGGTAATGCCCGTCAGGGCAGGCAGCGCGATGCCGTAAGCGATGAGCACTCCCGGCACTTTCAACCACCAGCCCACGAGGGGTAAAGCGATGAAGAGGAAGGCCATGGATGGGGTGACATTCTTTCTGAAGATAAGGATTATCAGCGTTGGCAGGGCGAGTATGATCATCGGCAGAGTTACCAGGACGAGTAATATGCCGATGGTAGTGCTTACTCCCCGTCCGCCCCGGAAGCCGAGAAATACCGGCCAGTTATGACCGATGACAGCCGCCAGTCCGGTGAACAGGACAACCATATGGGACATATCGGCTGCCTGGGCTATGAGGATAACTCCCGCCCCCTTGGCGGCATCAATAATACCGACGAGTATGCCTGCCCGGGGCCCCAGCTCGCGATAGGCGTTGGCCGCCCCGGAGTTTTCATCGCCAATCTGCCGGATATCCCTGCCTTTCAGGATACGCCCGGTGAGATAAGCCGTCGGTATTGAACCGAGGAGGTAACCTATTAATATGACTAGCCAGGGAGGCATTTTATCTTCCTTTCAGGTTATTTCAAACCTAACTAGAGCCAGCTGGCGCACTACTTAAATGCGAACTCCACCCCCGCTTTGGCGTGTATTCTGGTGGTATCAAATACCGGTATTTTTACATCATCCTGTTTTATTAACAGAGGTATCTCCGTGCAGCCGAGGATAATTCCCCGGGCGCCTTCTTTTTCCAGCCTGGCTATAATTTTCCTGAATTTTTCTTTTGAAACCCGGCTAATTTTCCCCAGACAGAGCTCGTCATAGATTACTTTGTGAACGACTTCCCTGTCCCGCTTATCCGGAATAATCACCTTCAGCCCGAACTTTTCTGACAGCCGCCCTTTGTAGAAATCTTCTTCCATGGTGTACTTTGTTCCCAGCAGCCCCACGGTCTTTAATCCCTCTGTCTTAATTGCTTCTCCCGTGGCATCTGCGATATGAATTAACGGAATTGAAATGGCTGCCTGGATTTCTTCTGCCATCTTGTGCATGGTATTGGTGCAAATCAGGATACATTCCGCGCCGCCGGCTTCCAGCTTCCTGGCGGTGTCAATCATAATGCCGGTTAGTTTTACCCATTCTCTTTCGTCTTGTAGCTTTTCTATCTCGGCAAAATCAAGGCTGTATATCAGGCATTTGGATGAGTGCCATCCGGAGAGTTTTTCCCTGGTAAACTCATTGATGAGCTTATAATACTCCGCCGACGACTCCCAGCTCATTCCCCCGATAAGTCCGATTATCTTCATTTTTCATCTTACTTAACAGGTCTGGTAAAATTCTGGTGCCGGGAGAGGGACTCGAACCCACAAGGATTTCTCCGGCGGATTTTAAGTCCGCTGCGTCTGCCAATTCCGCCATCCCGGCGCTTTCAAAATCATTGTAGGTGCTGAAGGTAGGGGTGTCAAGGAGTGGGGGCGAGTTTACGTAGCCCTGAAACCAGGGGGTTTTTTACGAAAACCGGATAAATTTCAAAACAAAGTATTGACAAATCAACAATTTCGTATTATTATGCGCAAATGACTATGAAGGACAATGCCGTTAAGCCCAAATACATGGTGGGGCAAAAGGTTATCATCCGGCCCGCCAGCGAAAAGAGCCTGACGGAGCGCGAAAACGACATCAGCCGGTACGCGGGGCAGGTCGGGGAGGTATCTAATTACTACTGGATGAATCCTCCCAGTGGGCAGGTATTTTATATCTATAACGTACGCGTTGGCATAAACAGGAAAGAGATAGCCGTTTACGAAGATGAAATAGAGGCCTGCTTGATGTAATGGGCAGGAGGGCGGGAGAGACGCGGGTTACCGGGCATTCCGGCAGCCCGTTTTTTATTGGGGATAAACTGGAGGCGACGGGCGGATTCGAACCGCCGAATAGGGGTTTTGCAGACCCCCGCCTTAACCACTTGGCCACGTCGCCGCGTTACGCTATATCATTCTAAGCTATCGAGCGGATTGATGCAATATGACGGTTAGAGCTGGCGGGTGAGGTA
The DNA here is from genome assembly GCA_964409485.1 of uncultured Dehalococcoidaceae bacterium. Classification (GTDB taxonomy): domain Bacteria; phylum Chloroflexota; class Dehalococcoidia; order Dehalococcoidales; family RBG-16-60-22; genus JAFGPF01. Next base: position 8,324 of record CAYPDM010000035.1, on the reverse strand, counting down.
CCATTTTTTAAGCTCGGGGTGGGTCAGCTTGGTGCCGCGGTCGTAGTAAATCTCGTAAACCTGGCCTTCGGCGGTTTTTACGCGGTAGTAGTTGCGGTGATGGCGGTGGTACCACCGCTTACGCTGTGGGGGGTTGTTGCCGTAGCCATGGTCCGGCCAGGACTCCAGGACTTCCGCAATGTCCTACTGGCGGTCGTCAAGTTTGAAGGAGACGGGGACTTTGATATCCCCGCCGGTGGTGACCTCTATCTCACGGGCGAAAAAACGCTCCGGCATATTTTGTAAATTACCTCCGTAATAATGCTAGCGGGGATGGGGAGGTGTGTCAATAAGCCCCGCCATTTACAGAACACCCCCATATTTGGTAATCTTAAGACGTAAGGTTAATCCACCCGCAGGAGGTAACGTTATGCCAGACGCCTACGCTAAAGCCGGTGTGGATATCAATGCCAAGAACATCTCCAACAAGCTCATCGGCAAAATTGTCAGCGCCACCCACCGTCCCGAAGTATTAAGCGACGTGGGTTTTTTTAACGGCATGTACGAGTTCAAGGGGTACGAGCAGCCGGTGCTCGTTTCCAGCACAGATTCCGTGGGCACCAAGATAAGGCTGGCGGTGGCCCTGGACAAATACGATACGGTCGGCATCGACATCGTCAGCCACTGCGTCAACGACATCTTCACCTGCGGCGCCAGCCCGATTTTCTTCCTGGACTATATAGGAATCGGCAGGCTCGTGCCGGAAAAGGTGGAGGCAATCGTGGGGGGGCTGACCCGGGCCTGCGCGGAGGTCGATTGCGTGCTAATCGGCGGGGAAACGGCGGAGATGTCCGACATCTACAGCGGCGGCGACTTCGACCTGGCCGGGTTCGTGGTGGGCGTGGTGGAGAAAGATGAAATCATCGCGGGCAAGAAAATCGCCGCCGGGGACGCCGTCCTCGGCCTGCCCTCCAACGGACTCCACACCAACGGCTATACCCTGGCGCGTAAAATCTTCGGCGATACGAAAGAGACCCTGCAAAAGCGTTACCCGAAGCTCGATAAGACCATCGGCGAAGCCCTCCTGGAGCCGCACATCTGCTACCACAACCAGCTCAAGTCGCTGCTGCCGTACGTCAAGGGCATGGCCCATATCACCGGCGGGGGCTTAATCGATAACGTGCCCCGCGTCATCCCCGAAGGGCTGGCGGTGCGCTTCGACAGCAAGACATGGACGGTGCCTCCGATTTTCCCGTTGCTCCAGCGCCTGGGCGACATCGACCGCGACGAGATGTACCACGTGTTCAACATGGGCATCGGCATGGTAGTTGTTTGCGCCCCGGATAATGCGAGTAAATTTACCGCGCAATTGCCTGAAATAAAGGTGGTCGGGGAGGTGGTAAAGCAGGCGGGTGAGGCGAGGATTATTATAGATTAGGACGGGAAGTTTAAGAGGGGCGAAGCCCCTCTACTAAAATTTCTTCCCCCTCTCCTTTGAAGGAGAGGGGGATACAGGGGGTGAGGTAGAAGGTGAAGCGGGGATTGGGTTTAGTAGCAGCCCTGTTCTTAATCGCTGTGGTTCTCGCGGGGGGCTGCGGCGGCCCTGAAGCCATCCCGACGCTGACCGAAGACGACAGGAACGCCATGATAGAGATAGCCCTCGCCGACCCGGAGGTATCGAGGTGGCTGGACGAAGCAGATGAGTATACCGTCGAAGAAAGGTGGGTGGTCATAGCCTGGGAGGACTCGAAGGCGGCGGGGTGGTACTGGGTGAAATATGAAGATATTAAGGACGGCAAGCCTCCAGCGGATAGAGCTTACGTTACCGATGACGTTACCATCAGTCCCGAGCTGTATTTCCACATCGGCGAGCTGGCCAGGATGTATATCAGTGTAATCTTCGATAGCGACATGAAGAAAATAATCAGCGTGCAGCCCCAGCCCGGCAGGCCTTCGGCGGGACCGGAACCGCCTGAAAACACCGAATAAACACAGTTACAGGAAGGAGCCTTATGAGAGCGATAATCAGCGTATCGGATAAAACGGGGGCGGTGGAGTTTGCGAAGGGATTAAATGAACTCGGCTATGAGATATTCAGCACCGGCAACACGAAAAAGGCGATAAGCGAGGGCGGGGTGGCGGTGAAAAGCGTATCGGACATTACCGGCTTCCCGGAAATCCTCGACGGACGGGTCAAGACCCTCCACCCGATGGTGCACGGGGGCATCCTGGCGCGCCGCGACCTCCCCGCCCATATGAAAGAGCTGGCCGAGAAAAAAATAGAGCAGATAGACCTGGTGGCGGTAAACCTCTACCCCTTCGTGCAGACGGTCTCCAAAGAGGGAGTGACACTGGAAGATGCGCTGGAAAATATAGATATCGGCGGGCCGACGATGATACGGGCCTCCGCCAAGAACTTCCCCGGCGTCATCGTGGTGGTGGACCCCGCCGACTATCCGGTCATTATCGAGAAACTGCAAAAGGGCGATTTGCCGCTTGAAGAACGCAAGCGGCTGGCCCAGAAGGCCTTCCAGCATACCGCCATCTACGATACCGCCATCGCCCAGTACCTGCGGCAGGGCGAGGAAGGCCTGCCCGAGGAAATGACAGTAGCCTTGCGTAAACGCTACGGACTTCGCTATGGCGAGAACCCCCACCAGACGGCGGCCTTTTACGCGGAGCTGACCGCGGGTGCTAAACAGAACACCGGCATAACCTGGGCGAAGCAGCTGCACGGCAAGGAGCTTTCCTTCAACAATATCCTGGATGCCGATGCCGCCTGGGGGGCGGCCGTTGATTTTGCCGCCCCGACCGTATCGGTCATCAAGCATACCAATCCCTGCGGACTGGCCAGTCACGGGGATATCGCCGAGGCCTACCGCCGCGCCTTCAGTGGCGATGAGGTGGCGGCCTACGGAGGCATCGTGGCGGCCAATCGAAAGGTTACCCTGGCCATGGCCGAGGCGATGCGGCCGGTCTTTTACGAGATAGTCATCGCCCCGGAATACGAACCGGAGGCGCTGGCACTCCTTAAAAAGAAAAAGGACCTGCGCATCCTGGTGGCGGAGATGCCGCCCGGCTACGGCAAGGAAGAATGCGGCTATACCGACTACCGGCGGGTGAAGGGCGGGTTCCTCGTGCAGGGCTCGGACTCGCTGCCGGAAAAGCAGGTAGAAATGAAAACGGTCACCAAACGCGCGCCGACGGATAAAGAGAAAGAAGATTTATTGTTCGCCTGGCGCGCCGCCAAGCACGTTAAATCCAACGCCATCATGCTGATTAAAGATAAAAAGGTGGTGGGGATGGGGGCGGGACAGCCCAGCCGGATTATCAGCGCGCAGATAGCCGGCGAGAAGGCCGGCGACAAAGCCAGGGAGAGCGTGCTGGCCTCCGACGCGATGTTCCCGTTCTCGGACGTCGTGGAGCACGCCGCGAAGATTGGCGTGACGGCCATCATCCAGCCCGGCGGCTCGATACGCGACCAGGAATCCATAGACGCCGCCGATAAGCACGACATCGCTATGGTTCTGACGGGTGTCAGGCACTTCCGGCATTAAAAAGGGGGGTAAGAGCTAATGGCTAACGCGGTCTTAGTCGTCGATATGTTACGGGGTTTCCTGGAGGAGGGCTATCCCCTGTCCATCGGCGCCGGGGCCCGCAAGATTATCCCCAACATTCAGAAATTGCTGGAGCGGGAAACGGCGAGGGCCTCCAAAATATTCTTTATCTGCGACAACCACGACCCGGACGACCTCGAATTTAAAATGTTCCCGCCGCACTGCATCGAAGGAACCGCCGAGGCGGAGGTTATACCGGAACTGGCGGAATATCCGGGCGAAATAATCCCCAAGAAGCGTTACAGCGGTTTTTACGGCACGGAACTGGAGAAAAAGTTAAAAGGGCTTAAGCCGGATAAATTAATCATATGCGGCGTGCTGACCAATATCTGCGTCATGCACACCACCGCCGACGCGAGAAATCGCGATTATGAAGTGGAGATACCCGTGAACTGCGTCGCCTCCCCGGACGAGGCGGCGCACCGCTTCGCCCTGGAGCACATGGACAAGGTGCTCGGGGCCAGGCTCGTATAGGAGGTGAACCATGCCGACGCCGAAATTTAAACCGTCGCCGGAAGTCCTCTCCGGCGATACCGCCGATATATACTTCGTCCGCACCATCGATATTCTGCGTAAAGAGAACCGCAACCCGGTAGCAACCATGGAGGTGTTCGGGAGTCGGTCCGGGATACTCTGCGGCATCGAGGAAGTCAAAGCGCTGTTAACCGAAGTCCTGCCCGCGGACAACCGCGAGGTGTGGGCCCTTGCGGAGGGAGATACGATTTCCCGCAGGGAGGTGGCGCTGCGCATCACCGCTCCCTACCAGAGCTATGGCGTTTATGAAACGTCCATCGTCGGGATACTGGCGCACTGCAGCGGCTGGGCTACGGCCGCCCGGGAGTGCGTCGACGCCGCCGGTGAAGTACCCCTGATAAGTTTCGGGGCGAGGCACGTGCACCCCTCGGTGGCGGGCGTGATGGACTACGCGGCGGTGGTGGGTGGCTGTACCGGCTGCTCCAGCATCGCCGGGGCGCGACTGGCCGGCGTGGAGGCTTCCGGGACCATGCCCCATGCCCTGATTATCATCGTGGGCGACACGGTCGAGGCCACCATGCTTTTCGACAGGCACATGCCGCCGGAGGTGCCGCGCGTTTCGCTGGTGGACACCTTCAAGGACGAAGCGGAGGAGAGCCTGCGGGTAGCCGGGGCGCTGCGGGAGAAACTTCAAAGCGTGCGACTGGACACGCCTTCCGAACGGGGCGGAGTTACGGTGGAGCTGGTGAACGAAGTACGCGCCCGGCTCGACCAGGCGGGTTTCGGCCATGTTAAGATATTCGTCAGCGGCGGCGTCAACCCGGAGCGCATTACTCATTTCCTGGAAAGCAAGGCGCCGGTGGACGGTTTCGGCGTGGGGAGCTATATCAGCGGGGCGAAGCCGATAGATTTTACCGCCGACCTCCACGAAATAGAGGGCAAGGCGATTGCGAAGCGCGGTCGAATACCGGGCATCACGCCTAATCCGCGCCTGAAGCGTATATTATAATCGAGGAGAATATTATGTGGGAACAAATGATGGCATTCCTGAAATCCTTTTTCATTTATCCGGGGCTTAACTGGGACATGATGCTCATCGCCATAGGCCTGGCTCTCGCCTTCGGGGCCATCTGGCTCTGCGCCCACTGGCCGCCGCTTTTCAAGAAGTACTGGCTCTGGGCGGTAGCGGTGGTCAGCGCTTTCCTGGCGCTGGCGGCGGTTGTTTTCGTCCAGATACCGCTCCAGACCTGGGCCTCGCAGGCGATAGGGCATTTCTGGAGCGATGAGACCGTTTTAGACTGGCTGCTGCTGGCGGGTATACCCGCGGTGCTGATAAGCGGGCTGGTGCAGGAAGGCGCCAAGATGGTGCCGATGGTCGCGTGGTGGTGGCGCAGCGGCAGGAATATCGACCCCAGGCTGGGACTGGCAATAGGGGCGATTGCCGGCGCGGCCTTCGGCATTTTCGAAGCGTTCTGGGCGCACGGCAGGATTTTCGCCGCCGGCTGGACGCTCAACGCAATACAGACCGACGGTTTTACAGGGATTGCGGGGTTCTGGGAAAGGTTCTTCGCCGTGGGCTTTCACATCGCGGTTTCAGCGCTGGTCGGCTACGGACTCGCCAAAGGCAAGGGGTGGCAGTTCTATCTAATCGCCGGCGTACTGCACGGCCTTCTCAACTACGGGGCGGTGGTATTTCAGTACGCTTACCTGAAAAACGGATTTTACGGGCTCGTCCAACTGGAGGTCTACGCGGCGGTGCTGGCGGTAATAGTGTCTGCTATTGTCCTCCTGCTGCGCTGGCAGAAGCGAGGAGACGAAAACGGCGAGACCGTTGAAGCGGCGGAGCCGACCGGCATAGATATTTAGCGGCGCTTGAATTCCAGACGGAGAACTCTTTTAGTGCTGTCCGAAACCTTGACACGCTCATCGATTCGCCAGCCGACCACCCAGAGAATCTGGCCCGGCGAGCAAACGATGGGGACGCGGCGGCGCCAGGTCCGCGGTATCCTGGCGTCAATCATAAACTCGTTAAGCTTTTTGGTCTGCCCCATGCCCAGCGGCTGAAAGCGGTCGCCGGGTCGGCGACCGCGCACGATCAACTTATCGCCGGTTGCGGAAAAATCGAACCACGCGGTAAAATCGGCTTCATTCGCGCCCGCCTCGCCCGTCCTCAATGAAGGCAGCACGGCGGCCTCGATATCCCATCCCGGAACGGCGGTACGGCCGGGGATATTCAGTTGAGCCTCGCCTTCCAGAACAGGAAACGGGCACAGGGACGAGGAATCGGGAGACAATACATATCTATCGTATTCGACCGCGAAGCTAAGTCCGCCGGGAAGGTCTACCGCCTTCCCGGCCGGTTTATCCAGGGTATCCATCATATCTTCGATGTGACCGGCCTCGATGTCTTTCAGGCTACCGAGCACCGATTCCACGGCGGCGCGCAGCAGGTGACGTTTCAACGCCGGCGGCAGGACCGAAAATTCCCTCTTACTGATACCGACGCCGTCTTTCTCCACGCGCGCTATTTTCTCCCACAGTCGGGCGACTTCTCCATCTATGAAAGCCAGATCGTCGGCGGCGATGCGCGCGGTGCGGAGCAGGGCTTCCGCCACCCTGGGATTATATTTACGGAGTTCCGGCAGCAGTTGACGGCGGATTTTATTCCGGAAAGGCTCCGTGGAAAGGTTGGAGGCGTCAACGCGGGGGGCCAGACGATGCCGTCGGCAGTACGCGGCAGTTTCTTCGCGGGTCAGTTCAAGCAACGGCCTGATGATAACGAGTGATTGCCCAGCGGCCTGCCAGCGACTGACGGGCAACAGCCCTCGCAGTCCCCGCATTCCGCTGCCCCTGAGGAGGTGCATGAGGATGGTCTCGACATGGTCATCGGCGGTATGCCCCACCGCCACTTTTTCCACCCCCACCGATTCGGCGACCTGCGCCAGAAAGGAGTAGCGGACTTCACGCGCTGCTTCTTCCAGAGAAAGACGGCGCTCCGACCGGTAGGCTTTAACGTCCCTCGATTCCACAACGGCAGGAATACCGAGTCGCCGCGCCAGTTTTTCAACGTAAGCGGCATCGGCATCAGACTCGGCGCCGCGCAGATTATGGTTGAGATGGACGACATGCAGCTCAATATCCAGCTCTTTTTTCAGCTTCGAGAGGACATCCAGCAGGCAGACGGAGTCCGGCCCGCCGGACACGGCGACGAGCAGCTTTTCGCCGTCCGTCACCAGCCGGTGGCGTTTGATATAGCGGAGGACTTTCTGCTCCGGGGTCAGTTCTGACATGGTAGTAAAATCATACTCCTGGTCTGTGCTATTTTGCCTGTAAAATCAGCCGGGTGCGGTGTATCGAGGTGGGGTATTTTTCAAAGCCGAGGGCGGCGGCGACCTGTTCCGGTCTCCCCGAGCCGTTGGAGTCGCAGCGCAGCCTCATCCCTACGACGCAGCGTCCATTATCGCAACTAACGAGCCAGATACCGTCGATTAGAGTCCGGATATCGTAGCGGCGCGGCCCGGTGTCCCGCTGGTGCTGCCAGGGAAGAGTTTCGCTGGCCAGCAGGGCAGCGATACCTGATTCGATATCCTCTTGCTTTTTTGCAGTTTCTATCTCGACGTTATATTCGGCGAAGCGTACCTGGGACTGCAACGACGGCATGGTCAGGGGGGTGTTATAGACCTGGTGAATTTCGACGCCGCGCGGCAGCTGGCGGCTCACGGCGGTGGTAAAGGCATGGGGCGACGACCATTTCGTCAGGACGATATCCATCAACTCGGCTTCGCTGGTTACACCCAACGCCAGCGGCGCGGCCAGCGACATGCGGGGGTGAGGATTAAATCCCTCCGAGTAAGCCAAGGCCACGTCGGCACGGTTGAGCACCCGCTGCCACAGACGCATTAAATCGAGATGGGAGATGTATTTTATCTCTTCTCCCCGACTGAACCTGATACGGATACGCTGCATATATTCTCCCGGGGTAATAATATCGTCAATGCGGGATACTTCCGGGCCTTAAGGCCGTTACGGCTGTTTTTCCGGTTTATCCGGTTTTTTTTCAATATTACGCTTCGCCGCGGCCCGGCGCTCGTTGGTGAGCAGGATTCTCTCGATTTTCAGGCCCTTCATCTCGGTTATGACCATCTTCAGGCCCTTATAGCGGAGCTGCTCGTGCTGGCGGGGTATGTGGCCCAGGAGGGAGAGGATAAAGCCGGCGACCGTCTCATAGTCTTCCCCCTCCGGCAGGTCGAGCTC
>CAYPDM010000034.1:11681-15718 GCA_964409485.1 uncultured Dehalococcoidaceae bacterium | reverse complement strand
TCGTTGTTGCGGCGGACGAACTCGCGCCAGGAAAAATCGGTATCGCTGGTCTCCGGCATGTTGATGGAGAGGATATAACGCAGGGGGTCGGGGTCGTACCGCGACAGGTAGTCCGGCAGCCAGACCGCCCAGTTCTTGCTGGTGGAAATCTTCCTGCCTTCAATCGTCATGAACTCGTTAGAAGGCACATCATAGGGCAGAGCCAGACCCTCGTAGCCCATCAGCATCGCCGGCCACATGATGGTATGGAAGATGATATTGTCCTTGCCGATGAAATAATAGCTCTTGACGCCATCGGCCCAGAAGGGCCGCCAGCCATCATCATCACCGCTTAAAGCAGCCCATTCTTTCGACGCCGAAAGGTAGCCGATGACGGCCTCGAACCATACGTAGATGCGCTTGTCTTCGTAGCCCGCGACCGGCACCGGCACTCCCCAGTCGATGTCTCGTGTTATCGCCCTATCGATGAGGCCTTCTTCCAGGAATCTCGTGGTAAAATTCAGGGCGTTCGACCGCCAGTGTTTCTTGTCCTTTACCCAGTCGAGGAGCCTGTCCCGGAAGGCCGGCAGCCTTATGAAGAACTGCTCGGAGTCCTTATATATGGGGGGTGTCTCGCAGATACGGCAACGCGCATCGATTAATTCGGGCGCATCCAGCAGTTTGCCGCAGGCTTCACACTGGTCGCCGCGCGCGTTCGGCGAGCTGCAGTGCGGGCAGGTGCCTTCGATATAACGGTCGGGTAAAAAACGCTGGCAGCTTGAGCAGTATGCCTGGGACACCGTGTCCTTATATATATAGTCTTTCTCAAGGAGTTTCAGGAAGATGTCCTGCGCCACCTCGGCGTGATTTTTAGTGCCGGTGGTCGTGAACAGGTCAAAAGTAATCCCCAGCCGCTGCCAGCAATCAAGAAACTCACGCTGGTAAAAGTCGGCTATTTCCTGCGGAGTTCTCCCTTCCTGTTCGGCTTTGATGGTTGTCGGCGTGCCGTGCTGGTCAGAGCCGGATACCATTAAGACTTCGTTGCCCTTTACACGGTGGTAGCGGGCAAAGATATCCGCCGGCAGGTAACATCCGGCGATCTGTCCCAGGTGGAGCGAACCGTTAGCATACGGCCAGGCCACACCGATGTAAATTTTCTCGCTCATGTTTGTTGTCTTGAAACGGACAGTATGACCGGCTTAGAAGAAGGTCAGTACCCGTTCACCTTTCTCTTCTTTATAATGGGCATAGCCTTTCTTCAGGCAGCACTCAACGCAGTAACGCCGGGTCTCGCCCTCTTCGTCTTCGACACCGTCCTTTTCATTGATGGCCAGGTAGCGGTCGGGGTAGGGGATGGGTTTCTGGCACTCATCACATTTTATTTCGCCTAATGATATACAGCCGCGACGCATATACACGCTCCTTTATACGTTTAACACGAATCTTTTTCTCTATCCCAGGCCTTATCCAGCCTTAGCCAGGTTTGATACAGTTCTTTCCTCGGCAGTCCTGTTTCCCCGGCCACCGCGGCTACGGCCTCTTTAACCGTGGCCCCGGCCCGGTACATCTGGTGCAGTTGCTTTTCCACACTCTCCGTCATCTCCGGTTTGTTCCTGGTTCCCCTGCCTTCGATGACCAGCGTGAACTCGCCCCTCGGCGCCGTGAAATGTTTGATTGCCTCACTCACCGTTCCCCGGTAGACCTCCTCGTGGAGCTTGGTAAGCTCGCGGCAGACGGCTATCCGGCGGTCGCCGAGGGTAGTCAGGATATCCTGCAGTGCCGCGGCAATCCGGTGCGGCGCTTCCAGGATGACTATCGTCCCCGGTTCATCGGCTATCGATTCCAGGGTGCGCCTTCGGGCGCTGGCTCTGTTCGGCAGGAAGCCGATGTAGGTAAATCTGTCCGTGGGCAGCCCGGAGACGGCCAGCGCCGTGGTGACCGCCGAGGGGCCCGGTACCGGCACGACCGTAATATTCTGCCGGCCGGCCGCCGCGATAAGCTCATAACCGGGGTCGGAAATGCCCGGCATCCCCGCCTCGGAAACGAGCGCTACGTCGCCGCTATTCAGGCGGTCTAAAATATACTCCAGCTTGGCGAGCTTGTTATGTTCGTAATAACTGGTCATGGGCGTCTTGATTTCGTAGGCGTTGAGGAGACGCCTCGTCTTGCGGGTATCTTCGGCGGCAATAAGCTTCACCTCGCGGAGAAGGCGCAGGGCGCGGAGTGAGATATCCTCCAGGTTTCCGATGGGTGTGGCAATAATGTAAAGATTCGGCATTATTTACGGTCCTCAACCTGAATATTATAGAACGGCGCGCCTCCGCCTGTCTAGCTTTGAGCTTGCGGGGGAGCTTTATCCGGTATAGCCCGGGAGAAGTGATGATAGGGCTGCCGGGGGGTGTTTAATCGAATTCCCGATTGAAAAGCGCCAGGAATATGATTAACGCTATGCCGACGATGGTAAATACCCCGAAGGTGATATTGCCGTAAATCCAGAGGTTGGTGCCCGCGCCCAGGTTGGCATTGACATGAAACAGGCCGATGCCGCCGGAGACGAGAAAGATGATTGCCATTATTAAGAAAAAGATCAGCATAACGATACTCTATACCTGATGATTTTGGTGAACGAATTATATATAGTGTGCGGTGAATTGTCAAATAATTACAGATTATTTTTAAAGCGTTAAGCGGGCCGGCAGGCTCAATCCAGCCTGAAATAATTGTTTGCAAAATAAATATTTTTTTTGCTATAATATAGAGCACAGATGTGCAGCGAAAAGGCTACTTCTAAGTTTAAACAACTAAGGCGTTCCTACGGATTCGACGAAGTGGCCATCGTGCCCGGCGACGTTACCATAAACCCCGACCAGACCAGCACTGATTTCCACATCAGTGATTTTGATTTCTCAATTCCCTTTGTAACCTCCGCCATGGACTCCGTGGTGGATGTCGATTTCGCGATACAGCTGGGTAAGCTGGGGGGACTCGGCGTTCTCAATCTTGACGGCATACAGGCCCGCTATGAAAACCCCGGCGAAGTGCTGGATAAAATAGCTCAAGCCTCGGACGCCGAAGTAACCGCCCTGCTCCAGAAGGTATACCGGGAGCCGATAAAAGATAATCTTGTCGGCGACCGGGTACAGGCTGTCAAGAAAGCCGGCGTAACCTGCGCGATTTCCCTGATTCCGGCCAACACCAAGCGCCTGGCGCCCATCGTAGCCGAGGCCGGCGGCGATATTTTAGTGATACAGTCCACGGTAACCAGTGCCCGGCATATCTCCAAGAGCTACCGGGGCCTGATATTTACCGAGCTGTGCCAGCAGGTAAAAATGCCGGTAGTCGTCGGCAATTGCGTCAGCTACAGCGCCAGTCTGGAGCTGATGAAAACGGGAATAGCCGGAGTGCTGGTCGGGGTGGGCCCCGGCGCCGCCTGCACCAGCCGGGAGGTGCTCGGACTCGGCGTACCGCAGATAACGTCCACTATCGATTGCGCCGCGGCCAGAAACGAATATTACCGTGAATCGGGTAAGTATGTGCCCGTAATCACCGACGGCGGTTTCAACAAGGGGGGCGATATCTGCAAGGCCTTTGCCGCCGGAGCCGATGCCGTCATGCTCGGTTCCAACTTCGCCCGGACTAAAGAAGCCCCAGGACGCGGCTATCACTGGGGAATGTCCCATCCCCACCCCGCCCTTCCCCGCGGTACGCGGATAAAGGTGGGAACATCGACCACGCTGGAAAAGCTACTCTTCGGTCCCACCTCGTTAGTCCACGGCACGGAGAACCTCGTCGGGGCGCTGCGCACGGCGATGGGTTTCTGCGGCGCGGCCGACATCCGGGAATTTCATAACGCCGAGATGGTCATCGCCCCGTCAATCGTCACCGAGGGCAAGTCCTACCAGATGATTCAGGGCGTCTAGGGTTTTTCCAGGGAACAGGCGGTATAATCGGAACTCCCTTCTTCATAAAAGGTTCCCGTTGTCTATCAGTGATTGCTCTGACGTATAACCATGGTTGACTCGTTTTTCCCGATATATTCAGATGGGTCCGGCGCCAGG
>CAYPDM010000034.1:0-11581 GCA_964409485.1 uncultured Dehalococcoidaceae bacterium | reverse complement strand
TATAACCATGGTTGACTCGTTTTTCCCGATATATTCAGATGGGTCCGGCGCCAGGAACAGCAGGTCGCGGAAGGGCATACCCACCCCGCCCGTGGCCATTGAAACCCCGTACCGCTCTGCGGCGGGTAGAATCCGGCAGGAAATCTTTAGCACGAAGCCCCCGGCGTATTGCGTTACCATGGGCTCGCCGGGCTGAAACCAGTCGGTAAAGGCGACCTTTTCAGGGGCTGTATTCCATGTATTAAGCGTATAGCCGCTCATCCGTTTGACGATTTCCTGGCCGTCCGCGGCGGCGGCTGCCTCATCATCATAGTACAGCGCGATGTCGAAGAAACGTTCATCGCCTTCGGCATGACAGCCCGGAGCGGCCATCCGGTAGCCCCGGAGTACTCCCCAATCTGCGGGCAGTGTGAAATCGAACTTCGGTAGCTCTTCCTGGGTGTAGAGGTCGGAAAAGATGATGCGTTCCGGGGTGGTCAGGGTGGCGTTCAGGACATCGCCGAGGCTGTCCGCCAGCGCCCGGCAGACGGCGTTATCGATGGCGGCAGGCGTATCCCCTTCCATCGCGTCGAAGATGCCGGTGATGTCGGCCGCGACCGGCGAAGTAATGATGGTGTCATCCTGTGCGGCCACGCGGTTCATGCTGGCCATGACCGCTCTGCCCAGCGGGTGCCCTATATCTATTTCAAAATCGCCGCGTATCCCGTAATAGAAGTGCTGGCCGTAGTCTGTCTTCGTATAGCCCTGCTCGGTTAATTTCTGGCCGATAAGCTCCTCATCGAAAGCCCCTTCCAGAATAAAGTAGCCGTGCGGAGGCACCGCACCGCCGCAGAGGAGGCGGTTTGCCGCCATCACATCGAAGCCGGTAAGAGTAGCTACCTCCGGGCGGTTCCAGTTGGGCAGTGCTATAAACGCCGCGCCCAGGTCGGAGATGAACTGCCTTTCCCGTTCTTCCGGTATCTCTTTGAGCACTTCCCTGATTTCTTCATAGCTGGTCACGTCTTCTAACCCGTACATTTCCTTGGTTTTGCCCGGGTTTCCGAACCAGATGTCATGCCCCTCGATAAAAGAGTAGGGCACGTACCCCAGCATACGCCCGAAATCCGTGCTGATGCGTATCTCGGTACTCGCGGTTTCGCCTATACTTTCGCCGGTTATCACGGCGCATCCCGGCAGCGATACTGTAACCAGTACGATAAGCAGACATGTTAGCATCAGTTTCAACATATTTACTCCTTCCTCCCCACGCTGCCATTATATTATTGAAAGGCAGGGGGTGTAAACAGAGTGGGGAATCTTTTGACACTTTCCGTTTCTATAACTATGATTAACAGGTAATAACGTCAACGGAAAGAAAGGACTAAATTCATGGCCGAAATAAATTACGAGAAATACCTGGTAAGAAGACCTGTCTACGAGGCGTTCGGCGGGGTAAAGAACCGCCAGAGTCCCACCATGACCATGATGAGCAACCAGCAGGTGCCGGGGGCCAACGTGTATATGGAACCCGGCTGGATATACGGTATCCCCGAACCCAATCCCAGTCTCCATGAGCACGTTCACGCATACGACGAGATTGTAATGCACTGGGGCAGCGATTATAAGATGCCGCAGGTACTCGGCGGCGAGGTGGAATTCTACGTTGCCGGTCAACCCGTCACCTTCAATACCACCAACGCCTTTTACCTCCCCAAAGGAACGCCGCACGGCCCGGTAACCTGGAAGAAGGTTTCCCGCCCCCACATGCAGATGGCCATAATGCTCGGCACCGGCAGCGCCGGGGAAGCCTGGGAAAGCAGCGGTATCGGTGAAGAAAAGGGAGCCCCCCCGAAGATAACGGGGGATTTCGACTACGAGCAGTACGTGGTGAGGAGTCCCCTGCGTGAGGTGGGCGCGGAATTCACTAAAGGGCGCACCAGTCCCACGATGACTTATATGAGCAGCGTCCAGGTGCCGGGCGCCAGGTACTATATTGAGATGGGCTGGACTTTCGGGATGCCTGAATCCAGGACAGCCGGCGCCGGCATAACGGAGATGGTCCACGATAATTACGATGAGATTGTCCTGCATATCGGCGGCGACCCCGATAATCCCGAAGACCTCGGCGGCGAGGTGGAATTCTATGTCGGCGGCCAGCCGCTGACTTTCGATACGACCAGCGCGCTCTTTATCCCCCGGGGACTGCGCCACGGCCCATTGCGCTTAAAGGAATACCGCAAACCCCATCTCGTCATTGCGATAATGCTCGGGGCGGGCACTTTGAAAGAAGGCTGGGGAGATAGCTTTATCACTAAACCGGGGGGCGGGGTTGAACAGGCCTGATTAGCCGGTTACTCGTATTCCTCTTCCTCTTCTTCTTCGTCGGGTGCCGCCGCCGCGTTGTTCTCTACCCCGACTCTCGGCAGCAGGGGCCTCATTTTGTCCCGGTTACGCGGTGAGTGGGGAGGCAGCTTATCGATAACCCGGCGCAGCTCCTTGAGTCCGCCGGTCCTCCCGGTATTGACTTCAACCAGAATGCCGTCCGCGCCGGCTTCACAAAGGGCGTTAAGTTCTTCTTTCCCGATATCTGCCGGGGCGGGCAATATCAGGGGTTTGGAAATAAGGTACGCCAGGTGCCGGAATATCATCAGCCGGTGCCATACCAGTAAATCGTCCTCTCCCGGTGTATCGGCGATAAGCACAGCGTCCACCGGAAGGTCGTTAACCGCCCTTAACAGGCCGTCATCCATGGACGATTCCACCTGCAAAATCCTGCCGACCTTTTCTTCCTGCGGGGTGTTGGAAACTCGCACCGACGCCGGAAATATGATAAAATCGCACCCCGCTTCTACCGATGATGCCGTTTTTCTATCGCCGTTATCTTCCAGGTACACTCCCCAGGGAATATCCGGCAGATTATCTGCCATTGCCTGGATGGTTTTCGGCGTCGGGCGTGAATTACCCGGGCGGAGCAAAACGGCGTCGGCGCCTTCTGTTAAGTCTACCGGATTACCGGCTGCCCCGATTTTAAGGTCGGCGATGAGTGTGATTCGCCCCGCCGCTGCAGCCGGGCGGGCCGCCCGGAAACCCATCGGCTGGCTCGTGCTCTGGGTGGCTTTGAGAAATTCGTCTATGAGTCGGCTCATAATCTCCTTCGCTGGCAGACATGAATATTATAGCCAAAAAACTCCGGTAAATACAATGTAGTACTAACTGGTACTATTTTTAATATATTTTTTATGTAGATTTAATGGCCAATTAACATTTACAGGTTAGGATAAAACTAGAGGGTTAATTAGTGTATAGGAGGCTGACCGTGATTAAGACGATTATCAGGATGGAGAACAATGAGGTGATAGTCTTGGACGAAAGCGGAGAGCAAATGCCGGAATACCAGGGGTACTACCCCGCAGTTAAAGATAAAATACTGGCGGATGCATCGGAGGTCTCGGTATTCAATCACTGGTTCGGGCTGTCCGTCGAACCTGAAGTTGTACCCGGCGAGGCCTGGTAAGACAAACGGTAACCTTAATGACACGGAAAGAGAGGCCTCTAAGTATACTATGTTGACTACAGGTGATGTCGCCCGTATATTTAATGTTCATCCCGCCACTATCAGGCGATGGTGTGAGTGGGGTAAGATAAGGTCTTACCGCACCAGCCCGCACAGCGACCGGAGATTCCTCCGGGAGGACGTTGCCGTAGCTTATATTGAGAGGTCTATTCACGAATGCCTGAAATTCAAACAGGCGTAGCCCGGAATACCCCCTGTCCCTTTCGGCACCCCGGTTCTATCATTCAATAAACCCCGCTAAAGGTTCGTTTCAAATTACTGCTTCCCGGATGCATTCCCGCTAAATCAATCCCAAGTGGCCCCGGCAACACTTTTCCCCCCATAACAACCCCGTATTACTAATTATAAGTACTAAAGTACCTTGCCATATGACCTGATAATTGCTATAATAATACATATGGCACATGTCAACGGCGATATTAGCGGGCCTGCCGGGGTGAAAGGCACTAAGATTGAAGCCGAGTCCCTTTCCAGGATATCTCATGATTTTCGTACGCCCTTGAATATAATTATCGGCTTTACCGAGTTAATGCTTGATGAAGTGCCGGGCAAGATTAACGAAGACCAGAGGAGCAGCTTAAATGATATCCTGGATAGCGCCAGGCGCCTGCTGGACATGGTAAACAATATGCTGGAAAAATCATAAAATAATGTCGGTAAAAAGAGACACTTTCTCCAAAAGGAAATAACATGGCAAAGACAGTACTTGTTGTCGATGATGAGCCTGCGCAGTTAAGACTGGTCGACCAGGTATTAACCAGCAACGGGTATGAGGTGGTAAAAGCCGGCAGCGGACAGGAAGCCATACGTATCATTTACGAGAAGAAGCCCGATATCGTCCTCCTGGATGTTATGATGCCGGAAATCGATGGCTGGCAGACCTGCCGCATAATCCGCGAGGTCAGTGATATACCCGTTATCATGCTCACCGGAAAGCGCAATTCCGAGGATGATATCGTTCACGGTCTTGAATGCGGCGCCGACGAATACCTGGTGAAGCCCGTGGGGAACCGCGAACTGATGGCCAGGGTGCGGGCGGCTTTATGGCGGTCCGAGAAGCCTTCTTACGTGAACCGGAACAAAAACATAATCTTCGCCAATGATTACCTGACCGTGGACGTGGCGGAGCGCCGGGTCGCCGTAAAAGGGGAGCGTTTGAAACTCACGCCGCGTGAATTCCGTTTGCTATCATTGCTCGTGGAAAATGCCGACCGCATACTTTCTCACCAGCAGGTACTGGAAAAAGTATGGGGATGGGAGTATATCGACGACGTGGACTACGTGCGTATTTACATTTCACATCTGCGCCAGAAGATAGAACCAAACCCCTCCCAGCCCAGATATATCCTGACCGAACCGGGTGTCGGCTATTACTTTTGCAGCGCCAACTGATACGAAAATAGATATCATACCCCCCCGTTTTTGCCGAACGTCTCCCAAGCTGGTATAATCTATCAGAAATTAAACCGTGTAACGGGAGTGTGTTCGGATATAAATGACCGTCAAGCTGGAATTCATCAAGGCGATACCGTATTTTGCGGGACTGGGCGATTCCGAAATAGAGTCGGTCCGCAGGTATATTTTTGAAAGAAAAGCCGAGCGGGGCGAGATACTTAGCTTCGAGGATGAGCTGGCGGACGTGCTGTACTTTGTCGTCGGCGGCGCGGTGAAGGTCTTCAAGACATCTGCCGATGGTAAAGAGCAGATATTCCGTATCATCCATCCCGGCGAGTCCTTCAACGATGTGTCCATTTTAAGCGGAAGGCCGAACCTGATAAGCGCCGAGGCCATGGGCGCGGTTGTTCTGAACGCGATAAAGAAGGATGACCTTAAAGTCGTCCTCCGGGAGCATCCGCAGATAGCTCTGAACGTAATCCAGGTATTATCGCGCAGGGTACAGGAACTGGTATCGCTGGTCGAGGATTTCTCCTTCCGTCACGTAACCGGCAGGGTCGCCAAGATGCTGCTCGAGTACGCCGGAGATAGAGTCGGTGAAAGGCCCCGCCTTACCCAGCAGGAAATGGCCTCGATGATAGGCACCGCCCGCGAGATGGTGGGCAGGTCGCTCAAGAACCTGGAGTCGCAGGGCGCTATCAGGCTGGAGCGTAACCGCGTCGTAATTACCGACCAGGAAGCCCTTAAGGAACTGGCGGGTATAGACTGATGAGAGAAATGTCGCAGACAAAAGTCGATTTTCAAGTTAGAATTTAGTTGATATGGAGACAGGAATATGGGATATATGCCGGTAATAGACGAAGAGAAGTGTGATGGTTGCGGTCTTTGTGTCGGCGTTTGCGCCTGTGGCGCCCTTATACTGGTAGAAAATACCGTAAAAGCTATAGCAGTGAATGAGTGCCGATGGTGCACTCTCTGTGAGCTCGTATGTCCTCACGAAGCTATCACCTGCCCCTTTGATATTATTATTGAGAACGAATAGGATTCGGCGCGAGTCTCCCCGTCGCCGGTTCATCCTGTAATTCTTAAATTCTTCCCTGTACGAATACTCTTATTACTTCGTTTCAGCTTTTTTATCAGCTTGTTTCACTTGGGACAAAAGTCGCATACAATACCCATCACCTGGACTAGAATAATCATAAGTGCTGGACGGGGGTTGCACGATGAAGCAGAGGGTTAAAGAAAGAGCTGAAGAGAAGCCTGTTGAAGACCAGTGCCATCATTACTGGGTAATTGAAGTAGCCAACGGCCCTAAAAGCCGCGGGCAGTGTAAATATTGCGGTACTACCAGGGAATTTCTAAATTCGTTCCCGACATTCAACCCGTTAAAAAAGAACACTAATCCGCTTAACCTGCCCAAATTACCCGATGTGGAAGTGGACGAAGACAGCAAATCCTGAATACAGGAGTAAATGACAATGGACGTAAAAATATACACGACATCGACCTGTGGTTACTGTCGCCAGGCCAAGAGTTTTCTTGACGGGCTCGGCGTGGAATATACCGAATATGATGTCTCCCGCGACCGTGCGGCGGCTGAAGAGATGGTAGGTCTGACCGGCCAGATGGGTGTGCCGGTAATAGTCGTGGATGGTGAGGCGGTGATAGGCTTCGACCGGGTGCGGTTGCAGACGCTGCTTGGCGACGGCAATCGCCGCAAGCCCGTTCGCTTCGGCCTGAAAATCACGGATGCCGCTGCGGTATCCGGCGCCCTTGTCGGCGCGGTATCTCCCGGCTTGCCCGGGGAGAAGGCGGGACTTAAGGCGGGCGATATCATTACCGATATTAACGCAGGTCGTATCGGCAGCGCTGCCGATACGGAACGAGTCCTGGCGGGACTGAAGTATGGGGATATTGTTACTATCAGGTTTTTACGTAACGGTAAAAACAGGAAATCCGAGATTGTAGCCTAGCTCCCGGTCAGGCCACCCTTATTTCTATTTCCTCGGGGGTAACTTTTTCCACGTAGAGATTGATACCGTCTATGGTTATATCACGCTTTCTCTTGGGGAAAAACAGGTTCCACGCATATCCCTGGTAGCCGGTGCTCTTTCTCTCCGCGATTGAGTAGACTTCTTCCGATGGCATTCCTGCATACATTATGCGGTCCTTGCCCAGCCTTAAATGAAACTCTCCGCCTACAGGTATTACTTCCGTTTTCCGCGCTCCTATTGACTGTTCCATAATGCCTCCTGTGTTCTGCCTGGTTGTAAAACATATTTATAAGGCTGATAGTGAGTATCTTTTTTTACCGCCATCAGATTATACCCCAAATGAAAAAGGTACACGACCGTTATAATTTACGATGTAATTTCCAGGTCGTGCGCCTTTAAGGGTAAAAAATCTCAATTCTGTTTCTAAGGTGCTACACTTGGGTTTTTGTTTATCCCATTATTATTTTGTAGCTCTCATCATGGCAATAACGCTGTTACCATCATCCAGGGCCACCCATACCATAGCTGCGTCATTCTCGTTATTTTTGTTAAAAAGACCCCAGCTCATGTCAGCCACTTCCATCCACCCCATCTCTTCCCAATCATTGTCCGGCATCTTGTCTTTATAAAAAGCGGATATAGTCTCCGGGCTATGTTTGGATTCGTAGTATCGCCACTCGACTTTTGAGTAATCGCCATCGGCGGCCGGTATTGACCAGCTTCCTTTCTGTATCTGTTTGGCGCCTGAATAAACCGGCATATCTTTCCAGCTAAGCTCTCCCGTTGACGACACTTTTACAGGTTCTTCTTCCGGCGTTTCGGCAGGTTCAGCGGCGGACGGTGTCGGCGTTTCTTCATTTTCATCCCCGCCGCCACATGCAGAAAAGGACACTAGCGATAATGCGAGGATGAATACAAGCAGCAATGATAGACACTTCTTCATTTTAGTACCTCCCTTTCAATTACGGTGCGTTAAATCACACTTTAAATACCACAAGAAATTCGTTATGGATACGTACTTTATCTCCCGCGTTACGTAAAAGTAACAAAAATGAACGTGCAGGAACAATTATATTTTTTTACGTTGTGTTTGTCAAGATGAAACGTGGTTATCAGGAAAAGACGCTTAGCTTCCCGCTGGTAATCTTTCAAGGCATTGTTTTATTCTTAAACACCTCTGACAATGGCATATTTGGCTTGAATGAACACATTTGTTGTAAGATATAGATATTATGGGGAATACGGTCAGGCGGCTGGCGGTACTGGGGTCTACCGGCTCTATCGGACGGCAGACGCTGGATGTCGTTCGCGCCCTGCCGGACTATTTTAAGGTCGTAGCTCTGGCCGCCGGAAGAAACACCGCTCTGCTGGAGGAGCAGGTAAAAGAGTTCAAACCGGAATTTGTCAGCTATGCGGCATCTCCTGAAGATAAAGAGACGGCAAACCGGCTGACTACCGCCGGATGTAAAATTCTCTCTCTCGAGGAAATCGCCGTTCACCCGGATGCGGATATCGTGGTTGTGGCTACCTCCGGGACAGCCGGGCTGGGAGCGACGCTGGCGGCGGCAAAGGCCGGCAAGACCATCGCCCTTAGCAATAAGGAGTCGCTGGTGGCCGCCGGCGAAATAATCACCGCCGAAGCCGAGAAAAACGGCGCCCGGATTCTGCCCGTCGATAGCGAGCACAGCGCCATCTGGCAGTGCCTCAACGGAGAAAAACAGCCGCCGCGCCGCATCATTCTTACCGCGTCCGGCGGGCCTTTCCAGGGCTATTCAGAGGCACAGATGGCCGGGATAACCGTGGAGCAGGCCCTGAAGCACCCTTCCTGGCAGATGGGTAAAAAGGTAACTATAGATTCGGCCACCCTGATGAATAAAGGCCTGGAGGTTATCGAGGCACGCTGGCTTTTCAATATGCCTGTTGATGATATTACGGTGCTGGTTCATCCCCGGAGCATCGTTCACTCCATGGTGGAGTTCGCCGACGGCTCGGTCAAGGCACAGTTGAGCTATCCCGATATGCGCCTGCCCATCCAGTACGCGCTGACCTATCCCGACCGACTTGCCAATCCTTCGCTGCCGTCTCTCGACTGGACTGATTTCCCCGACCTTACATTCGAAGAGCCGGATTTTGATAAATTCCCCTGCCTACGGCTGGCGGTGGAAGCGGGCAGGGAGGGGGGTACTTTTCCCGCGGCGCTCTGTGCCGCCGACGAGGCGGCAGTCGACCTTTTCCTGGCGCGCCGCTTAAAATTTACCGATATCGCCCGTCTGGTTGGGAAGGCGCTGGAGAAACACCATCAGATATCCCACCCATCGCTGGAAGAAATCATGGCGGCGGGAGACAGGGCGCGGGAGCTTGTTTTTAAACTTGCCGGGGAGGACGATAAATGATACTGACGCTGGTAGTGGGGATTATCGTCCTTTCCGTGCTTATTATCGTCCACGAGCTGGGGCACTTCACGGCGGCCAAGGCCACGGGCGCCTGGGTGGAGGAGTTCGGCATCGGCTTCCCACCCCGATTGTACGGGAAAAAATGGGGAGAAACGATATATTCCATTAACTGGATACCCTTCGGAGGTTTTAACAAGTTATCCGGAGAGGTAGACCCCACCGCCCCGAGGGCGCTGGCCGCCCGGGGTTACGGCGTCAGGCTGCTGGTTCTCGCCGGCGGCATACTGATGAATCTGATATTGCCCTTCGTGCTTCTGGCCGTGGCGTACATGGTCCCCCACGATATGGCTTACGGCAGGGTGGTGGTGGAAGATATCGAGGCCGGTTCGCCGGCGGCTGTGGCGGGCATCCTGCCGGGAGACACCCTCCTGGCGGTTAACGGCAATACAATCAATCATAAAGGCGATTACAGTCGGTATCTCATGCTCAACATGGGCGGGGAAATAACCGTCTCCCTGGAACACGGCGATTTTACGGAGGAGGATGTCAGCCTCGTGGTGCCCTGGAGGCCTACCGAGCGGGGAAGGACTATCGGCACCTTATCCAGGAACGTGGACTTAACTATCGGGTCCGAGAGCCTGCCTTTCTGGAAGGCAATCCCGGTCGGGGCGCGCACCTGCATCGAGACACTTGTCCTGTATAAGAACGGGATAGTCGGCATGATTATGGGCACGATACCTTTCGTGCCGGCCGGGCCGGTGGGCATCGTGCAGGTTACCGGGGAGGTAGCTCATACCGGCATCAGTCCGGTGCTGGAACTGGCGGCATTCATCAGCATCGCTATCGCTATTACCCAGATGATACCGCTGCCGGCGCTGGACGGCGGACGCATTGTCTTCGTCCTGCTGCAGTGGCTGCGGCGGGGTAAACGGGTCTCGCCCCGTGCGGAGGGCATCGTGCACTCCGTCGGTTTTATGATATTACTGGCATTAATGGTGCTGATTACCTATCAGGATATCCTCCGGTGGGTAAGCGGGGAGAGCTTGCTGGGATGAAACCTCAAGTAGAATGGTGAGTCCAAGAGAGGTGAAACCTCTCTTTTCTAAAATTCCCCCCTCCCTTCTCAAGGGAGGGGGATAAAGGGGGAGGGTTGTAAAATACGTGGAAGTAGTCAAGGCATAAATAACAATAATGAATGCTAGAAGGATAAGCAAGACCATAAAAATCGGTGATGTTGCCATCGGCGGCGGCGCGCCCATCGTGGTGCAGTCGATGACCAAGACGGATACGCGTAACGCCCAGGCCACCATCGACCAGATTAAAGAGCTGCAGGACTGCGGCTGCGAGCTGGTGCGCGTGGCCGTGCCGGACGCAGAAGCCGCCGGCGCTATAGTTGACATAAAGAAAGGCATCAGGATACCGCTGGTCGCCGATATCCATTTCGATTACCGGCTGGCTTTGCAGTCCCTGGAAGCCGGCGCCGACGGACTTCGCCTTAATCCGGGCAATATCGGGGAGGCGGACAAGGTCAAAAAGGTGGCTATGGCGGCCAGGGAGAGGGGAGTGCCCATCCGCATCGGGCTGAACGCCGGGAGCCTGCCGAAAACAGATAATCCCAGGCTGGGTGTTGCGGATAGAATGGTGAATTCTGCTTTAGAGCAGATTCGCTTGCTTGAAAGCCTCGATTTCGACCTGATAAAAGTCTCGATGAAGGCTTTCGATGTCCCCACCACCATCGAGGCGTATCAGGATATCGCGGATAAGATACCGTACCCCCTGCATATCGGCATCACCGAGGCCGGCACGCCCCGGACGGGCGTTATCCGCAGCACGGTAGGCATCGGCACTTTACTCTGGCTGGGCATCGGCGATACTATCCGCGTCTCGCTGACCGCCCACCCCCGCGAGGAGGTAATCGCCGCCTACGAAATTTTAAAGAGCCTTAATTTGCGACAGCGCGGGCCGGTACTCGTAAGCTGCCCCACCTGTGGCCGCACCGAGGCGGACGTGGTAAAATTGGCGGAAGCGGTCGAGCAAAGGCTGCTTAAAATAGATAAGCCGATTAGGGTGGCCGTCATGGGCTGCGTGGTCAACGGCCCCGGCGAGGCCAGAGACGCCGATGTGGGCATCGCCTGCGGCAAGGGCAAAGGCGTGATATTTAAAAAAGGTAAAAAAATAGCTACGGTTGAGGAAAAAGATTTCTTAGAAGCGCTGATGAAAGAGGTGGAGGGGTTTTAAGAACGTGG
>CAYPDM010000033.1:0-15731 GCA_964409485.1 uncultured Dehalococcoidaceae bacterium | reverse complement strand
CTTGATCCGGCAAATACCAACATGGACCCCGTGCTCCGCCAGGTCGTATTGGAGCCGCTGTTCTTTCATCATCGCGTACCGGGCAGCGACTCCCTGGCAAAGTACGCGGCTGCTTTTTTTAGGATGTCGCGCTCCATCTTCACTATCGCCAGCTCTTTTTTGGTCCTGGCCAGTTCCATCTCCACCTCGGTCAACGGCCGGTAATTCTTGCCAACGTCTCCCAGTTTCCCGGCTTTCGCCGCCTTGACCCAATTCGCCAGTGTCGATGTCGGCAATGAAAGCCGCCGCGCCGCCTCCCCCCAGGATAACCCCTCCTCAACTACCAGCTTCACCGCTTCCTGCCGAAACTCCTTCGTGTACCTTCCTTGTGGAATCCCTTTCACTATGACACCTCCGTCTTTCTATTTTACCTGACTTTGGTGTCCATTAAATCCATCCTACCTCAGACTAACCGTTGCTGGCTTGGTGCTGCACCTTCGTTTGATACTAAGTGTTCAGGGAAGGACAAACGATAAACTGGATAGGGTTTTTCTCAATTGCATTTTCCCGAATACTTACATCAGCCAGGATGTTGATTGAACGCACCTGAATAATTCGATTTTATTCTTAACACCCAGCTTACGGTATATATTCTTGATGTGCGTATGCACCGTTAACTTGCTGATATAGAGCTCTTCCGCTATCTCGCCGTAAGACATACCCGCAATAATACCGTAAACAATATCTATCTCTCTCCGGCTAAGGTGTAATCTTGCCTGAAGGGTAGCTGCTAGCCTCTTTTTGTTGTTCAAATCAGATAGAGTAATCAGGAAGTGAGGCAACGTGATTAATCGGTCAGCTTTCCATATGAGTGAACACTCAATCCGAAACCGTTTGCCGTTGTCCGTGAAGACTACTCTTTCTTTGGGCCACAGTGCCAGCCGTTCCTCGGCTTTTAACAGATTAATAAGGTCACAACAATCGCTGACAATACAGGGCGGGGTGGGGAATTCGCCTTTTTCAAGGTCAATTGAACTTGGATTTATTCTGTTTAACAGGCACAGACAGATTTCCCGTGATTTCGTGTCGAAGTAGATAGGTTTCAGTTTGTGGTCCAATATCATAAGACCTTGATTATCTGCTTTATCAGGTAATAGCAGCTGTTGTTTCAAATTACTAATATTTGAAATTTTCTTGATATTGTTTACGGTGAGCATAAGGTGGCGTATAAATATCTCAGCTTTAGATGTATCATTGGTCTTGTAGTTCGGCTGTTTCCTGGACCGCCATAGAGTAATCATACCTTCGAAGTTATTTTTCCGGTGCAGCGGCAGGAACATCTCCCAGTATAAATGCTGAGGCGATATAAATTCATTATAAAAGTCTGAATTTTCCCAATCTCTCAAAGAAATAGAGTCACCGATTTTAAAGATATTTTTTGACGAAGAAATAGCTTCTTTTAGCAGGGGGGAGTCCTGGTAATATCCGTCTTTATACAGCGAGGGATTATATTTATCTTCAACAGGATTTAGACCATCCGATTTAAACGACCTCGATTCGACTATTTTGATGTGACGCGGGTATCCCTCAATAAGCTGAAAAGTACAGCATTCAGTATGGAACATCTGCATTATAGAAGGGCAGATAGTGCCGACAAGGCCATCCATATCTTCGCACCGGTTAGCATGATAGATTAGATCGAAGACGTCAAGGTAATCTCTTTCAGTCATCGTCGCCATATACGCATATATATCATTTTTTATTTCAGATGTCAAAAAATACCCCTTTTAGGGTATTTAGTTTCATGTCCTCATGTTTCATACTTGGGCTGAAATTCATAATATACATACTTATTCACAAAGTGCCATTAAAAATAAAAGACAGCACTTAAAGAGGGTTGGGAGAGTTTAAAAAATCACTTCACCTTCGTTATCCCGTGCCAATTTTGAGGTGATTAACGGTCGGCATAATTGGACATATTATTGAAAAACGCAGCATTTTTTACTCCCGATTAATTATATCAGCGGCGGTGCCGCATTAAGGATACGGCACGAAAAAAGGTGACAGGAAGCAGGATAAATTTTGGAAGACGTTTGTGGCTAAAGCAGTCGATTTGGTAACGGCGGAGACCGAAAAGAAGATCCGGATAAACATCGAAAGCATTTCATTAAGCTTCGGTGGTGTACGCGCACTCACCGATGTCAGCCTGGAAGTCAGGGACAACGAGATACTGGCAATCATCGGCCCCAACGGTGCCGGCAAGACGGCCCTCCTCAACTGTATCAACGGCTTCTACAAACCGCAGAAGGGCGAAATCTATTTCGACGGGAAGAAAATCACCCGTGTGCGTCCGGACAAACTAGCCAGGCTCGGCATTGCCAGGACCTTCCAGAATATCGAGCTTTATACCGGCCTGAGCACGCAGGACAACATCATGGCGGCACGCCACGTGCTCATGAAGCAGACCTTCATCACCGGTGCCATCTATTTCGGCTGGTCGCATCGGGAGGACATCGAGCACCGCAAGACAGTCGAGGAGATAATAGATTTCCTGGAAATCCAGTCCATCAGGAAAAGATTGGTCGGCATACTACCGTACGGGATGCGGAAGAGGGTTGAGCTTGGACGCGCGCTGGCGCTGGAACCTAAAGTCCTGCTCCTGGACGAACCTATGGCGGGCATGAACCTTGAGGAAAAGGAGGATATCGCCCGCTTCATAATCGATGTATACGAAGGCCAGGGAGATACCTATCCGGATACACCCGTCCTGAAAAACGGCATCAAGAGCATTATCCTCGTAGAACATGACATGGGCGTGGTTATGGACATTGCCGATAGGATAGTTGTTCTAGATTTCGGTCATAAAATCGCCGAGGGCACTCCGGCGGAGATTAAGTCCAACCCGGAGGTTATCAAGGCCTATCTGGGTGAGGAATTAAAGACCTAGCCAGGGAATATTTATGATATTACAGCGTGGAGAGAACCGATGCTGCAGGTAAACAATATTGAAGTCGCTTACATGAAGGTGGTCCACGTTTTACATGGCGTATCACTGGAGGTGGGTGATGGGAAAATCGTGGCCTTGATCGGGGCCAACGGCGGTGGCAAGACGACCACACTTAAGGCGATTTCCGGATTGTTGAAGACAGAAGAGGGCGAGATAACCAGCGGTAATATTGTTTTTGACGGCCGGAGGATTGAAAGGTGCGGGCCGGAGGATATCGCGGCTATCGGCATATCCCAGGTTATGGAAGGACGGAGAGTACTGGAGCATCTCAGCGTGGAGGAAAATCTCTATGTCGGTGCTTACTTGCGCAAAGACCGGGCTGCGGTCAAACATGACCTGGAGATGGTTTTTAACTATTTCCCCAAGATAAAAGACTTTCGCCGCCGTACGAGTGGATATCTATCGGGAGGCGAACAGCAAATGCTGGTGATTGGCCGGGCGCTGATGGCAAATCCCAAGCTCATGCTCCTGGACGAACCATCGCTGGGACTGGCGCCGCTGGCGGCGCAGGAAATATATGAAATTATCCAAAAGATTAACGAAGAACAAAAGGTTTCAATGCTACTGGTAGAGCAAAACGTCAAAGCGGCCCTGGGTATCGCCGACTACGGTTACGTGATGGAAAACGGCCGAATAGTCCTCGATGGTATCGCCGGGAAGCTGAGGGACAACGAGGATGTCAAGGAATTTTATATGGGGCTATCGGCGATAGGGTCACAGCGGGGTTTTCGTGATGTCAAGCACTACCGGCGAAGGAAGAGATGGCTTTCCTGAAGGAAAAGGCTTCGCCAATGATTACTGAAATCAGCCGGGAAAACCTTAACAAAGGCGATACCTGGCCCAAGGTACTCAAGTATAACTGTGAAAAATACGGCAACCGGCACAAGGCAATGCGGCGCAAGCACCTCGGCATCTGGCAGTCTTACACCTGGCAAGACTATTACCAGAGCGTCAAATACCTGGCACTTGGTTTACTTTCGCTCGGCTTTAAGGCTGGAGACAGGCTGCTTATCGTCGGTGATAACTCGCCGGAGTGGTATTTCGCCGAGCTGGCGGCCCAGGCCAATCACGGGATTAGCGTGGGGTTGTACTCTGATTTAACGGAATCGGAGATAAAGTACATCGCCACCAATTCCGAATCCGCCTTCGCCTTTGTCGAAGACCAGGAGCAGGTCGATAAATTCTTCCAGATTAAGAACGAGTTGCCGTTGATAAAAAAAATAGTTTACTGGCGGCATAAGGGTCTTTCCCATTACCAGGACCCCGCGCTCATCGGGTACAGACAGGTGGTGCAACTTGGGCGTGATTATGAAAAAAAGAACGCAGGTCTATTCGAGGAAAACGTAGCCAGCGGGAACGCCGATGATTTATGCTCTCTTATCTACACTTCCGGGACGACCGGCGAGGTTCCCAAGGGGGCCATGCACTCGTTCAAGACGATGGGGTACGGTTCCGATTATTACCTGAACCTGGACCCATGTTATGAGACGGATAACATGGTCTCGTATCTGCCGCCGGCCTGGATATTCGAGCAATGGTTCAGCCTGGGCTGCCACCTGCTTTCAGGCAGCACCGTTAACTTTCCCGAAGAGGCGGATACTCAACAGCAGGATATCCGGGAGATAGGCCCGACGATGATATTTTATAGCCCCCGCCTCTGGGAGAGGCAGGCCAGATGGGTCCAGGCAAGCATTCAGGGCGCTGATTTTCTTAAAAAATCCACCTACCGCCTGTTCATGTCAGTAGGCTATAAGATGGCTGATTTCAAATTCAAAAAGCAGAAACCGGGGCCGCTCTGGAGCCTGCTCGATATACTGGGTAACCTGTTATTATTCAGGCCCGTCAGGGATAGCCTCGGGCTTACCAATGCGAGGATTTGCTATACGGCGGGATCGATGCTTAGCCCGGATGTCATCAGGTTCTATCACGCTATAAAAGTGCCTCTGAAAAGCCTTTACGGGTCTACGGAGGGGGGAGCGTTGACCGGGGCCAGCAACGATGATATTCGCCTGGATACGGTCGGTACGCTTAACCCCGGAGCCGAGGTCAGGATTACCGAATCCGGAGAGATTATCAGCCGGCAGCCCGGTAATTTCCTGGGTTACTATAACGACCCCGCGGCTACCGCGGAGGTCCTCAAGGACGGGTGGTTCCGTAGTGGTGACAGCGGATATTTTACCGGGGATAAACATCTGGTGTTCGTGGATAGGCTTAAAGACATCGTCAAACTCACCTGCGGCGATAAACTGGTACCGCAGGATATCGAAAGCCGGCTGAAATTCAGTCCGTATATTAAGGACGCCTGGATACTGGCAGGGCCGGGCCGGGAGTACCCATCGGCAATGATAATTATAGACCATGAAAATGTCGGTCATTGGGCCGATGGGCGAAAGGTGAACTATACCACTTA
This sequence comes from uncultured Dehalococcoidaceae bacterium, assembly GCA_964409485.1. GTDB lineage: Bacteria > Chloroflexota > Dehalococcoidia > Dehalococcoidales > RBG-16-60-22 > JAFGPF01. The sequence goes on along the minus strand of CAYPDM010000033.1, from coordinate 10,335 downwards.
TACCGACCTTTCCCAAAAACCGGAAGTCTACGAACTGGTCGAGCAGGAGATATCAAGAATAAACAAAGCTCTGCCGGCCGGTTGCAGGATCAGGAAATATGTCAACATGCATAAGGAATTAGACCCAGATGAGGCAGAGTTGACCAGAAACCGGAAACTGAGAAGGACTTTTCTGGAGAAACGCTACCGCGGCCTCATCAAGGCTATTTACAGCGGCAAAACCGAGGTGCCGGTAGAAGCCCAGATAAAATACCGGGACGGCAGGACAGGCACCATCAAGACGATTATCAACATTAAATTTATAGAGGGGGCCAACGGATGATTTCGTTTCTGCAATTAGTGGTCACCGGCTTCGGACTGGGCATGGTCTATGCCCTCATCGCCATTGGCTTTGTTATTATCCTTAAATGTTCCAAGGCGTTTAATATCGCGCAGGGACAGTTTGTAATGATAGGGGGTTACCTGGGCTTTACTTTCCTGGTAACCTTCCACCTGCCGGTTTGGGCCAGCCTTATTGCCGCCGTAGCCGTGGCTATTGTTATGGGTTTGTTAATTGAACGCCTTACCCTGCGCCCCCTGGTGGGACAATCGGTGCTGGCCATTATTATGATGACCATCGCCCTGGGAACCGTACTGGATGGAATAGCAACTCTGGTCTGGGGCGGTGAATATAAGGCCTATCATGGGGTACTGCCGACGATGACCCTGAAAGTCGGTGAGTTATCCGTACCCCCGGATACGTTAATCGGCATTATCGTCTCTATTATCGTGGTCGCGATACTGATGATTCTCTTCCGCTATACCAAGACCGGTCTGGCCATGAGGGCCACCGCTGAGGACGAGCAGGTAGTTCAGAGTGCCGGTATCAAGGTGACGACGATATATGCCATTTCCTGGGTGATTGCCTGCGTGGTCGGTGTCATCAGCGGTATCCTTCTGGGTAGCGTATCCGGTGTTTCGACAGCCCTGGAGGAGGCCGGAATGAGGGCCTTCGCGGTGGTGCTGCTGGGGGGGATTGACTCAATCGGAGGGGCTATCATAGCCGGGATAACGCTGGGTATACTGGAGAACGTGTCCGTCCGTTACCTGGACCCACTGCTTCCATCCGGCGGCGGGCTGGCCAATGTCTTTCCATTTATCGTCATCATTATAGTGCTGATTTTTAAACCACATGGCCTGTTCGGCCTGGCCAGGATTGAAAGGATTTAGTGATGAGTTTGCCCAGCGGTGTCTTCCAGGAAAGTTACGGCCAGGATATGGCCATCTTCCGCACCAGGACGCACTGGATATTGTTGCTGGCCTTCCTTGCCCTGCTTTTTACCATGCCTGTATATTTCAGCGATAGAATGCTGACTATCTTGACCATCATGGGCATCACTATTATCAGTGTGCTTGGCCTTCAAATCCTGACCGGATACTGCGGGCAGATATCAATCGGTCATGCCGGTTTCATGGCGGTTGGCGGTTATGTATCCGCGGTCCTTACCGCCAAGCTCGGCTGGCCGTTTTGGGTGGCATTACCCAGCGCCGGTCTGGGCGCGGGCATAGTGGGCATCATCTTCGGGCTGCCGTCCCTGAAGATAAAGGGCTTTTACCTGATTATGGCGACGGTGGCGGCGCATTTTATTATTATCTGGGTTATCCTCCAGCTATACGGTATAACCGGCGGTGCCGACGGGTTATCCGTGCCCAGGCCGGAGATAGGCGGCCTGGTGATAAAATCCAAGGCCAGCTACTTTTATCTGGTGATGATAATCACCTGCCTGGCTATCTACCTGGCGAAAAACATTACCAGGACCAGAGCGGGTAGAGCTTTCGTCGCCATACGGGATAATGACCTGGCGGCTGAAGTGATGGGTGTCAACCTGTGGATTTACAAGCTGACGGCCTTCTTTATCGGCTGCGTTTTTGCGGGCGTGGCCGGTGCGCTGCTGGCCCACTACTATGCCTTCATCAGCACGGATAGCTTTCCTTTCATGAACTCGGTATGGTACCTGGGTATGCTCATTGTCGGCGGCATGGGCAGTATTGCCGGTGTTATTTTTGGCACCGTATTCCTCAAGCTTTTAGATGAGCTAGTCACCATCTTTGGGCCTACGTTAGCCGTTATTTTCCCCGCCATTGCGGCCCAGGCGGCCGCTTCACTCGGTCTTATCATGCGCGGACTGGTAATAATAATCTTCCTCATCTTTGAACCCAGGGGACTGGCACATCGCTGGGAGCTTATTAAATCATATTACCGGCGGGGGCCTTTATCATATTAACCATTGGCGATGAAAGGAGGTGACTGCATTAAAAAGAGTACTTATATTGACTCAACAGAATCAACTCTCAACTAAAAAAGGAGGATACATGACTAAGTTTAGACTGTTTAGTGCAATTTTAGTGGTTGTCATACTGGCGTCGTTATCAGTGCTGGCTGCCTGCACTGAGGAGACGCCGGCCCCGGCCCCGGCCCCAACACCGGAACCGACCCCAGCCCCGCCGAAAGAAGTGACGCTCTATATCGGCGGCACCTTCGCGCTGACCGGCGCCTACGCCGAGGACACGGCGGCGGTTCTGGCCGGGTATCAGGACTACGCCAATTACGTTAACGATACCAAAATGATGGCGCCCTGGCGGGGTGAGAAATTCCCGGATAATGTTAAGCTGGAAGTGCTGTGGCGGGATGACGAGATAAACCCCGAGAAGGCGCTGTCTATCTATGAAGAGCTCAAGGCCAAGGGTATACTTGTCTACAGGATATCATCCTCACAGGTCGCCATGGCCCTCATGAACCTGCTGAATGAGGACCGCATCGGCGCTACCAGTATGGCCGCCGGTCCTTATCTCCTCTCGCCGCCGAAGACTGTCTTTACCAACTATCCTTTGTATACCGATGAGATGGGCGCCATCGCTAACTGGTTCCTGGATAACTGGAAGAAAGCCGGTAACACCGATAAACCAAGAGTGGCCTACCTCACCGCCGATAGCGCCTCGGGCCGGTCGATTGATATTCCCGAGATGGAAAACTATCTTACGGGTATCGGATATGAATTTGCCGGCAAGCAGTTCGTACCCATGGTGCCTACCACGCCGCCGACCACCCAATTGTCCTGGCTGAAGGATAACAAAGTCAACCTGGCCATGGGCTTTATGATTAATCCTGGCTCCCAGCCGACCATCAAAGAAGCGGTCAGACTGGGCATGGGCACCAATCAGGATTACAAGATAACCTTCGGTTTTGCCGCCCCGAGCCACCTGGCAGTCTTCGCTCCGGCCATGGGTACGCTGGGTGACGGAGTTGTCGTTGCCGGCAGTTACCCTCCCATGACTCACAAGGATTTACCGGGTATCGCCTTCTATGATAAGTTAATGGCCGATTATGAAGATGAACCGGTGACCCACATCATGTACCTGGCGGGCATGGTCGAAGCTATGATCCAGACCGAGGCGCTGCGGCTTGCCATGCTGCAGGTACCTGCTGACCAGTTGAAACCGGTTGACGTACTGGAATACGGCTTCTACCAGATAAAGAACCTCAGTACCGGTGACCTGACCCCGCCGCTGACCTTCGGTCCCAGCGATGTCGAGGGGGCTAAAGAGATGCGTATTGACCAGGACCAGAATGGGGAGGTTGTCTTGCTGGGCAACTACCCGATTCTCGGCATCTACAAGCACGAATAATCATTTCATTAGTCCGGGGGCTCCGTTCCGGAGCCCCCGGGTAAGCCGGCTATTGCTTGAAACACTCAGGTTATAACAACCTGAGAAGTGGCATATTCGATCCCGGCCTTCCCCAGTGGTGACACCAGGTTTTATACGAGAGTCACAACCAATAATAGCACCAGGTTCTAGTAGTCGCTTTTTCATGACGCTATGGGGGAGCGCGTGCCAACCTGGAAGAACAGAGGAAACTCCTGATCCGGTACGCTGAACACTGTTAATATCCGTAAAGAGTGCACCAGGCGTATTATCGCCGTAAAACCGAAACCGTCTTCCGAACTTGCCTTCCAATTGGCACTATTGACATTAAAATCCTCGCATGATAAAATAACGCAAATTTCAAATTATGAAAAGATTTTTCAAAAATTATGGATAATATATCAAAAACCGTAATGAAGGCAATAAATATACTGGAAATTTTTCTCAAGAGTGACAGCACGCTTAGTTTGAAGGAAATATCCAAGTTAACCGAGCTAAATGTAACCACCGCATACAGGTTGATTTCAACGCTGACTAAAAGGGGGTTTTTAACTCATCTTGAGAAAAGTGGAATGTACGCACTTGGCCTGAAAACGCTTGATTTTAGCTATGCACTCCGACGTGACCTGAAGTTCATTGATTTTGCTTACGTGTCCATGAGTAAGCTGAGTAAAGTACATAATGAATCGGTCTATTTAGCTGTAATGGATGGCGATGAGTCGCTTGTAATAGAAGAGGTTGGTATCGACGAAGAATTGCGTATCAATTCGCCTGTAGGTAAACGCCTGAAATTACATTGCACAGCTGGCGGTAAAATATTAATGGCCTCATTGTCTAAAGAGGAACGAAAAGCGTATTACAGCAGAAACACGCTCCAACCCTTTACTAAAAATACTATCACCGATATTTCTCAGCTTGAAAAAGAACTAGAAACTGCAAAATTAGAGGGGGTTGCTTTCGATAGAGAGGAATACAGATTGGGAATATGGGCTACCGCGGCACCTATTTATAATACGAATGGAAGTGTAATCGCTGCTGCAGGCATCCTGGTTCTCACTTCGCATATTAATGGCGATAATGCTGCAAATTATTCAGCGGCAATAAAGAGCTGCGCGGGGGAAATATCTCAAATTATAAGTCGAATTATGTAATATCTTCTGCCCGGTGTAAAAAATCAAACGCCGTACCGAAGATAAATATCATAACCTGAATACTGAATGGAGTTAAGTGATTGGCTAGAAATAAGACTGTAAAAACGATTCGGGAATCCCCAAAGGATGTCAGAGTATACTACGAAGCTGATATCGTGGTGGTGGGAGGGGGCCCCGGGGGACACTCAGCCGCAATAGCTGCCGCACGAACCGGTGCGAAAACAGTGCTCCTGGAGAGGTACGGCCACCTGGGTGGCATGTCCACCGGGGGAATAGTAATCCAAATACCTCATATGAGCGACGGCGGCAGCGAACCGATAATCGCCGGCCTTAGCCTGGAATGGCTGGAAAGGCTGGATGCTATCGGCGGAACTCTTCGTCCCAGAATGGAGGACATTGGCTCTGCGGACGAAAAACTGGTGTCCTATTGGCGGCGCTTTATGGGCAACGTGACTAATGGTCGGATAGAGCATACCGCGTGGGTGGATCCCGAATTACTGAAGTGTGTACTGAACGATATGGTGGAAGAGGCGGGAGTCAAACTATTCCTCCATTCCTGGGGTACTCAAGCTATTGTCGATAACGGAAAAGTAAAAGGCGTTATCTTCGAGAGTAAATCAGGCCGGCAGGCAGTACTTGGAGAAGTAGTCGTTGACGGCACGGGAGACGGCGACCTCCTTCCCTCGGCCGGTGCGGAGTTTGATGGCGTTATTGATCCTTCATCCAGGAGTTCCATGCTGGCGCTGGTTTTCCGGCTGGGTAACTGTGATTACCAGGGATACTGCGATTTTAAAGAGTCCGAGCCGCAGAAACACCAGGAACTGATGAAAGAGCTTGCCGGGGTTGCGGGTACCCGGCTTTTACCGCTACCGTCACCGCGTAATGACGTTATGTGGGTGAACAACTGGATACCGGACCTGGATTGCACCAACGTGGAAGACCTCACCAGGCTGGAGGTCGAAATGCGTAAGATAATGCGACGGGGACACGAGTTCATGAAGAAGAATATCCCGACATTTGAGAACAGTTTTATACTCGATACGGCTTCACAAACCGGTACGAGGGGCAGCCGAAGGCTGATCGGCGAACACGTGATTAAGGAGGAAGACTTCCAATCCGAAAAGAAATTCGATGACACTATAGCCGTCTTCCCCCGCCTCGGGCCCCCGGGGCAGACGGGACAGGTTAAACATGTCTATATACCGTATCGAGCGCTGGTACCCGCTAAAATAGAGGGCTTACTCGTCGCTGGCAGGAGTTTCTCCTCAGACCAGGCGGCTAACAATATGGCCAACCTTATACCGCATTGTATCGCCATGGGACAGGCTGCCGGGACCGCAGCCACACTGGCGATTAATCAGGGCATCAGTCCCCGCAAGGTGGACTACAGAGTCCTGCAAAAAAACCTGCTGGGGCAAGGTGTCCCATTACCAGGTGTGGTTTTAACGGAGGTCAAATAAGATGTGTTGCCAGTTAACAATAACGCTACAGGGCAACGTAAAGGAGGTGATACGCCTATAGATAGAGAATCAATATAATCAAAAGTTATTGATTCGCCTAAAGGAGGTGAAAACCAATGAAAAGAACCTTATTAGTCCTATTGACAGTGGTAATGCTGTTAACTCTGGGGCTTGCGGCCTGCACGGAGCCAGAGGAGCCGACGCCAGCGCCGGCGCCAGCGCCCGCGCCGACTCCGGCACCAGAACCAAGCCCAACTCCGGCACCGACTCCGGCACCCGAACCGGAGCCAACTCCGGCACCGACTCCGGCACCCGAACCGGATAAATATGGCGGCATACTTAAAGAGGTCTTGACGGTAGGACCGGCAACTCCTATCGGCTATATGCCGGAGGCCGCCCCCGATGCCCAGGCCGATGCCAGACCCGCCATCGAGTCTCTGGTACAGGTCAGGAGCGGAGGATCAGTCGAACCTTTACTGGCGACGTCCTGGGAAATCGCCCCGGATGGCAAATCCATCACTCTGACCTTGAGGCAGGGAGTGAAGTTCCACGACGGCTCCGATTTTAACGCCACCGCCGTAAAATGGAACCTTGATAAGCAGATAGAAGCCGAAAAGGCAACCGACTGGGAGTCGGTGGATGTCGTTGACGAATACACCGTTCGCATTAATATCCCCGGCTATAAGAACACTATCCTGACCGGTCTAGGGTCAGGAACCGCCATGATTACCTCGCCGACGGCCGTCGAGGTAAACGGCCTGGACTGGGCAAGGTGGCATCCGGTCGGCACCGGACCGTTCAAGTTCGTGGAATACGAACGCGATGCTAAGTTAATTTATGAAAGAAACGATGATTACTGGCAGGATGGTTTGCCCTATCTGGACGGCGTAGAATTTGTCGTTATTGCCGATGAGATGGTACGCAGCATCGCCTTCCAGAAGGGCGATATACACACACTGCGGGCTTCAGGTCTAACGGCTCTGGAGCTAAGGGATAAGGGCTTTGACTATGTCACCCGCGCCGGGGGGACTTTCGTTTTGATTCCCGACAGCGGCAATCCTGATTCTCCCTTTGCCAATAAAGATGTGCGTCTGGCGGTATCTCACGCCATCGATCGGGAAGCACTTGCCGAGGCCCTGGGGTATGGTTTTTCCCGTCCGGCATATCAGGTTCTCCCAGGTTATGCCTTGACGGCAGTTCCCAACCTGGACAAGCACGAGTTTGATCAAGACCTGGCCAGGCAACTGCTGGCCGATGCCGGCTACCCCGACGGGATAAAGACCACGATACATGCCTTTATCCGGATAGTCCCCAAGGATTATGTTAGCGCTATAGCGAATATGCTCGGTGAGGTGGGCATCGAAGTTGAACAGGACTTCCCCGAGGCCGGCCGCTACACAGAGTTGCGATTCGGCGGCTGGGACGATGGCATGATGGCCCATGCGCTGGGCGCTATGGAGAATCTGAACTCCACTTTCACTTTCTACTTCGGAGGCGTACAATTCCCCAGCGTCCAGAAGCCCGTGGGATGGCAGGAGGCCTATGATGCCGCCCTTTCCTCGGAAGCTGTAGACCCGGTGAAGACGCAGGCACTGGTCAAGCTCATGCACGACGATGTGATGGTCATACCCTATATGGAAGAGACCGCGGTCGCTTTCATACAGAAAGGCGTTCATGACAGCGGTCAACTGAAAGACAGCCTGACAACCGTGACGGAATACGAACTCACCTGGCTCGACCCGGAACTACGCTAGATATGGTGAGATAAGGTTTATAAAGCAGTCCGTCCCGGCGATATTGGATTATACACGTCGCCGGGACGGATAACAGGTAAGGTTGTGCGAGTTTCCCGATACCGGGAAAATATGGTACTCTTGGCTTGGAGGCTAATAAATAGGTTGAATAGTTGGCTGTCGCTATGCTGCAATTAGAAATGTATCCTCTTTCCTGGTCAACCTGGTCTCAAATCAGGTTGGCACCTGCCCTTATTATACATGCTATGCTCATGTCTATATAACCATGCAATAGGGTCCTGGCCAAACCGATAACAAACGTAGAATAGCAGCTATGGGAACATATATCATTCGACGATTATTACAGATGATACTCGTCCTGTTAATAGTCACGATAATCGTATTCTTAATGGTAAGACTGTTACCAGGTGACCCCATTCTCATATACCTGACCCAGCAGGATCTGGATGAGATTACTCAGGAGCAGGTTGATGCCATCAGGCACGATTTAGGGTTGGATAGATCACTCGTCACGCAATATATCGACTGGATAGGTAGCGTAGCCACCGGTGACCTCGGGACCTCTATAATACACCGTGGCAAAGTGGGCGACGATATAAAAAGGCGGCTGCCCATAACTCTTCACTTGGGTGGCCTGGCTTTTATAATCAGCATAATTGTCGGAATACCAATGGGAGTAATAGCGGCGGTAAGGCGTGGCACCTGGCTGGATAGCTTATTAACCAGTCTCGGTAATCTGGGAATAACGATTCCCATTTTCTGGCTCGGTATATTGCTCATTTATGCCTTTGGCCTTAAACTGGACTGGCTGCCAATCTTTGGCTACACCTCACCTTTTAAGGATTTCTGGCTGAATACACAGCAAATTATCCTGCCTGTTTTCTGCCTGGCCGTACCTGCCATCGCTTCGGCAGTCCGCATGACACGCTCCAGCATGCTCGAGGTCATGCGCCAGGATTATATCCGAACGGCCTGGTCCAAGGGTTTAAGAGAGCGGTTGGTAATAATGAGACATGCCCTGAAAAACGGCCTCATTCCGGTGGTTACCTTAAAAGGTATAACCCTCGCTGCGATTGTGGGCGGCTCCGTACTCGTCGAGACCGTTTTCAGCATTCCCGGTATGGGGAGGCTGGCGGTAGAGGGGCTTTTCTCCCAGGATTACGCCGTAGTTCAAGCTGTTATACTGGTGGTGGGTATCGTTGTATTGGCTATTAACCTGCTGATAGACCTTTCCTACGGATGGCTTGATCCCAGGGTAAGGTACGGATAAGGAGATAGATACTGTGTCAGAAGAGGCTGAACGTGATCTAAAGTCGCTGGAGGTTCCACCACGCGTCAACGAGCTTCGGCGTTTTTTTAAGGTTTTTCTCGGTCGACCTGTCGTTGTTTTCGGGGTTATTGTAATATTGATTCTTATCATATGTGCCGCATTTCCCGAATGGATAGCTCCCTACGATCCCATTAAACAAGACCTGAAAAACGTTTTGCTTCAGCCCAGCAGCCAACATCTCCTGGGCACCGATGCCCTCGGCAGAGATTTGGTAAGTCGTATTATTTTTGGTGCACGGACGGCAGTTATGGTCGGTGTCGTCGCTCTTGGTATTGCCGCCGTGAGCGGCATGATACTCGGACTGACTGCCGGATATTTCGGCGGTATAACGTACGTTATTATTATGAGGTTCATAGACGCGCTGATGGCTTTCCCAGTGATGCTGCTGGCTCTTGCCATCGCGGTGCTGCTCGGCGGAGGGCTTGTGAACGTAATGGTAGCCATTGGCATCGGCATGATGTCGGGATACGCCAGGGTTATGTGCGGTCAGGCTATTTCCGTGAGGGAAAATGACTATATTATAGCCGCACGCAGTTCAGGAGCGAGTAACATGCGTATCATGTTCCGTCACGTCTTACCCAATTGTTTCCCTCCAATGATAGTACTGATGACCATGATGATTGGTATGACTATCCTTTTCGAAGCTGGCCTTAGCTTCCTTGGTATCGGTATCAAGGAACCAACCGTGGCCTGGGGCAGCCTGGTAAATGACGGTTATAAATATTTATTATCATATCCGCTACTTTCTACTGCGCCTGGCATAGCTATAATTGTTGTGGTGTATGCCTTTAACATGGTTGGGGACGGCGTGAGAGACGCCATCGACCCCAGGCTCCGGGGTACTTTTTAAGTAAGCACAAATCTCATTTTATCAAGTCACAAAAGAGGCTTTTGAGACATCCGAAGAACTACGGTAAGTTTAGTTTCGAAAACGGCGGACAGTATCAGAGACTGAC
>CAYPDM010000032.1:0-19061 GCA_964409485.1 uncultured Dehalococcoidaceae bacterium | reverse complement strand
ACTTAGGATCTGGTGCAGCGATGCGTGGGGGTTCGAGTCCCCCCTTCCCCACTTGACTTCAAAGAATTCCGGCCTGATATAGGAGGACAAAGTGGACCGTGTCAAAGGCAAAGTAGCTATTATCACAGGTGCCGCCAACGGACTTGGCGAGGCGGACGCATTGTTGTTAGCGAAGGAAGGAGCAAAAGTCGTAGTTGCTGATATCGACGAGGTTAAAGGTAATAAAGTAGTTGAGGAAATAAGGCTTGAGGAAGGAGAGTCTATCTTCGTAAAACACAATGTCACCAGTGAAAAAGATTGGAACAATGTAATTAGGAAGACGTTGTTTGAGTTTGGGAAACTGGATATTCTCGTGAACAACGCCGGGATTCAGATTATTAAGGAAGTTGAGGACATCTCACTGGAGGAGTGGCGCCGGCTGATGAGTGTTAACCTGGATGGAGTTTTTCTGGGCACGAAACACGCCATAAAGGCTATGAAAGGGAACGGAGGTGGTTCTATTATCAACATGTCCTCGGCGGCCGGCATCGTAGGCACCCTTGATAATACGTCGGCATATTGTGCCAGTAAAGGTGCCGTAAGGCTGTTTACTAAGGCGGTGGCTCTTGAATGCTCAAAGGCAGGTCGTAATTATAACATCCGGGTTAACTCCGTTCATCCCGGTGTTATTGAAACACCATTGGTAGCGGCTATGGCCCGGGATAAGGCGGTGAGAGAAAGGATGGAAAACAATCACCCGATAGGTTTTCTGGGAAAACCGATAGATGTTGCCTATGCCGTCCTTTATCTTGCCTCTGATGAGTCAAGACTGGTCACGGGTGCCGAAATGGTAATCGATGGAGGCTGGACAGCACGTTAGAGTAGGGCAGAGGCGCTCTATATTGCCGGCAATTAAATGCAAGGTTAAAAGTTCTACCTGTTATCATCCGGGTTCCACTAGGGGACACCAAAACCCGCAGAAAAGCCGGATTATACCGAAGCCGGCGGTTAAGTCCCGTACTCTTCTTTCTTCGGGGCGCTTAGGGAACCCAGCCTTTTCTCTTCCACTCCCTTTTTCCCCTTCAGCTTAAAAGTGCGGTAATCCCGGTAGGATATTTTCTCGTTGGGGCGTCCCCAGCCCAGTTCTTTCAAGGCATCGACGACTTTCTGGAGCTTGGGCGCCATCTCCTGCATCCCGAGGCCCTTTAGATGCGGCGGGAGCTCTTTACGTTCCTGGGGTTCCATCTCCAGTAAATCGCAAATAGCCTCTACTGCCCAGCGCGCGCCTCTCACGGGAGGAGTCTGGTCGCGGCCTCCCTCGAAATTAGCCGCGGTCATACCGCATTTCTCTTTCTGGTGCAGGGCAAAGGTCATCTCCAGTATCCGGGCATCGGGGTCCATGAGGTCCAGGGCGCGCTGCACGCGATTATAACGGACTCTCAAGCAGTCTATAGCGCCGTAGTTCTCTTCGAACCTATCGATCACGTATTCCACGGCGGGTAAGGATGAAGCATAATTGAGATTACCGTTTTCCATTAATTCTTTGGTGGTAACGCCTACAACGTAGCTGATGATGAAGGTTGAGGCGACCACGGCTCCACAGGTGCCGACTCCCGTCATGGCGACGCCTCCGTGGAGTCCTATCATCCCCTGGGTTAGCGCTTCTTGAATTTCAGGCGTGAATAGCTCTATATCTTCGGTTCTGAAGGCATCGCATATCGCCCCGAAAGTAGCCGGGGCGCAGGCCATGTATTTTGCCCCGATTTCGTCAGCAAGATGCCCCGCCTTATCTATTATTCTTTCCTTTTTAGCTTCGTCTATCTCGATTTTGCCAATCATTATTTCCTCCTCACTAATAAATCGTTAATTTAACGCACTGACACTTACTGATGAATCAGGTTCGGATATCTGAAACGTAAGATGCGAATCACTAAATAATTATCCGCCGAGGTAGGCTCTTTTCACAATATCGCTGGACTTCATCGTAGCGATATCGCCCTGGAGAACGACCCTGCCAACCTGCAGCGCATATCCCGTGCTGGCTACCCCGAGGGCCAGATGAACATTCTGCTCTACCAGAAGAACGCTAACCCCCCTTTGGTTGATATCCTTGATAACCTCACCCAGCTGTTCAATCACTATCGGTGCCAGACCTACTGAAGGCTCATCCATCAAGAGCAGCCTGGGTTTAGCCATTAAACCACGGCCGATAGCCAGCATCTGTTGTTCGCCGCCGCTTAAAGTCCCTGCCTTCTGATTACGCCTGTCCTGTAATATAGGAAATAGTTTGTAGACCTCATCTAAATCATTGTTGATGCCAGCTTTATCTTTACGCAGACTGGCGCCAAGCTTGAGATTACTCAAGACACTTAAATAGGGGAAAAGATGCCTGCCTTCAGGAATATGGACGATGTTCATTGACACGATTTCGGTTGCGCTCTTCCCGTTTATCTTATTGCCTGAAAAGCGGATTTCTCCCGAGGTTAACGGCACCAATCCGGACAGAGCTCTTAAAATAGTGCTTTTACCGGCTCCATTGGCGCCGATAATGCTAACCACGGACCCTTCGGCAACTTCCAGCGAAACGTCTTCTATCGCCATGGATTTTCCATAGTGCACTGTTATATTTTCGACTTCAAGTAACACGTTCACCGCCAAAATAAGCTCTAATTACCTCTTTGTTCTCCCGTACATCATTGGGCAGCCCTTCGGCAATTTTCTGCCCGAAGTCAATAACCACAACCCTTTCACATAATTCCAGGATTTTCATGTTATGTTCAACCAGAAAAATAGTAATTTTCTGTTGCTGCATTTTCCTGATAGCATCCAGGGTGAAGTCAATTTCACTCGGGTTCATCCCGGCTATAGGCTCATCCAGAATCAATAATCTGGGTTTGACGGCCAGGGCCCTGGCAATGCCAAGCATCTTTTGATACCCGTGGGGTAGATTCTTAGCCAGCTCATTCTCAACTTTATCCAGTCCTACCATCTTTAAGATTTCCTGGGACTGTTCGAGGATATATGCTTCATTACGGCGGTATTTAGCGGTATTAAAATATATATCCGGCAGACTTGACTTCGGGTGTAGATGGAATGATGTCGAAACATTTTGCAGGACGGTGAAATCCGCAAAGAGCGGATTTAGTTGGAAAGTCCTGCCGATGCCCAGTCGCGCAATCTCATGGGGTTTCTTGCTTGTGATGTCATTACCGTCAAATATTATCTTTCCTTTAGTGGGTTTATACATGGATGTAATAAGATTGAATATCGTCGTTTTACCGGCACCGTTGGGCCCGATGAGGCCTAAAAGCTCGCCTTCGTCGATATGCATGTTAAAATCACGAACCGCAGCCAGTCCCCCAAAATATTTGGTCAACCCATTAATCTCAAGAAGCATGATTCACCTTTTTTGTTTTTCGGCGTTCCGTAAACTTCGATTTTACCAGTCGGGGCAGGCCGACAAGACCCTGGGGCATCAGGTATACCACAATGCCGAGGATAACGGCGTTAACAAAGGGAGAATACATTTTCAAATCGCGGAAATATTCCGGTATTATAATCAGGATTATGGTCCCGACGATAGGTCCGGCAAAACTGCTTACACCGCCTATGAGAACGTACATAACAAGCCACAGGGTTGCCATGAAGTTAAAGCTGGAGCAGGACAGCACCATATTATAATGAGCGTAGCTGGCGCCGGCCAGACCGACAAAGAAACACCCCACACCCACGGCCAGGATTCTATATCCACCTTCATTTATACCCACACTGGAGGCTACAACGTGTGATTGGGCAATAGCTTTTAAGTTCGTGCCGATACGCGAAAATTCGATCCTGTAAAGGGCTATGATGCTGACCAGGGCTAACCCTAGGAAGAAATAGTAGTAAGGAACCTTGGAGCCGACACCGGGAAGCAGGGCCGGGATGCCTGTAAGACCGCTGTAGCCGCCGGTCCAGCTTCCACCGGCATAGATAACCTGAATTATCCCCATCCCGAAGAAAAGGCTGCCCATGGCATAGTACAGTGACCTTAGCCTGGAAAACGGGTATCCTATCAGCATCCCGATGCCTGCTGTTATCAGGGCTGATAACGGAATGGTAATCCAGGGGGACATGCCGAGCCATTTTGCCGCCATGGCGGCCAGGTAAGCCCCTATACCCATGAAAGCGGCGTGGGCCAGAGGGAACTGACCCGAAATGACTATGGTACGAAAGCTGACCGTGGCAATGATGTATATGAAAGTGAGGATAAGTATATGTAATATATAGGGAGATTCGAAGAATAGCGGAAGCAAAGCGACAATAACCGCCAAGCCGGCATAAACAGCGGGCCTGGTCAGTTCTCTTCTACCTTTAATGGAAAGCCGCCTCTCCAATATATCTATGCCTTTCTCACATTTCCACCTCGTGGCCGAAGAAACCCTGGGGTCTGATGAGTAAAAGAACAATAAGTATACCGACAGCGGTGGCGTCACTGGCGGCCCCGCTTACCAGCAGGGGTAATATGGAATCCAGGCTGCCGAGGATAATCCCGGCAATGAAAATGCCGCTGATGCTTCCCACCCCGGCAATAATGGTCAGCATGAGGACTTTTACCAGCATGAAATCCCCCATAAAAGGACCCAGGCACAAATAAGCCCCCATAAGGCATCCGGCTATCGCCGCCAGGCCGCAACCCATGAAAGTGGCGAGGGCGGAGACACGATGAACATTTATACCCTGCAGGTAAGCTCCCTCCAGGTCCTGTGAGATAGCCTGCATCTGCTGGCCCCATTTAGTACGGTTTACGAACCAGGTTATTGCCAGCAAGAGAACGGCCCCGATAGCGAAAGTTACAATTCGCTCGTAGCTAACCGAAGCGGGTCCAATGTGTAAAACACCCTCGGCAAACGGGGGCAGGGATAGTATCTGCGTTCCGGCGATAATATTAACACCGGTCTGAAGAACCACCGTGATAACCACGCATATCGTTATGATGCGGTTAAAATCTCCTACGAAGGGGCGGAAGCAGTACTTTTCCAGGAAGATACCGAATGTAGCTACTATTAGAGTGGTCAGTAATAAAGCTAACCACTGGTTCAATCCAAGTGCCATTATCAATGACAAGCCGATGTAGCCGCCCAGCATATAAATGGCACCATGGGCAAGATTGAGTATACCCAGCATGCTGAAAAGAAAAGCAAAGCCCAGTGCCACCAATATGTACATAGAAGACAATATCAACAAGTTGGTTATCGTTGCTGTTATCAGTTCCATATAGGGTTATTTCCTTCTAGTGCCTGCTCCGGCTTGTGCAAACCTGTACCGGGGCAGGGGGTTAAATCTCCCCCCGCCCCGGTCGTATTACGGAATAAGGGCGGGTTTTAGGGGATTATGCCGAGGTCTATCCAGCCGGTGGAAGTCTCCACGCCGTCCTTGCATATTTGTATCGTCTGGGGTGAGGCCACGACATGCTTGATACCGAAGGTTTCCTCGCCGCATATCTTCGCCATTCCCCAGATGGTTTCCACTTCACCCATTTTCTCCAGTTCCTCTTTTACCACCGTCGGGTCGAGGCTCTGGCATGATTCAATGGCCTCTTTGAGGACCCACAGGCAGTTGGGAGCCGTCATCTCCAGCTGGTAATCGGCCCCGTACTGTTCCGCAACCCTGTCGATAATCTCTTTGGCAAGGGGCGGCATATTCGGGTCGCCGGGGGTAAGACCGATGGTGAAGACGTCTTTCAGCGCTTCCGCACCGGTAATGGTCATAACCTGACTGATGCGTGCCGGCAAAGCGCCTCCGTAGGGTTTGTAGTTGCCTGACTCTCGCAGGCCTTTGACGATGGCACCCATGTGCGGGACCAGGCCATTCATCATATATATGGCATCAGCCTCTTTAATAGCATTCAGTTTCGCCACGATGGGGCTGAAGTCGACCATCTCGTTGGGGTAGAGAACGGGGTCGCCGACAATGGACATCCCCTCTGCCGCCAGTAGTTTGTTAATTTTTGGAAGCAGGTTTTGAGGACCTCCATCATCCGGTGAGACCAGGGCTACCTTCTTCACATCGGGGTAGGTACTACTGAAATACTTAATGACAGCAATGGAATTCATTATACTCCCGTTGCCGGCCAGGAATGCGTAGGGTGTGGTCTCGTCCACTTCACCAGGGGTGTTCACGCACCAGGTTATGAAGCGGAGTACTTTGTTCGGTTCGCATACCGTTCCCGCTGCTCCGGCGAAGAACGCAGTCGGCCCGATAATGAAATCGATTTCCTTGTCATAGACCAGCTTATTAAGCGCGGCGGTGACGCCGTCCATGGTGCTCTTGGTGTCTTCCGCGATAAGCTCAACCAGGTATTTCTGGCCGTTAACCGTAATCCCGCCCTGCTCGTTAATAATGTCCGCGCAAATCTGGGCTTGATTCAGGTCCGGGACTTCACGTACGGAGAAAAAGCCTGATAGTCCTAGAGGCAGGCCGATGTTTAGAGTCTTGGCTTCAGCGGGTGCCGGTGCCGGCGCCGGTGCGGGTGCCGGTGCGGGGGCTGGTGCGGGCTCCGGTTCCTTACAGCCGCCGACCAATATTGAAACTATAACTGTAATTAGAATAATGCTGCTGAATAATAATATCCTTTTTTTCATTGGAACCTCCTTATAAAACGTACAATCCTCGACTAGTATAAAGTCGCTTATGTTACCCCATTTAATCACCCCCTTGGTTGCCGTCTTTATTTAAAGTCGATTTTAATCTAACTGCGTAATGTCATATAATAAATGTTGTAAAATAACATATGAGTGGATTAAAAAATATTATTGAAATACTTAAGCTAGATACTACTAGAAAGGTTGCTTTGTTGTCAAATAGTAATGGCGTGAGATTGTGCTATTTAGTATTTAAATAGTTCGTATAGCGATTATGGTGCTGCGCGCATATCAGTAGACGCCTTGAAGTCACGAATTGACAATATATAAGCGCCAAATTACAATGCAGTGGAGTCAAAGATAATGGAGAATCTACCGGCATTTCCAATAAGTGTCGTCTCTGAAATGCTTGATGTGCATCCGGAGACTCTTCGTGTATGGGAAAAACACGGGGTGATTAAGCCGCAAAGGAGAAGCGGCCGGCGGTTTTATTCGGAGGTCGACTTGACAAGGCTGCAATTCATTCAGGGTTTGATAGCACAGGGCCTGAACCTGCCCGCGATAAGCCATTATCTGCGGCTCTACCCGTGCTGGCAGTTGGCCGATTGTCCCGCCTGTATGCATCGCACCAGGTTTACGGTGTGCGCCAAGCCGTGCTGGAAAGAGGAAGGGACTTACTGCCGGGTTGAAGGCAATGAGGACACCTGCGCCGACTGTGAATTGCGTGGTGAATCACAGCGGATTAAGGCGGAACAATAGTTACCTGGTCAAACCAATGAAAGGTGGGCTGACTTGAGACGTTTCTTTAGCCGGCATATATCCCGGTACAACCGCTTTATTATTATTTCCCGAAAAAGCACCCCACCGGGTTTCTTAATATAGCAAAATATTATTTTAAAGGAGGTTGATATGAGGCCGCTTCAAACAGATTTATCCATATATGGCAAGTTGAACCTTGAGAAACCACCCGTGGCTGTAAAATTTCTGCCTACCAGACCTGAAGGGATTGAACAGCTTGATAAGCAGCTGTCTTTCTGTGAAATGCTAAAGGAGGCGCAGGAAAGGGGAACCCCGTTTTACTTTGCAAAAGAGAACGAGACCTGCCTGGGAAAAGCGTTGTTGGGAATGGAAGATATGCCATCATTCGCCGAAGGCGGGCAGATAGGTATTAAACTTGAGATTTTCCAGGAGGCGCGGGCCAACAGCAACCTCTATCCGCACCTTCCCATCCTGCCGAGGGGCATCGTTAACTATGTCGCTTTTGCTACGCTGGATAAACTTAAGTTCGAGCCGGACCTCCTGGTTCTCCTGACCAATGCCAATCAGGCGGAAATCGTATTGAGGGCAATGAGCTATACGACCGGCGAGCTGCGGGAGTCCAGGACAACGGGCGTGCTGGGATGCGCCTGGGTCTACCTCTATCCATACCGGACCGGCAAGGTGAATTATTCGGTTACCGGGCTGGCCTTCGGCATGAAAGCAAAAGAGGTCTTCAAGGAGGGGCAGATACTGATTTCCATCCCGTATAACTGGATTCCGGTTATAGCGCAAAGCATGAAGGAAATGAAATGGGTCCTTCCGTCATACACGGAGGGCAGGGAAAAGTTCCTGATACGCGAGCGAGAGAACCTGGAAGAACTGAAAAGAGAGATGGAAAACGCCTGAAAAAGCCCCTTGAATCCGATTATATATCCAGACGACCTTGCCGGCAGCCGTTATTGAGAGTCCTGTGAGTAGACGATAGGGGGTGCCTGTAACGGCGTTTTGCTCCCGGCGGGTACGCTTCAGGAATCCAATCCCGCGTTATGGTATTTCCCCGTATAGTAACAGCCGTTTAAGGATAACATGAGGAGGCGAGATTAATGGATATTGAAGAAATCGGTAAAAAAGTCCAGTACCTCATCGACCTCGAAGAAATCAAGAAGCTGCAGCGTAAGTACCAGTACTGGCTCTTCAAGCAGGACTACGAGAAAATAGTCGAGCGCGGCTTTGCCAGGAAGACCCCCGGCATAAGGATGGAGGCCTCGGACTCCGGCGTCTTTAAAGGGCGCGAGGGCGTGGAGAGGTTTTTCTACAAGATGGTGGGACAGCAGAAAACGCGACCCGGCGGGTTTACCATGCACCTGGCGGTGGGGCCGGTTATCGAGATAGCCGAAGACGGCCGGACGGCGCAGAGCATCTGGTTTACGCCGGGATGCGCCGGCAACCTGTGGATATGGGGCGTCTACATTGTAGACTATGTTAAAGAAGACGGCGAGTGGCGGTTCTGGCACATGCTGATGACTCCTTTCTTCCGCACTCCTTATGATAAAGGCTGGATGGAAATGCCCGTATCCGGGACGCTTAGTTCCGGACTGGAGGACGGGCCGCCTTCCCGCTGGAATCCCTACGAAAAAACGAAAACGGGTCAGGAGCTTTTCAAGCACCTGCCGGAAGCGCCGGAACCTTACGAGAGCATGGCAATCGAATAACCCGCCTTGACAGGGATTTTCCGCGGTACTTTAATATGGTTACCTGAACGTTGTTCCGACGAGGTGGATAATGAGAGGATATGCAGGCAAATATCTAAGGGTAAACCTTTCCGCCGGTACCGTCATCAACGAGTTGTTGCCTCTGGAGGTTGCCCGTAATTTTATCGCCGGGCGGGGCTTCGGGGTTAAATACCTTTACGATGAACTGGCCCCCAATATCGACCCGCTGGGAGAGCAAAATAAGTTGCTGCTCGTGCCGGGGGTGCTGGCGGGCACGCAGGCGCAGAGCGTTTCCCGCTGGGTAGCCTGCACCAAGAGCCCCCTGACCGGCTGTATCGTCCGTTCCTGCAGCGGCGGCGATTTCGGGGCGTGGATGAAGTTCGCCGGTTACGACTTTATTTTAATCGAAGGAATATCCGAGAAACCCGTATATCTCTATATTTCTCCGGAAGGCGCCCGACTTGAGGACGCCGCCGGACTCTGGGGTAAAGACACGGTGTACACCCAGGACTGGCTTATCAGGGAGTACGGTAAAGATACACGCACCGCCTGTATCGGCCCCGCGGCGGAAAAGCTCGTCAGGTTCTGCGCCATCGTGTCAGGTCGGAGAACGGCGAGTCGATGCGGCGGGGGCACGGTGCTCGGCTCCAAGCGACTCAAAGCCATCGCCATTAAGGCTAAAAGGAGCCTGAATCTTTACGACCCGGCAGGCTTCGATAAGCTGGCCAGAGAGCAGATTAAGATAATGCGGGCCAGCAAGGACTATGCCTACAACAAAGAGTACGGCACCACCGAGGGTGCGATTACCCGCAATGACCTCGGCGTGTACCCGGTAAAAAATTTCCGCTACGGCCAGCTGGAGGGCTACGAGAAGCTGGGGCCGGAAGAATACCGCAAGATGAGGGTGGGCGAGTTCGGCTGCTACGGCTGTGCGATGCGCTGCGGCAAGATACACGTGGTAACGGAGGGCCCTTACGCCGGGGCTAAGAGCGAGGGGCCGGAGTACGAAAGCTACTGGGCGTTCACGGGGCCGATTGGAAATACCAATATAGAGTCGACGGTCGCCGCCGACCAGCTCTGCGACGACCTGGGACTGGATACCATCAGCACCGGAAATACCATCGGCTTTGCTTACGAACTTTACGAAAAAGGGATTATAACTAAAGCCGATACGGATGGACTGGAGCTTACCTACGGCAATCACGCCGCCATGGTGGAACTGGTAAAGAAAATAGGAAATCGGGAAGGGTTCGGGGACCTGCTGGCCGAGGGCACGGTGCGCGCCGCTGAAAAAATCGGAAAAGGTGCCGAATACTACACTATGCAGTCGAAGGGACTGGAGTTCCCGGCCTACGAGCCGCGCGGGCTAAAAGCCACGGGGTTCGGCTATGCCACCTCGACCATCGGGGGCAGTCACGGCAACGGCTCGCTGGCCTTCCAGGAATGGGGCACGCCGGGTTCCGGGGCAATCGACCGTTTCGCGGAGGAAGGTAAGGCGGAAATCGTTATCGCCAACCAGAACCGGGCCGGCCTGGAGGTCGGCATCGTCTGCGCCTTCGCATTCAGCTGCGGCAACTGGTACCAGAAACTCTTTCCGGAGATGCTGCGCGCCGTTACCGGCATCGAGGAGTTTGCCGACTGGGCTTACCTGGGCAGGGTGGGGGAGAGGGTCTGGAACCTCGACCGCGCTTTCAACGCGCGTGACGGCTTCGACCGCCGGCACGATACCCTGCCTCAACGCGTCCAGACCGAGCCGCTGCATGTCATTGACGCCGAGGGCGAGGGACAGATGGTGCGGGACCTGGAGGGCTTCCTCGACGTATATTATAAACTCCGCGGCTGGACGAAAAACGGAATTCCAACGCGGGAAAAACTCGAAGAACTGGGTCTCGGCTATGTCGTCAGTGACATGGAGCCGTTCCTGAAATAAATGCAAATCCCGTCATTCCCACGAAAGCGGGAATCCAGAAAAATTAACGGAGGAAAAAGATGGACCTTCAATTGAAAGATAAAGTGGCGCTGGTGACCGGCGCCGGCAGTCAGATAGGCTACGGTAAGGCTATAGCCGTAGCGCTGGCGGAGGAGGGCTGCGATATCGTGGCGGCGGATATTGATATTGACGGGGCACAGCAGACCGCCGCCGCTGTCGAAGCCCTGGGTCGCCGGGCCCTGGCGGTGAAGGCCGACGTAACCAGGCAGGACGAAGTCGACTGCATGGTCGGGAAGGCGATAGAGAAATTCGGCAGGATTGATATACTGGTCAATAACGCCGGCGCCAGCAGCCAGCTGCGGCCTTTCATGGAGATGACGGAGGAGGACTGGGACTTCGATATCCAGACGAACCTCTACAGCCAGATGAGGGTCGCCCGGACGGTGCTGCCCTACATGATAAAGCGGGGGTACGGGCGGATTATCAATACCTCCGGCGGGCAGGGGATTCCCGGTATATCCATCTACGGAGCCGCCAAGGGCGGCGTCGTCCAGTTCACCAGGGCGCTGGCGCGGGAGGTAGCGTCTAAAGGGGTAATCGTCAACGCCGTCGGGCCGGGACTCGGCAAGACCGGCCTCGTATACCGCGCCCCGAAAGAAATGCTCGAAGGAGAAAAACGGGCTTCATTGCTCAAGCGACTTTGTGAACCTTCCGACGTGGCGCCGGTGGTGGCTTTCCTGGCCTCGGACAGGTGCAGCTACATGGTGGGGCAGCTGGTGCAGTTGAGCACCTCTTAGTCCGGTAGCAGCCTATCCCATGGCGTGTCCGGCTGGGGCACCGGGATTTCGATGACCGCCGGGCAGTCCAGAAACCACCTCGATGCTTTCCCCGGTCACTAAAGCAGCCGTAGCTTCGGCGCCGCTCATGCGGGGCATTATTCCCTCCTTACCCTGATACGCTGTTATAAATAATTATGGTACAAAAAAGGGAATGTAAGGCAACCGCGAGGATGCGGCAGACATGCGTGCGTACACAATAATACGCGAGTAGCTGAAAAAATAATGTAATAATATTGATTACGGCGGGGGTGTGAAACGCTGTAGTTTATCGGTTGCTGCGCCTGGTCGCAGCAATCAGGTTTATACCATAGTTGATTAATTACACTGTTATCAGACGGATGTTTGTCTAATCAGTGTTACACTTGTATTAATATTGATATTTTCAGGAATGGGTTCTTCGTGTCATCGTCCCGAGCTTGGTCCCGTATACCTTATCGAGAAGTGACTTGATTTCCCGGAGTCTTTCCGTATCACGGGATATCCGACTTAAGCGGTGGGTCGCCCACCTTTCGATTTCGCTATCGGCCACGCCCAGTGCTTTGGCAATATTAATAGTCTCATTGGTTACTTTTTTAGAATAACCGGTACTCTCTTCAAACCTTGCTTGAACCCCACAGGCTATGGCTTCCATTTTTCTTAAAGTAGTCGGCTGGTTTCTTCCGGTACGTCCTTCAACCTGATAAATATTTGCCGTATTCATGTACTGACTCTCCTCCCGGGGTATAGTCGCTCCTGGCCAAGACCCTCCTGCCTGCTTGAAGGAGCTATTACCCGCAGCTGAATTAGGGATTAATAAAGTGTGCCTCTTTTATCTTTTACCCCCCTTTACTTCATATTTCCGTTTTCAAACGGCCAGCCTTTGATGGGCATGTTCCATTCCTCGAGGAATTCCCTGAAATCCTTCTTATCTATTCGGTAATGCCCGCTGGGCAGTCGGAAAGCCTTCAATCGTTCACTTTTTATCCACTCCAGCACCGTACTTTTACTAACCTGGCAATAAACGGCGATATCTCGTGATGTCAACCTGATGTTTTCTCTGGCATTTCTTCCGGTCAAAAGCAAACTCCTTAGTTTATTAACAACGATTATAACCTGTGTATTTCAATTGTTTTTTACGAAGCGCGCGTATTACACATATGATAGATATGCGGGATTACAAACAAATCACAAAGCCTAAGTGAAAAGTCACAAAAAAGTCACAAATATAGTACTTTTGTACGGTATATACGTCATCGGCGCTTTGTGATTCAGGCTCGAATGAGTAGTGACGATTCTATAAAAAAGTCACAAAATATCGCCGATATATCACAAAATAATCACAAATAGCGGCGCACTATATTTTTACCCATGAGGCCTTATATCCGTAATTAATCACGGAATGTGTTTGACAGAGCGTTATATTGTTGATAATATAGAATGTCTGGAGTCGTGAGAAAATGACGGATAAAAAGATAACGGAAGCCAAGGTACCGGACTTCGGGGTCAAGCATAGTGCTCGTTCCGGGCGTGTACCGGAAACGGGCATCGTGGTGAGGAGCAAGGTCTGGCTGGAGAAAGACGGCAAGTTGCTCATGGGGTGGGGACGGGTTACCCTGCTGGAGCGCATCGATAAGCTCGGTTCGATATCGGCAGCGGCTAAATCGATGAAGCTGGCTTACCGCAACGCTTGGCTGTGGGTCGAGGCGATGAACCGCCTGTCGCCGGAACCGCTGGTGGAAAAGTCCACCGGAGGGGCCAGGGGTGGTTACGCACGCCTGACCAACGAGGGGCGGAGGATTGTAAGGGAATATAAAGAAAAACGCAGCGACGTACGCCAGATGCTGGGAAAAAATATATAAAAAATTTTTCATAGCGTCATATTGATGGCAATATATCCATGCGGAAACTGAAAAGAAGCGGTAATTAACTATTAGAAAGGGATTTATAGATGAAAAAACTGTTATTGCTGTCACTAATCGGACTGATGGTAATGCCTTTCGTCAGTTCATGCACCACCGGGGAGAAGGCACCAATCGGGATGGCGGTTGAGTTTATGGACCATGCCGCCTGCGCGTATATCGGACAGGACAAGGGGTGGTTTGAAGATGAAGGGCTGGATTTAACTTCCTATGAGAGCTATGCCACCGGTATGGCTCTGGCTTCGGCGCTGGCCCGCGGCGATGTCGAGGTTGCCTACGTTTGCCTGATACCCGCTATCAACGCTTTTGCCAACGCCGGCGTGCCGATAAAAGTAGTGGCCGGGACGCATAAGTACGGCTACGGCCTGGTCGTCGATGGGAATAAGGTAAAGACCGTCAAAGACCTGGAGAATCCGGGGATACGCTTCGGCTGCGTGAGGGAAGGCGGCGCCGTGGATGTGTTGCTGCACAAGATAATCGACCGGTACAATCTTGACGAAGGTAAAGTATTGAGCAGCCTTCAGCGGATGAATCCGCCCAAGCAGGTGATGGCCATCAAGACGGGGCAGCTGGATGCCGCCGTGCTGCCGGAACAGTGGGCGACCATGGCTGAAGAATTCGGCTTTAACATGCTGGTGATGAGTCAGGATGTCTGGCCGGATATGCAGGGCAGCGTCATGGTGGTAAAGGAAGACCTTATCAACGACCACCCGGAAGTGGTGAAAAAACTGATAAAGGTCTCGCAACGGGCGACCGATTGGAGCAATCAGCACCCCGAAGAAGCGGCCGAGGTTGTGGCACGGCAGCTGCAGGAGACCGGCGGCGAGGTGTTGCCGGTTAACGTGGCCGATACCGCCTCCGCCCTGGTCATTACCCCGGAAGTCCTGCTGCGTTCCATGCAGAGGATGGAGTTTACCACCAGCGTTGACCCGGATATGGTTCAGATGACCATTGACTATATCGCCGGACTGGGCTATATCAAGAGCAGCTTCAGCGCCGGTGACATCCTTGATTTGAGGTTCCTTGAGGATGAGCATACTTAGAAAATTAAGACCGGGCTGGGGCCTGCTGCCCGTAGCCGTTTTCCTGGCGTTATGGGAGCTGGTGGCCAGGCTCGATGTGTTGCCGGGGCATTTCCTGCCCCCTTTTTCCGCCGTGGTGGTGGAGTTTTACGACCTTAGTGCCAGCGGCGTCCTCGGCGAAAATTTCTTGAGCAGCCTCGTCAGGGTTCTCATAGGTTTCGTCGCCGGCTCCGTCGCCGGCATCACGGTGGGGACTATCATGGGGTGGAAAAAGGTTATCAACCGGGCTCTCAATCCTATCGTCAGCCTGTTTTACCCCATCCCCACCCTGGGATGGATACCCCTGCTGATGCTCTGGATAGGCATCAACGAGATGCTGCCGATTACCCTGATATTCATCTGCTCCTTTTTCCCCGTCCTTTATAACACCGTCACCGGCATCAGGAACGTAGACACCGATTTTATCAAGGCGGCCAGGACGCTGGGGGCATCCGACGGGAAGATTCTGACCACCGTCGTTATGCCGCTGGCCCTGCCCAATATCTTTACGGGGTTGAGGCTGGAGGCGGGAATGGCGTGGCGGGTAATTATCGCCGCCGAGATGGTGGCCATTCCCACCGGCATCGGCGCGCTGCTTATGAAGGCAGAAAGCCTGATTCGCATCGATATCATCATCGTCTGCCTGATTGTGCTGGCCATCATGTGTCTCACATTTGAAAAGTTTTTTGAATACCTGGAAAACAGGCTGACCGCCAGATGGAGGTAATGTGCCCTCTATAAAACTTGAGAACATATGTAAATACGTCTGCCGGGATGTGAACCTCACGATAAACGATAAGGAGTTCCTGGTTGTTTTGGGTTCCAACGGGGCCGGCAAGACAACCCTGATTAACATCATCGCCGGACTGGTTGATTATGAGGGGTCGGTGCTGTTCGACGATGTTCCCGTGGATAAGCTTCCGGCGAACCGGCGGGAGGTGGGGTACCTGTTCCAGGGGCTTTTACTTTTTCCGCACCTGACGGTAGTTGATAATATCGCTTACGGTTTGAACGCCCGGAAGTGGCCGCGGTCGCGGGTAGAAGCCAGGGTAAGCGAACTGCTGGACCTGATGAACATCAAGCACCTGGCCTCGCGGTACCAGAGGCAGCTTAGCGGCGGCGAAAAGCAGCGGGTAGCCCTGGCCAGGGCCATCGCCCCGTCGCCGAGAGTGCTGCTGCTGGATGAACCTCTTTCGAGCCTGGACGCCCAGACCGCCAAGTATTTGAGGACCGAGCTAAAGCAGCTGCAGAAGCGACTTGGAATTACGACCGTGTACGTGACACACGACCTTATGGAGGGCGTGGCGATGGCGGATAGGATGGCCGTAATCCAGAACGGGCGCGTGGAACAGGTGGCGGAGCCGGAAAAGGTGCTGTTCTATCCCGATAGCGAGAGGGTCTCCGATTTCATCGGGGCGCCGAATATACTGGACTGCGATTACTGCCGCGACCTGGGGCAGGGGGTTATGGAAGTAGGTTGCGGGGGGCTGAACCTGACCGTCCCCCGCGAGCGCGGTCAGGTACGCAAGGTAGCCATCCTGCCGCGCCACATCTATGTCTCCGAGACGAGACCGCCGGGGTTGAGCGTTAACGGATTTCAGGGTAAAATTACCGATATCAGGCCCGCCGGCAGTACCGTAAAAATCTGGGTCAGCGTGAACGGTACCAATCTCGTAGCAGAGGTACAATCGTACATATTCGAAGAGATGAATTTAAAGGTAGGTAAAGAGGTCTTTGTCATCTTGCGGATGAGAAGGATACGTTGTTACGAAACCGGTAACTGATAAAGTTTTTAGAAAAATTTAATGAAATTATGCCATTAACAGCGAACCTTTTCACACTTTTAACGTTATAATATAGTGAACGCTTGTAAAAACGGGAGGTTGATATGAAAAGGTTGATAGTTGGACTGTTAATGATTTTCCTGATTCTGGGTACGGTTGCCTGCGCGGAGGCGGAGCCGGCGCCGTCTCCCACACCCTCGCCGACTCCAGCCCCGGCACCAGCTGCGCCGCAAACTGTGTCGGAATCAAAGTCGATATTTGGAGGGGGGGATTCCTCCGTACCGGCACCGGTGATTCAGATACCCCCTGTACCCGCCCCCGCGCCCGCCCCGGCTCCGGAACCGGAAGGAGCCGCCGGTTATAACCAGGCCTGGTCTGGCGAGCGTATGATTATACGTTCCGGGTACATGACGCTGGTGGTGGTGGATGTCGCCTCGGCGGTGGAGCAAATTACGAATCTCGCCGCTACCTATGACGGCTATGTCGTGGCCTCCAACAACTGGCAGGACCGCGACAGGATGATGGGTAATATTTCCATAAGAGTTGACTCTAATTTCTTTAACGAAGCTATCAGCGCCTTGCGCGCGATGTCGGTCGAAGTAAGGTCGGAGAGCACCTCCGGCCAGGACGTAACCGAGGAATACGTCGACTTAAGCGCCAAGCTGCGCAACCTCGAGGCCGCCGAGGCGCAGCTGCTCGAACTCATGAAGCGGGCCGGCGAAGTCAAGGAGATACTGGAAGTCCAGCGAGAACTCGTGGACACGAGGGAAGATATCGAGCGGACCAAAGGGCGCATGCAGTACCTGGAGGAAAGCGCGGCCATGTCGTATATCGAGGTGAGTCTGGAGCAGTCCAAACTTACCGCCGAATTTAGCGCCACTTCCCGTACTGTGAAAGAAGACGAGAAACTCCGCTTTTACGCTGATGTCGCCGGCGGCTTTACCCCTTACAGCTTCGAGTGGGACTTCGGCGACGGGAATACCAGCACGGAAGAAGCGCCCGTATACTCCTATAATACCGACGGCACCTATACCGTTACGCTGAAAGTTACCGACGACCGCGGCAACACGGCTCCCTATGAGAGAACGGATTACATCACGGTTCTTCCCGGCTGGAACGCCGGCGGTATCGCCAGCAGCGCCTGGAACGGGCTTATCGGGTTTTTCCGTGTCCTGTCCGATATCATTATCTGGCTGGGTATTTTCAGTCCGGTCTGGATAATAATCCTGGTTATCCTCTACTTCACCTGGTGGCGCAAGAGGAATAAGAAAGAGAGTTAAAGACGTAAACTTCCAAAAAATCATGGAGGGGGCGAAAGCCCCCTCCATTTTTATTGAAATCTAACCTGTTTAAGCTAACAGCCGCCGGATAATTTCCTCGCTGCTCATATCTTCCACGGCGATGACCTTGCTGCGGCTGGTCTGGCCGCGGACGATAGACAAAGAGGTTTTTCTTATTCCCAGCGCCTTACCGAGGAAGTCAATAAGCTCCTTGTTGGCCTTGCCCTTTACCGGAGGCGCCGCAATTTTTACCTGCAGCACCCCATCGGTAAAACCGGCAATTTCATTGCGACCGGCGTTAGGGGTAACCTTAATTGATAGCCGGTGGCTCTTGCCATGATTGTTTACGGTCAAACTAATCTCTTGTCACCTTGCGGGAAGCGAGTCGGCGGCTATTCGACAGGCTCTTTCTTGTATCCTACTGATATCGCGATACTGGCCAGGAACAGGACCGCCGATAGCATCAACCAGAAATCCCATGTCAGGTCGACCCTAAGGTCCAGCGTTATCACGTCCAGGATGGTGACGATGCCGAATATCGCGCACAGACCGCCGATACTCCCCAGGATTGCCGCAAAAATACCCATCAGGTATGACCTCCTTATCGGTTTATCGTATAGCTTCGATAGTATATAATTATAAAAGTGGCCTTAATAATTGTGTTTGGAGATAATATAACATGAAATTAACAAATAATCTATATTTCTACCCGGAGCAGGGCATGCTGGACTGCAACACCTATGTCATCACGGGCAGGCCCGGCATCATTATCGACCCCGGCAACGGGGATTATATACAGGGCAGGGTCGAGGGCCTGCGCAAAGACGGCATCGCCCCCGCCGATATCGGCATTATCGTTAACACGCACCTGCACATCGACCATTGCGGCGCCAACGAAGCCTTTAAAGAGCTTTCAGGTGCCAAAATCGCCCTTCACCCCGTCCAGAAAGATAACTATAAACTGGTGGTTATCGACGGCGCGCGGCTTTTCGGTATGGAGCCGGTAGAGTTTACCGAGGACTATATCCTGGAGGGAAACACACTGGCGAACGACGGCACCGAGCTGGAGATGATTGTATCTCCGGGGCACTCGCCGGACTGCGTCTGCTTTTACAATCGGCAGGACAAAGTGCTTGTCTGCGGCGACGTGCTCTTTGAGATGAACACCGGCCGGGTAGACCTGCCCGGCGGCAACG
>CAYPDM010000031.1:2074-19284 GCA_964409485.1 uncultured Dehalococcoidaceae bacterium | reverse complement strand
ATTATGACCAACCGGGGAGACGCCGCCGGGCGTTCCGGCATCGGTGCGGTCATGGGCTCGAAGAAGCTCAAGGCAATCGTGGCCAGGGGCGAGTTAAAGGTGCCGGTATTCGACCCTGAAGGGGCCGGTAAGCTGCGTAAAGAGCAAATGGAGGAGGGGAAGAAGTTCCTGGAGTTTTTCGGCGTCTACGGCACCAGCGGTCACGGGGACGCTTCGGCTCACAGCGGCGATACCCCCGTTAAAAACTGGGGCGGTATCGGCGTTAATGAGATTCCTGATGTTTCCGGCCTCAAAGGCGATAATATGATAGCCAACCTGGACAAGCGCAAGGGCTGCTGGCACTGTCCCGCCGCCTGTAAGGGCAGCCTGAAAGCTGGCGTGAAATATCCGTACCCCGCCGGCAATCACCGACTTGAATACGAGACGATAGGCGCTTTCGGGGCGAACTGCTGCAACACAGATGCCGAGTCTATCGCCATGGCCAGCCACCTCTGTAATTCCTACGGGTTCGATACCATATCGGGCGGCAGTATTATTGCCTTTGCCATGGAGTTATACGAGCACGGCATCATTACCCGGAAGGATACGGACGGCATCGATTTGACCTGGGGCAATCCCGATGCTCTGGTGGCTATGACCGAGAAAATGGTCAAGCGGGAAGGATTCGGAGATATCCTGGCCGACGGCGTGAAGGCAGCCGCAGAAAAAATCGGCAAGGGCGCCGAGAAATACGCGGTTCATATCGGCGGGCAGGAGCTGGGCATGCACGACCCCAAGGCCAGCTTCTTCGGCGAAAGGATGACGATGGCTATGTATCACATGGACGCCACCCCCGGTCGCCACACCACCGGTTTCGGGCCGGAACAGTTCATGCAGTACGTCAGCAGCGCCGCCGGACTCTGCATGCACGGCGGCATCGCCGGCAACCCGGATAAATATATCATAGGGTTCCTGAAATACGTTACCGGCTGGGACCGCTCCGGGGAGGAGCTGCGTAAGAACGGCGAGAGGATTGGCGTGATGAGGCACGTTTTTACCCTCCGGGAAGGTGATAATCCCCTGGAGCGTTTCGTCCACCCCAGAATACCGGGTGTCCCCCCGCAGGAGGAAGGCCCGCTGGCCGGCGTTACCCGCGATTATGAGGCGCAGGCTTACTGGAACCTGGGCGCCCTCGACTGGGACAGGTTTACCACGAAACCGAGTCTGGCAAAACTGCAGGAGCTTGGTCTCAACGACGTGGCAGACGCACTGTATCCCCCCGACCAGCGACCCGGCTCCGGCCTGCCCGGATAACTTCAGAGAGTCGAGAAAGGATTTATAATGGTGCTGAAAAAGCTGGAAAATTCGCCGTTTAAACCCGGGGAATACCATCACGTCGGCGTGGTGGTCAGGGATATTGAAAAGACGATAGAGCATTTGACTGCCCTCGGCATAGGGAGCTTTGGAATGCCGGACGGCTCGCCTTACATTGAAGAGTCGTTCAAGGGTATGCTTCACGGCAGACCCGCCGAATGGAAGCTTAGAATCAGTAATGCTAAGATTGGCGACTCCGAGCTTGAGCTGCTCGAACCCTGCGGAGGAGAATCGGCGCTTCAGGAGTTCCTTGATAGCCGCGGCGAAGGTCTCCATCATATCGGCTATCTCGTCGATGATGTCCCCGCCGAGATGGCAAAACTGGACGAACACGGTATCGAGGTGCTCACCAGCGGGGCTGGCGAAAAGGCCAGCTTCGCTTACTTCGAGACCGGCGCCGTCGGCGGTATTATCATCGAGGTAAGGTCGAGATAGCAAAAGACGTCCGGACTTCCGCTAAGGCATTGGTTGCATTATTTACTTGCCGAGATATTTAAGCGCGTTCCTGCCGGCAATCCGCCCGGAATTCGCGGCGAAGCTGGATGACAGGCCGGACGAGTTCCCGATGCTGTAGCTGTCTCCGTACATACCGCCCGCGTCGTAGCCGACGGCGTAAAGCCCGGGAATGACCTTGTCTTTCTTGTCTATCACTTCCATGTTCTGGTTGACCTTGATGCCGCCGAGAGTCCCCAGGAAGACGGTCTTCGCCCTTACGGCGTAGTATTTCGGCCCGATGATGGGGCGTAAGTATCTGGGGTCTTTGGCAAAAAGCGCGTCCTGTCTTTTCTCGCAGAACCCGTTGTATTCCTCGACGGTGGCCTTGAGCGCCGCCGGGTCGACTCCTATTTTGCCGGCCAGTTCCTCGACTGAATCCGCTTCGAATACCTCCTTGCTCTGGTTCTTCCGGGCCACCTCGAGTTCGCGTTCCAGCTCGGTGGTGCGCGAGCCGGGCGGGAAGTCCATTCCCATGGCTTTGGTTATTCCGTTTTCAATTAGTTCCTGCTTGATGGAGGTATCGAATATGCTGTAAGTGCAGCCATCCTTCTGCCGGATGTTGGCATTACCCTGGTAGGCGTCGTCGAAGCCGATTGATTCGTCGCAGAACCGCTCCCCGCTGCCGTTGACCCAAAGGTCCGGCTGTACGGCGGCGTGTTCGAGGTGCGACCCCATGGCGAATTCCGTGCCTACCGGGCCGACTCTCACCAGTTCAAGCACGCCGAGACCTTCTTCGGCGGCCCCTACCTCGAAAGCCATGCGTATGCCGTCTCCGTCCTTGTCCACGTTGCCCACCGGCACCACGTTTACATCCAGGTCGTACCCCGCGTATTTCTTAATCCACTCCTTGTTGTTCGCATAGCCGCCGCTGGCTATAATTACCGCTTTAGCGGCTATCTGTATATCCTCGTCGTTCTCCTCGACGATTACTCCGGCAATACGGTCGCCGGCTTTAAATAACTGCTTCACGGGCGTCGCGGGCAGCACGGTTGCCCCCAGTTCCCTGGCCCGGGTGGTCAACGCCTTGACCACCGCCTCGCCTTTGCCCTTGACGGTATGGTAGGTGCGGGGCGCGTCGGGGATGTTGATGGTGGCGTCCGTAAATTCCACTCCCTCCTGCTGTAGCCAGCCGATTGTCCCCCCGGACTCGTTGACGATGGCCCTCACCAGGCGGGGGTTGGCCCGCCAGTGGCTGTAGTCCATGATGTTTTTAAATGCGTCGTCGCGACTGTAAAATATGTATCTTTTTTTCTGCATATCGCTCCCCACGGCGAACATGCCGTGGAAAAAGTTGGAGGTGCCTCCCAGAGAGCGCTCTTTTTCAAAGACGATGACTTTAGTGCCGCCTTCCGCCAGGGTAACCGCCGCGGCCAGGCCCGCCACGCCGGAGCCGATTACTGCTGCTTCGGCTTCCGCCGGTATATTGCTCATTTTAGTCCTCCTTGGCTAACGATTGTATGTTTTATACGCTGTTATTAATACGCCGGTCAATAATTTCCCCAGAACTTAACCGATTGAATTTTTAATCTCAAATCGCATTGCAGGCAGCGCTCGGATTCCTCGTCCGCCGTTTTATCATCTATGTCCCGCACCACTTTATCGAAGCTCTTTACCCGTTCTTCCGGCGGTACGCAGGCTTCCTCGCTGCGCTTTACAAAGGCAAACCCTTCCTTGAAACCTATGCATTTCTCCGGTTCGCTGACGGCGGCGAGCTTCTCATCTATAATACCATTTCCTTCCAGGTATCTGTCGGCGGCGACGGCGGCTTTTCTGCCGGAAGCTATGGCCTTGATTACCGACGACGTTCCGTTTACGGCGTCGCCGGCGGCAAAGACCCCCTCTTTGCTCGTGCCGAATGAAAACGAGTCGATTTCTAAGAGATTGCCGGATTTTATATCCAGCCCGAAGTCCGGCGGTATATCCGGGCACTGGCCGATGGCGAATATCACCGTGTCCGCTTCCAGTACGTGCCCGGAATTTTCCTCTATTTCTATGCAGGGGTTTTTATCCTCGTTGAAGCTAAGCGAGGCGACCCTTGAGCATTCCACACCGGTAATGCGGCCGTTTTCGGTGATAATCCGGCTAAAGCTCCTGCCGGGATGAACCACGATTCCCTCCTCTTCCCCCTGCCTGATTTCATCGTCCGTAGCCGGCATCTCCTCGCGACTTTCCAGGCAGGCCAGGGAAACATCGGCGGCGCCGAGTCGCCTGGCCGCGCGGGCGCAGTCGAATGCTACGTTGCCGCCCCCCAGCACCACGATTTCCCCCCCGATTTCCACCTGATTCCCCAGGTTTATATCTTTGAGGAAGTCGATTCCTATGAGTACACCCGGACTGTCCGACCCCGGGATGGGGAGCTTCTGACCCCGGTGGGTCCCGATGGCCGCCACCACGGCGTCGTACCCTTCTCCCAGCAGCGCGTCTACCGATTCCACGCGCGTACCGGTCTTTATCTCAACCCCCCGGTCGATTATATCTCGTATTTCGCTATCGAGTACGTCCCTGGGAAGGCGGTATTCCGGGATTCCGGAACGCATCATGCCCCCGGCAAAAGGCGCGGATTCGAATACGGTCACGGCATGTCCTTTGTTGTTAAGGTAGTAGGCCGCGGTCAGGCCGGAAGGCCCCGACCCGACAATCGCCACCTTTTTACCGGTCGGTGCTTTTTTAAGAGAATTCTCCTCCCAGGCCCTGTCTTTGTCGTGTTCCGCCGCGAAGCGCTTGAGCTCTCTGATAGAAATAGCCTCGTTCACCTCGCCCCGGCGGCATACTTCCTCGCAGGGACGGTCGCATACGTAGCCGAGCACACCGGGGAAAGGCGCCTTCTCGCGGACAACGGCGGCGGCGGCTGAATAGTCTTTTTGCCTGATGAAGCGTATGTATCTCGGCACGTCTATCTCGGCGGGGCAGGTGTACCGGCAGGGAATCAGGGCGTTCCTGCGGTTTTTACCCTTGACGAGTTCTTCTTTGTCCTGTATCGCCCCGGTAGGGCAGACCTCGGCGCAGGCGCCGCAGAACCGACAGCCCGCGTCAGCCAGCGGTAAGTCATCGGCCGTGCCGGTCAGCGTTTCCCTGTCGTTCTTTACATAATACAATATCCCCACGCCGCGCAGTTCCCCGCAGGCCCTGACGCACCTGCCGCACGCCACGCATTTATTGGGGTCGTGCACGAAAAGCGGATTCGCGTTGTTAATCGGCAGCAGTGTGGAGCGCCTTCTCGCGCTCAATTCTTCGCAGCCGAGGTATTGCTTTAGCGACTGTAGTTCGCAGTTGAGATACTTGTCGCAGGAGCCGCAGTCCGCGGGGTGTCCGGCCAGCATAAGCTCCATGGCGAGCCGCCGCCAGCGGTCGATTTCATCGCTCTTCGTAATGACCGTCATGCCGTTTTCTGCGGGTGTCACGCACGAAGACTGGAGCCCATCGACGCCTTCGATTTCCACGATGCATAGACGGCATGCCCCGATTGCCGGGAGGTCGGGGTGATGGCAGAGATGGGGAATATAGATTCCCGTATCCAGCGCGGCCTCGAGGACGCTTTTCCCCGCCTGCGTCTCGATATCACGCCCGTCGATATTCATTTTGATTATTTCTTCGGACACTTTTTCTCTTTTATATGGAATTCATAGTCATCGCGGAACAGCTCGATGCTGCTTAAAACAGGATTGGGCGCCGTCCGCCCCAGTCCGCAGATGCTCCCGCTTTTCATGCCTTCACAGATTTCCGCTATCATTTCCAGGTCTTCCGGTCTGCCCTTGCCCCCGGCGATATCGCTTAATATATCCGCCAGCTGGTAGATCCCCTCGCGACCGAAAACGCACTTGCCGCAGGACTGACCCTGGAGGTAGTTCATCATGTCCCTCGCCGTTTCCACGGAGCAGGTATCGATAGTAAAGACCCTGACGGTACCCGATCCCATAATGCCGGCGGCTTCGAGCACCGATTCGTAGCTTATTTGAATATCGAGGGAGTCGGCGGCGAACAGCCGACCCGTCGGCCCGCCGAACTGCACCGCTTTAATGTCCTTGCCGTCTAAAGTCCCCCCGCCGATATCCGTGATTATACTGCGTAAAGTTATCCCGAACGGTACCTCTAACGTATACGGATGGACTATATCTCCAGCCAGGGTAATGACCTTGGTGCCGGCGGCGGCATTGCCCTGGAAAATGGACGAGACATTGGCCAGGGTTTCGGCGCTGTTGATAAGGGTCGGACTGCCGTTATAGCCGCTGACGGCGGGATACGGGGGGCGTAAACAGGGCATCGCCTGCCGGTTCTCCAGCGCGCGGATGAGCGCCGTTTCTTCGCCGGAGACCAGCGCCGATTCTACTTCCTTAATCTCGATGTCGCAGCTAAAATCGGTATTTAAAATATTATCGCCCAGCAGGCCGTATTCCCTCGCTCTGTCAAGGGCCTCGCCGAGTCTTTTTATAGCCACGCCGTAATCCGAGTTGATACAGATAAAGCCACGACGGGCGCCGACGGCATACGCGCCGATTAGCAGACCTTCGATTACCGAATGCGGGTCGCTCTCGACTAATAGTCTGGCCGTGCGCGCGTGCGGGTCGGCGTCTACCGCGTCGCCAACGGTGTATTTATCGCCGGATTCAGTATCACGGCAGATTCGCCATTTCTCGGCGGTAGGGAACCCCCCTCCGCCTCGGCCTCTCAAGCCGGTCTTTCCCAGTTGTTTAATTGCTTCTTCAGGGCCTAACTGCAGGACGCTGGAAAGCCCGCCGTAGCCGCCCCGGACTATATATTCGTTGATATTATCGGGGTCGATATAGCCGCAGTTTCGCAGGGCTGCCCTGTTCTGAAGACTGAATATCGGTATCTCCGAGCTGTCCTGAAGGCCTTCAATCTTCTCGCCGCCGAAGCTGCACAGAGCCAGGTCCGACCTCGCATCGTCCTTCAGTAAATAGTCGTTGACCAGTTCGGCAGCAATCTCGGGAGTAATTTTATGATAAAGAATGGCGGGCCTGCCGGGCTTTTCTATTAGCGCGGAAGGCTCGGTATCGTAAAGCCCCCGGGACCCCGCCGCGATGACCCTGGCGTTAATACCTTGCCGGTCGATTTCCTGCTGAAACCGGCTCACTACGTTTGCGAGGACGGGGTTATCCGCCGATGCCGCGATACGTACTTTTATACGGTCTTTATCGTCCGGGTAACCGCATTCCCGACGAGCCCTGGCATGAATTTGCTCCAGATTCATTGATATTCCTTAATAGTTACGGGAAAATTATAGCGGTTAACACCGCCGTCTGTAAACTTGAGTATACGGGTGGGGTCGGGTGGTTCAATTATTATCGAGTTGGTAGAAGTGCCTGCGTCTGATAAAAACAACACCCCCGGGCCGTGCAGTAAATCCATGGCCTGGAGGTGATGCTGTTAAATCGGGTTATAAAGGGACTAGACGAGTGCTCCTCCTTCCGGTGATACGCCGTTCGGGTCAAGCGCTTTCGTAATCTTACTCCACCACAAATGGTAATTAGATAAGGCCGGCCCGATTTCATCCTGCGGGCCCATCGTCAGCGCGAAGTAGCGTTCCTTGAAGGCCCGGGTGCTTTGCTCTTTTTGCCATCCTTCCACGGCCGCCTTGGCTTCGGCGTTGAGAGGGTCGAACTTGCAGAATATTTCTGTCTTGCCGAGATGCCCCTGCTCGACTCCCCACCCAAAAAAAGCTCCCCCGTCATCCACTATCAGGCCCTTTTCTATCAAAGGCTCCTTAGCCTTGCCGGCTCCTATCGCCCACTTGATGGTCAGGTCTCTCTGTCCCATGATGGGAATGGAATTAAAGGCCCCGCCGGCGCGGAATGTCTCCCTGATGGAAGCGGAGATTCTGGTGCACTGGCACAGCAGGATTCCTTCAATTTCCGGGTCTTCCACGGACTTCAGCGACTTGCCGCCGGCTTCACTGACAATCTGCTGCAATACACGTTTCTTATATTCGAAGTCTTCCGGATAGTTGCCGCCTATTATCACAAAGAAGCCGGGTCCCTGCACCTCGCTGTTAAGCTTGGCGAAGACTTCCTCCTCTTCTTCGTTGCAGGTTGTTATGTTGCAGGCCACCATCGCCGCGTTGAAGCCCATCAGTTCGAAGCAGACTTCAGCCTCGCCGAGTTTTATCTCCGCCTGCCACATTTTCTCTACCGACGGGAAGCTGTAGTACCGCGCCATCATGTTGGCCGGTATCTCTTTCAGGGTGTAACGCGGTGATAACCCTTCTATCGGAAAGATTGCGGGCCCCGGCCAGTGATAAAGTTTTACCGCGGCTTTCGTAAATACACCCGGTGTAACGCCCGGCGGCACGGCGCTGGTAAGTATGCTTCTTATGGACGGACCCGGCCCGTCGCCGCAGAACCACTCGTCGGAAGAACCCAGCGAACCTGACCTTACAATGTCGCCTTCGGGAGTTACCCATTCTATCGCCAGGTGGTTGCGGTCGTCGCCGCTGGTGGTCTGGTCCATGTGTCCGTGACCCCTCAAGAGCGCCGAGCAGTTGGTCCCGGCCCCCTTTATGCAAAAATTCAAGCCTCTTTTAAATAACTCGGCTTGCAGTTGTGCCGAGATTACGTAAGGCTCGACTACGGCATACATGTTCTTCTCGTTAATTTCGATGATGCGGTTCATCCTCCGCAGGTCGAGCAGGATGATTCCCTTGGGGAAACCTCCCGTCCATCCCGTACATATGGGTCTGAACTGCAACTTGTATTTATTACATAGCTTGATTATCGCTTGAACTTCCGCCGTGTCCTTGGGAAGTATCACAGCCGCGAACTCGATCGAGAAGTACGCAGGCATTATGGCCGGGTCATCACAGATATTCTCCTCTCCCACCACATCTTCTAACGCCTTATAAATGTCCTTGCTTAAAGCCATGATTCAATAACCCCCTTTTTTATATCGCCTTTTCCAGGATTTCAACGATATCGTACACCTTAAGGCTGCTGCCGCTTTCCTTGATGGCTTCGGTAAAGTTCTTCTCACACCAGGGACAGGCGGTAACAATCGCTTCGGCGCCGGTAGATACGGCTTCCTCTATTCTCTCCCGGGCGGTCCATCTGGCAAATCCGGGATTAGAGTCATTTACACCGCCGCCGGCCCCGCAGCACCAGGAATATTCTTTAATCCTGGTCATTTCCGTGAGTTTTATACCCGGAATGCTATTAAGAACATCCCTGGGCGGTTCGTAGACGCCTTTGGTGCCCCGCCGGTATTCCTTCGGCGGGTCGAAAACAAACCTGTCTCCCGGCACCTTTTTCCCTTCCCAGTGTATCCACGGTTCGCCGAGCCTGCCGAGACGGCACGGGTCATGGTACGTGACCGGAATAGCTACTTTCTTCCGCGGCTTCAGCTTGCCGTCTTTTATCAGTTTGTCGATGTATTCCGAGATATGCAGTACTTCGAGGTCGCCCTTGAGGTTGTACTTATCGTAGAGCACCTTGAAGGCCTGATAGCCATCGGCACAGCTGGTAACAACCGTCTTAACGCCGGCTTTCTTAATCATTTCCATGTTCTTCTTCGCCTGGTTAAGAAAGTCTTCTTTATAGCCCATCTGGTAGGCCCGGCCGCCGCAGCATGTCTCGGCGTCACCGGCGATACCGAAATTAACGCCGGCTTTTTGTAGTATCTTCACGGTAGCTTTGGCAAGCTTCTGCATATTCCTGTCATAACTGGTGAGACAGCCGACGTGATAGAGCACGTCCACCTTCTCTTTGGTGGCATCCTTAAGATTCAAACCCGCAGCCCAGTCGCCTCGTTTGCCCCTGGCAGGCACCATCGAGCCCTGCTTACGCAGACCGGCGATTACCTTATCGAGGGCGGGGTTGGTTTTTCCATCCTCGTTACATTTCATCCTGAACTCGCTGATGGGTTCGAGGAC
Source organism: uncultured Dehalococcoidaceae bacterium (assembly GCA_964409485.1). Taxonomy (GTDB): domain Bacteria; phylum Chloroflexota; class Dehalococcoidia; order Dehalococcoidales; family RBG-16-60-22; genus JAFGPF01. The sequence goes on along the minus strand of CAYPDM010000031.1, from coordinate 9,557 downwards.
TTCCATGTCCATGGCATAATTACACGAGACGCCGCAGGCGCCGCACATCTGGCAGTTGTACACTATATCCAGCAGCTTGTCTGTATATTTAAATCCGTCCTTCAACATCGCCACCGCGATATTTAATCTTCCGCCGCCCGAATAGGCGTGGTAATTATATTTAGCTATGCTGGGACACACATTCGTATACTGAAGTCCCTTCACCTTTTGCATGGGTATAAATTTGCAGGCCGAACACCGGCAGCACATCTCCATGTCGCCTTGGTAATCTTCTAGTGCCATCTTCGCTCCCTCCTGAATTTATTCAACGATGAGTTCCTGTTCTCCACATCCACTAAAAGCACACTTTCCCCGGATTCATAACATTGTTCGGGTCGAAAATCTCCTTGAGTTTGTTTAAAACAGCCACGGTTGCCGCATCTCTATTGAAAATCATCCCTGCGTTTTCGCCGTAGGGCCTTGAGAAGAACGCGCCGTTACCCATTAAGCTCTTGACGGCTGAAGTGGATAAATCCTTGACTCGTTCTAACTCACTCGAGTTTCCGGGGTCATAAAACAGGTTAAACTCGCAGTGATAGCCGGTACCCTGTACTATCGGCTGGAGGTAAACACCCACGTCGGAAGTGGCGTAGCCGGCTTTTTCAGCCATCTCATTCATAACCCCAACCTGACCTTCTATCTTATCATTAATAGTTAAAAAGAGTATGTCCTCGCAGGCCCCTTTATAGCGTAGTTTCCAATATGGCTCACCGCAAGGCTGCTGGACTGCTTTCAATAACTCATTTGCGGAAACTCCGCCGGTTGCTTTTACCGCTTCCACTCCCAGCCGCTGGGTTATATCGGTGATGCCTTTAATATGAGAACTAACCCTTTCCTCCGGTAAATACTCGTAGCCGGCCACGGTATAGAAAAGATTCCATGCGGGCAGACTATCCTTCAGAACCTTGTATTCCCCGGGCCACTTCTTAGCCATAATAGCCGCCAGGTTGGTATTATTGAGTATAAAGCATTCGTTGACCATTCTAAGCCTTATCAGCCATGTTGTTAGTTCGAGCAGCGTATCGAGATTGGAGGAGCTAACCAGGAATGGCTCTTCGATACCGGGGAGTAATTCGCACCTCATCGATGCCCATGTCACGATGCCTATGGTGCCCTGCGACCCCTGGATAAGTCTGTGCCAGGAAGCAATACCGGGTCCGTACGGCGCTTTTTGCACGCCCCCGACCGCCCACTGCTCATCTACGGTACCCGGCCCGGCCGCCTGCCCGGTTCTGAACTCCTCGCCGTTTCCGAAAATTACCTCGACACAGGCCAGCGGGTCTGATATATCCCACTGGTACTTGGGCATTATTACCGGCTCCCTCTCCAGCATACTGCCGATGACGGTCTTGGACTTTCTCGGCAGCAGCGGCATATTGAGCCTGATACCCTCCTTTTTCACCGCCGGTATGAGCTCTCCGAAGGTCACGCCCGGCTCGACCATGGCAACTCTGCGCGCCCGGTCGACATTAATTATCTTTTTCATGCCGCTTAAATCAACGATGACGGCTCCGCCGGTGCCGGGAACGGTGTCACCCCGAAAGTGGGGAGGACCGGAACTTACCGTAACGAGTGGCGTTTGAGTTTTGTTGGCAAGCTCCACTATCTTCTGTATGTCACCGGCGTTTTTCGGTTTTACCACGCACTCCGGCCTGACCGTATTGACAAAACTCATGTCCCTGGAGTATTCGTCAAGGGTCGCTTGCTCGTAAATCACGTTGGCGGCCCCGCAGATTTTCACCAGCTTTCCTTTTTCAATCATATTTACCCCCTTTTACATTTTTACGGAGTATCACTCCATTACCCGGTGTGCTGCTCTTGTTATTTTAGTGGGATGGGCGCCGGTATTTTTATCATTACGTAAAAAGTATACTAAATATTGACTTTCATCCGCAACATTATACAGGAGTAAAACGATTAATTATGTGTATATTATTATTAAAAAGGAGACACCCCTGGAAGCGGGGTGTCTATATATAACTCTATCTTTTAAATTTGTTAAGGTTTACACGAGCATCCTTTCTAAATTCTCGGCCGCCAGGGCTCCTGAAAATAATTGCCTTGTTCTATATATCTCTTTATGAAAGGATGTTAACCCGGTACGTGTCCGCTATATAGGGGTAATTTCCTGACATAGAACTTATTCCCCTGATATTCCGTTTCTACAATCCTGCCGTTTTCCATCAGTCCCTCGATAATTTCCCAGCCGGCCCCGGAATTTTTCAGGATTTCTATAACCGCCTCCTGTCTCATCGGGTGCACCGCAGTAATACCGAGCAGGTCTTCCGCAACATCGCCGGTTGATATGAAGGCGTTCCCTTCATATCCAATCAGGTATTCTACGTTATTCAGACTCTCGCTGAAAATCTGGTAGGCGGTATTGATAGACTTTTCGCTGGCGGGGCTTACTGGCTCGGCGGTGGGTCTTGTGGGAATAGCAATATAGGCCCTGGCCGGACCGAGCTTTTTAAGAAAACCGGCTATCCTGCTGACTTCTTTACTGTCATCGTTAATCCCACGGATGAGCATGGTTTCCGTGGTAAGTTCACCCCGGAAGGATTCTGCAAACTCAAGGATTCCTTTCAGGATAATATCGAGTTTCAGGTGTCTATGAGGACTGTTTATTCTGCGCCAGGCACCGGGAGTAACTGCGTCTACTTTCAAGCAGACCAGATCGGCTTTTTGTAAAGACCGGCGCACGTCCTCACTCCAGAGGAGCGAAGCATTGGTAATAACCGCAATCTTTATGCCCAGCGACCGTAAAAGCTGTATCTCCTTATCGATGTCCGCATCCAGGGTCGGCTCGCCGTCAGGCACGAATGAAAGGTAATCTATAGACTCGCCTTTATCCCTGACCTGTGTTGCTCTTTCCCTGACTTGCCGGGCGATTTCCGGCGGCTCGTAATATTGTTCCCTGTGAATTTGCTTATACGGAGTAGGGCCTATCTGGCAGTATACGCACGAGTAGGAGCATTTTTTGGGTGGCACATTATTTATCCCCAGGCTGCGGCCCAGCCTTCGGGACGGTACCGGGCCATAGACTATTGAGTTAACCAACGGCCTTTCTCTGCTTGGCTTTATCCATGCCGCCGGGTTTGACCTCCGGCGATCTGACTTCTATGATATGTTCGCAATAGGAATCACCGGCGGGGATGGACTTGCCGATTCGGTAGGTTAAATCGGGATTCAGCTCTTCCACCACGGTTTTTTCCATGGTGGTATGAGCCAGGCACATTTGCGGATTGGTAAAGTGAAGCGGGCATTCGAGGGCTTTAATCACTATCCTGGAATCATCCGATATAACCATCTCGGTTACATCATCTTTGCCCCGGCCCACTGTACTGAATATTCTCAAGAGATATCCGGCTACGGAGTTAAGGTCATTGTTTTTCAATCTGCCGCGGGCCCTCGCCGCAATTGTCAGGCCGTATTCGCGGCTCATGTCTTCTATGAGCTTTATACCGTCGTCGCCGAACTTGCGGTAGAGAAAATCGTAATTGTTCTTTAACCTGGCGTACAGGCCGCTGACCGCGCTACGGTATAATTGCTCCAGGGTTCGTTCGTCTTTATCCGGCATATCCCTGCGTTTCATTCTGCTATTCCAGGTACTTCCGGTAAGCCTTTTTCCACGGCTCTCGCTGTATCGCCAGGCAGTCCCTGATGGCAGCCTTGAGGGTATTTGCCGCCAGGAGGGCGCAGTGTTCACTTTCTTCCGGAAGCCCTCCGAGGGAGCTTAAAATATCCTGCTGGCTTATTCGCATGGCTTCGATGACGCCTTTCTCTTTGGCCATTTCGGTCATCATGCTGCCGGAGGCGATACTGGTGCCGCAGCCATCGGTTACAAAATAGATTTCGTTAATCTTGTTGTTATTGACCTTCAGGCGGACCTCCATGGTATCACCGCATGGACCGGTGATTCTGGCAAAACCGTCGCAATCATCAATAATACCGAGATTTCTCGGCTTCGTGGCATGGTCTATGACGGTCTCGGAATATATCTTCCGGGCGTCTGCCATCACCAGCGCTATCAGTTCATCCTGTTCCGAAGACATGCTTCGTCCTCGCGTTATTATTTATCGGTTTTTTCCAGCTGCCTTAAAGTATCACTTAACTTGTGCATGATTTCACCGTCGTATCGCTCAATCTCGCCCTCGTCGCAGAGCCTGGCCAGTTCCGGGTCTATCGGCAGCTGACCCAGCAGGGGGGCCTGTGTCGCGGCGGCCATTTCCTCCGCCCGGCTTTTGCCGAATATCTCAATCTTCTTATCTATTTCCGGCACGTACAGGTAGCTCATATTTTCCACCACGCCAAGGACGCGTTTCTCCATCTTCTGCGCCATTTTTACCGCCTTTTTGACTATCATCTCGACCAGGTTCTGGGGGGTAAAAACGACGATTACTCCGGAAATCGGGAAGGTCTGCATCAGCGTAAGCGGCGCGTCCGCCGTGCCCGGCGGCAGGTCGACAATCAGGTAGTCGAGCTTGCCCCATAATACGTCCTCGCCGAACTGCCTGATGGTATTGCCGATCAGAGGGCCTCGCCAGATAACCGCTTCGTCCTCGCTGGGAAGGAGCAGGTTGATTGACATAATCGATATGCCGGATTTGGTTGATACCGGCAGCAGGCCGCTTTCGTTGCCGCTCGGCGGCACCTTGATGCCGAACATCTTGGGTATGCTGGGTCCGGTAATATCGGCGTCCATAATGCCCACGTCGTAGCCCTTCCGCTTCAATACGATGGCTACCAGGCCGGATACCAGCGACTTTCCCACCCCGCCTTTACCGCTCATCACGGCAATCATCTGGTCTATCTCGTTCAGGTCCTTCGCCTTGATGTCGATGTATTCCACCGTTACCTCACCAGCATCTGGCAGCTTCTTCACGGCTTCGACGGCCTTGTTTTTTACCCAGTCCTGCGCGCCCGGTATCAGCCCGGTGGATGCCAGGGTGATATTCACCTTGCCATCTGAAATATTAATATCGCGCACCATGTTCAGTCCGACTACGCTACGCTTTGCTGCCGGGACCAGCACACCTTCCAGACTCTGTTCTATCTGCTCTTTGCTTATCATATGTTATATTTTCTCCATCCTTCCTGTTCAGGCAAACTGCCTTTCTATTTGATGCTTCAGGTGGGACTGCTCGGGGCACAGGAGCCGCCGCCCCCGGTAGTGGAAAAAGTAGAGAGTACCCGCCGGGGATTTTCTGCACCGCACCTCGGACATTTTATCTCGCTATCGCTGGCGGTTATACCCCGCAGGAGTTCGAACTTATCGCCGCAGTTTCGGCATTCGTATTCGTAAATGGGCATGGTATCTCCTTTTATCCCTTGAGCTTACGGTCAATATGCTCCCATAACGATTTTATCTCACTGGCAACCTTATTGTCAGTATATTCTACTACAGATATTCCTTTTACCATTGCCTCGGTAACGGCATTATCGAACGGTATCATTGCTGCCACCTCGACCCCCTTTTCGCGACAGTAGTCTTGAATGGCCCTGGTATTTTCATCGTTAATATCACATTTATTAATGCATACCACGGCGGGCACGCCGAAGTGCTGGCATACGCCGAGCACCCTATCCATGTCATGCATGCCCGATAATGTCGGCTCGGTGACGATGAGGGCCAGGCTGACCCCGGATAAAGACGAGATGACCGGGCAGCCGATACCGGGCGGGCCGTCACTTATAATATACTCAAGTTTATTTTTCTCGGCAAGTTCTTTAGCCTGCCGCCTTACCAGCGCCACCAGCTTGCCGGAGTTTTCCTGCGCTATACCCAGTCGGGCGTGGACCAGGGGCCCGTATTTACTATCGGAAATAAACCACTCCCCCGCTTTGCATTCGTTCATGGTAATGGCTTCTACAGGGCAGATATGCGAACAAAAACCGCAGCCTTCGCAGGAAACGGGGTCGACCCTGTAATTAGTTATGGCGTCGAACCTGCATTCGTCCTGGCACAGTCCGCACTCGGTACATTTATCCTCGTCGATAACCGCAACCTGACCGCTAAGAAACTCGTTTTTCTCCCTGACCGATGGGTTCAGCAGAAGGTGAAGGTCGGCGGCGTCAACGTCGCAGTCCGCCATTATCTTGTTTTGCGCCACGGCGGCGAATGAGCCCACGATACTGGTCTTGCCGGTGCCACCCTTGCCGCTAAGGATTAACAGTTCTTTCATTTACACCCTCATTAATCTTGTCGAAAAGCTCGATAAAGCCGTTCTTATAATGCGGCATGCCTTCGACCAGCGGAATCCCCCGCGAATATAAACCGGCGATACCTGTATCCAGGGGAATGGTCATCAGTATCGGTATATTCTCCTTGCGGCAGTATTCCTCCGTCTTGCCGTCGCCGACGCCGACGCGATTCAGTACGACGCCGAAGGGCATATGGAGCTGCCTCACCGTTTCCACCGCCAGCACCAGGTCGTTAAGACCGAATGGAGTCGGTTCGGTTACCAGCAGGCAGAAATCGCTTTCTTTTATCGCTTCCACCACCGGGCAGGATGTCCCCGGCGAAGCGTCTATAATCACTACCTTTTCATTATCGGCCAGCTCTTTGACCTTCCTGATTACGGGCGGCGCCATGGCCGCTCCGATTGACAGCTTGCCGTGGCTGAAACTAATATTACCGGCGTATCCCGTTTCTATCACTCCAATATCGTGGGGCACTTCGGATATGGCCTTTTCCGGACACAGGTAGCTGCAGGCGCCGCAGCCGTGGCAGAGTTCCGGGAATGTCAGCACATACTCCTTAACCACGGCGATGGCGTTGTAGGCGCAGACTTCGGCGCACTTACCGCAGTAGGTGCACTTTTCCTCGTCTACACCTGGCACGGGAACGCCGACCGCTTCGCTATGCGTAATATCCGGTTTTAAAAAAATATGGCCGTTGGGTTCTTCCACGTCGCAATCGAGATATTGCACGTTGTACTTATCTTTGATAGCAAGCGCCAGGCTGGTGGCCACCAGCGTTTTACCGGTACCGCCTTTACCGCTGGCAACGGATATTATCATTATATAAGTTTAACCTCTTACCATCTTTGCTCCGCATTTTGGGCAGTTCTGGTTATAGCAGGGGCTGCCTACTTTGTGGGTTGATCGCGCTCCGCAATTGGGGCAAACACATTCTCCGCTGGGGCCGGCGCCGGGTCTATTGCCTCCCATCCTGCCGCCCCTGCCCGCGCCTCCTCCTCCTCCCGCCGGTGGGCCGGTTCCGTCTCCTCTGGGCATTTTTCTCCTCCTTTGATATATTATATGATTGCTGTTATTTCTTTCCAAGCTCTTCGATGCGATGCTGGATTTCCTCAAGTTGCTTCGCCAGAGCCTGCGACTGTAGTTTAAGCTCTTCTATTTCCTGCTCCGGATTGGATGGTTGCGGCTCCTGGGAAGGCAGGGGCATTATACCGCCTCCCATTCCCATACCTCTGCCGCCGCCCAT
>CAYPDM010000031.1:0-1974 GCA_964409485.1 uncultured Dehalococcoidaceae bacterium | reverse complement strand
CCCATACCTCTGCCGCCGCCCATACCGCCACCCATGCCTCTTCCCATGCCGCGTCCCATTCCTCTACCGCCGCCCATGCCCATACCCGTTCCGCCGCCTGCCTGTGCTCCCATGCCGTAATGGTCCGGGACGTTGGACTGTTGGGTAGCCGAGTAAGTGCCCAGCTTGTATTCCGCGATGGCGTCCTTAACTTTTCCTGAAACGCCGGTTATGACTTTGATACCGGCTGAAGCGAGTACCCCGTAAGCGTTAGGGCCGCAGTTGCCGGTAAGAACGGCCTCTACTCCTTTATCCGCAACCATCTGCGCCGCCGAGATACCGGCGCCGCCGGCTGCCGATGCGCTGGTATTATCGATTGCCTCGAATTCGTCAGTATCCACATCGGCGATGATAAAGCACTGGCATCGTCCGAATCTGGGGTCTATTTCAGCGTCAAGATTCAGGCCGCTGGCTGATATAGCGATTTTCATGAAACCTCCTTATTCCTTCCCCACCGAGAGTTTCTCTATCTCGGTCTCAAGTTCTTTCAGTTCGTCCCTCAACGCCTCGGCCTGACCCTTTAAGAACCCCAGTTCCTGCTCACGGGTCGCCCTCGGAGTGTACGGCTGAAAACCATACGTACCGTAGCGTGGAAAAGCGTAATTTAACCTTCTGGGAAAGGCATACTGTCGCGGGATGCCTCCACGGGGATTGCAGAACCCCCTGCCTCCTCCCGTCATCGGTCCCATCCCGTTAGGGCCGGTACCATCAAATCCTGGCATTGCACACCTCCTTATTTATGCGCGCGGTTGACTATTTATTTGTCTTCTTCCAGATCATGCATCCTGGACTCTATTTCCTCCAGTTGACTCTTGATAGCTTCAGCCTCGTCTTTCAGGTAGTTCAGTTCCTGTTCCCTTGTCACCGGGGGAGCGTAGGGCGGATATGCGCCTGCAGCCTGCATACCCTGGTAGAAAGGGGGATTGTAAGACAATGGTGCCGGTACGCCGGCGCCGCCGGTGAAGTAACCGCATCGCGGTAAGCCGCCTCTGCCCCTGCCGACATAAGGCCAGGGCGGGGAGCTCCCACGAAAACCGAAACCCATGCCGCCGCCGGAGCCGCGGCCGTAGCCGCCTCCTCTTCCGAATCCATAAGCCATTATATTCACCTCCTTGGAATAATATTAGTCTCCTATGCTTACCAGCTTCTTCTTTCCCTCAACCGTCTGCCGCCTCCAGAGCCGGGTTTCCATGGCCAAAGCGTCACGATGTTGGCCGTGTTGCAGGTAGGGCACAGCTCCGGGGGTTGTTTTACCATCTCCTCGAAAGGCACCTCCCACTCGTGGCCGTTTCCACATCGAAAGCTGCGCTTGGTCAATTCGTAGTTGCCGCCCTCGATTCTTATCGCTTTTCCATTGAGGAGGGCATCGGCTGTTTTTTGCCTCGCGGAGAGCAGTATTCTGGCGAATGTCGAACGCGAAATATTCATCTTCTGCGCGCACTCTTCCTGCTCAAGTCCTTCCAGGTCTTTAAGACGAATAGCCTCGACTTCTTCGATAGAAATTCTAATTTCCTGCAATTGAGCCAGCGGCACTCCGGCAGGTTTAAAAAAATTAATTGTGGGTAAATAATCTACCCTTCTCAAAAGCGGCTGTCTGCTCAATTATTTATCCCCCCGCGTTAATATTATGAGCTAATGTTCACAGGAAAATGTATATTACCTGTATATAATGAGCATATGTCCACTATCATCTTACTACCTTTTTATCAATATGTCAAGGATTTATGCATAAACAGGAGAAATATTTCTGATGATTGTGCGTTGTTAGAGATATTGCAGGAAGCTCACTGTACATGCGCCTGCTTACAGTTTATCCTGAATGGGCTGTAGAAAGATATGAATGGCGACCCCGGGGGGATTTGAACCCCCGATCTCCACCGTGACAGGGTGGCATGTTAGACCGCTACACTACGGGGCCTTATAAGAAAGTCTAGC
>CAYPDM010000030.1:0-19749 GCA_964409485.1 uncultured Dehalococcoidaceae bacterium | reverse complement strand
TCGGCGCTTTGTCCAGTTTAAGCAGGCCTGTCTCAAGCCGGGACATATCCAGTAGATGGCTTACCAGCGTAGTTAGTCGGTCAGTAGCACTATCTATGGACTTCAAGTATTCGTGTCTTTCCTTACGCCAGAGCCTCGGTTCGTAGTTCAGCAGCATGGTGGAATACCCCTTGATAGTAGCCAGGGGGGTGCGCAGTTCGTGGGAGACCTTGGCGAGAAGATCGCTCTTGAGCTTGTTTAACTCCTCATACTCAATCAGTTTCTTCTCCATCTTTTTACGTTCAATAATTTGAGTTGTAAGAGCTAGAATATTGTCCATATCAAGTGGTTTAACTTCGTAGGCGACTATAAGCTTCTGCTTGACGGCTTCGATAGCCGTCTCCAATGAAGCATGGCCGGTAATGATGATGGACTCCATTCCGGGGGCTAATTCAGTTAACCTCTCTATCAACTCTACCCCCGATATGTCAGGCAACATGATGTCTACAAGGGCAAGGGAGGCTGGCTTTCTATGGCAGAGGGCGAGAGCCGTCTGGCCATCATGGGCTACAGCCGTGCTATAGCCTTCTATCTCCAGGATATCCCGCAGGTTTGAAGCTAGGTCTACATCATCATCCACAACGAGCAGGTCCAAATTTCGTTCCATTACACTTCCTTAATTAAAATTTGGTTTTACAGAGATTTTTACAGGCTGCCTTTACTTTATCATGACCTGGCGTCTGGTAAGGTATTAACGAATGTAACGAGTGTCTCGTAAAATTTTAGGGGGGTCTACTTACAATCTCATCACAAAATGAGGGCAAAACCTTACAAAATTATCACAGATGGGATGTGGTTATATGTGAATCGTCAGGAAGGAAGACGTGATGGAACTGCCGGAGAGCCGGGGCTTGGTCTATAGCGTGTTTTCATCTCGGGGTTATTTTACTTTTCCTGCCTGCTTACGCTATCCCTCGCCACTCTGATGAGAGACAGCAGATTATCTATATTAACCGGCTTGGTTACATAGGCTACTATGTCCCTCCGTCCGGCGACTTTAATAGCGCTACCCAGTGAAGCATAACCAGTCATGATGATAAACGTCATTTCAGGTGACAGACTGGTCAACTCCTTGGTTAGCTCTATCCCGGATATGTCAGGTAGATAAATATCGACAATCGCAAGGTCAAATATCTTCTCACGGCAGAGGGCGAGCGCGGTTTCGGCGTTAAAAGATACCGCAGTTCTGTACCCTTCCGCCTCCAGGACATCCTGCAGATTTGACGATAGGTTCACGTCATCATCTACAACCAGTATGTCGAATCTCTCCTCCATGACACTACTACTCCGGAACTTCCCAAGCTCTATCCGGGTTTCTCAAGAAAGCCTCTGGCTTTCTGCTCTTGAATCCGCTCCAGGAGCGCCACCAGCTTGTCCATATCTATGGGCTTCTCCAGGCAAGCGTAGGCGCTCTCCCGATGTGCTTGTTGTGCCAGATCACTCATCGTCTGCAGATAGCCGCTAACGATGATTGCCACCACGTTTGGGCGGATATCCCGGATGGCGAGGTAGGTCTCCAACCCATTCAATGAAGGCAGCTTCAGGTCAATGAGCATGATGTCAAAGGTGCTTTCGCGTGCCATCTCTATTGCCATATTGCCATCATAGGCAACGCTCACCTGGTAACCCTTATCACTTAGGTTGTCTTTCAAATTGGTGCAGAGATTCTCGTCATCGTCCACCACCAATATCAGCGCCCCTTCAGCAACAGCTTTCTCAATAAGTGCGAATAGGCTGTCTAAGTCCAGCGGCTTCTTGAGGACACCGAAGGCTCCTTCCCGCAACGCCTCCCTGATGAGGTCCTCAACAGCCTGGGCGGTTATCATAATTACCGGGGTGTTCGGCACTATCTCTTTAATCTTCTTGAAAGTTTCCACGCCACCCATTACCGGCAGCTTGATATCCAGCAGCACCAGTATAAAGTCGTCCTGTTTTATCAGCTCTAAGGCTTTGAGCCCATCAGAGGCAGTTGTTACTTTATAACCCCGTAGCTCCAGAATATCGGTCATGTTCCGGCAGAACTCCTCATTGTCATCTACGACCAGTATTTTTGATTTTACTGACATTTTTATACCTCCTCATCTTTATCTACAAAGAGAGGGAACTTTATGATAATATTTGCCCCTTTACCCGGTTCTGATTTGGCCTCTATGGTGCCACCGTGCTTATTTATAATCGTCTTGGCGATGGACAGACCAAAGCCGATGCCCTTGGCTTTGGTGCTGAAAAGCGGCTGAAAGACCCTCTCCAGGTTCTCCGCGGCAATGCCAGAACCGGTATCGGCGAAGGATACCTCGGCTTTTCCATCAGCCGTGGTGTGGGCGGTTACCGTGAGTGTGCCTTCGCCATCCATCGCCTCAACCGCGTTCTTGATAGCGTTCTTGAATGCCATGCGGAGTTGCTCTCCATCGGCATTGATGGCAACCTCATCTTCCGAGAACTTATTTACGATGCTTACCGCAGACGGTACTTTAGAGGCGGCAATGGCATCAGCAGTGATGGCGATAAGGTTAAGCCTCCCCAAACGGGGTTTCTCCATTCGGGTCAGGTTAAGCAGGCTCTCGATAATCGCTATGGAGCTGACCACACTGGACTTGATGCGGTCAAGGTGTTCCTGCACTTTCGTATCGGTATCTTTAAGCTTTGTCTTCAGGTAGTATACCGAGCTGTCGATAACGCTCAAGGGGTTCCTTAGCTCATGGGCGATATTCCCCGAGAACTGCCCCAGGGTGGCTAACCGCTCCGAGGCAAGCAGCCTTTCCTGCATCTGCCTGCGCTCGGTGATGTCCTCAATGGCGAGGAGTATCATACGGGTTCGGTTATCCTTCTGGTGAATCCGTCGGGCATTAAGCAGCATTGCCTTGTATCCAATGGTCTCGAAGCTGTGCTCCACCTCGAAGTCATCAAAGGAGGTGTTCTTGGGAAGAATCTCCTCCAGAAGCTCCCGCAGTCTGGGGATGTCCCACTGTCGGTTGCCCAGATTATAGACGAGCTTCCCCTCAGTGTCTTCAGGTGTCACTTGAAAGGTACTATAGAAGGAGCGGTTGGCCAGGATTACACTCAGGTCAGTATCCAGCACCAGCAAAGGCTCACGCACCGTAGCCACAATATTATCAGCGTATTCACTGGACTCCTGAAGGGCTCGCTCCCTGTGCTTGTGCTTGGCTTGTGATACTTTTGATTCAGCAATCTGTTGGCGCATGGTTACCAATTCATCTATCAATTGCTCTTTTGTCTTTTCAGTATCCTTCATGTCTGACCCTCCGGTATCATGATGGCGAAGCAAATGACGGGAGTATTAGTTTAGTGCGTGTTCCTCTTTCGTACCGGTTCACCAATTTCACGGTAAACTCATTTACCGGGTTTTTTGGCTCGGGGCACTCTTTCAACCTCGATTTTTCCATTTTCAGCTATGATTTTATTCAGGTCGTCCTCGGTAAACAGCCTCCACCCTCTTCTGTCCCTGAGTAATGTTGAGAATATACCCTGGTTGATCCACCGGAAAAGTGTAGCCCGACTAACACCAGCCTTACGGCACACTTCTAGTGTCCTGTAATACGTCTGCCCATCGATTTCTATCGGCATAAATTAATCCCCCAAGTATGACGCTTCTTAGCATGGCTTGAGAAGTCTTTATACGTCTCAAATATACAGAATCCGAATCACAAACATATCACAAAATACGGGTAAAACATCACAAACATATCACACTTGTTTGTATTACTGTGATTGTTTAGCTCATGTTACCAAATGGTTAAGTTACTTAAATATGTCTTGGAGGCTGAGAAGTTCGATATGATTTTTGAGGCGGATGCTAATAAAAAATCAGACACTAATGTTAGCAAATGGTGAGGGAGTCGAGTGTAGGCCGTACAGGTCTCGAACCTGTGACACCCTGATTAAAAGTAATCCTTACATTTTCCCGATTTTCAGGGCGTTTTTGAAGCTGGAATCGGCTTAAAATATCTTCAGTTTTTAAACAATCAAGCTGACAACCACGTTATCTTGTAATCATGAACCCTGTTTTCCATTGAACGAACATCGGGATGTGAGTGAATGTTACGTTACTCAGGTTATAAATATATAAATAAGAATCCTTTAAAGCCAGCGATACATGCATATCGGCCTTTCGAATAATTATGCCCCAATAGCGTTGCCATTCAGGTGAGGTTTTGTTTGAAGAGTTCTTTCATTATCACGGCCGGCAGTGTAAAAAATGGCTATTATCCAGCCATAACTACTTCTGATATAATGAGGCGGGTCATGTAAATCATGGTATACCCGAAAAGGAGGCAAAGGAAATGGCGACCTATGTTATCCTCAGCCGGATGACGCCAGGGGCGTTTCGGGACCCGGCCGATTTCAAGAGGGTCGTGGCATCGGTGTTGGACCGTATCAAAAGCGATTGCCCCGGCATCGTTTTCAAGGACAGCTACGCCACCCTGGGCCGCTTCGACTACGTCGACATCATTGAGACCGAAGACACGAATCAGCTTGAGAAGGCGATCATGATCATGCGGGCACTAGGACAATCCGAGACCGAGACGCTCGCGGCCACGCCGTTCCGCGAATTTCTGGCCGACTTTTAATGCCGGGGCCGACCTGCTACTGCCAGTCCTCGGGCCTGGGCATCGACTCGGGTGTCAGCGGCCAGGGATTTGTCCAGATCAGCTTACTGAACTTCCATTTCCCGTCCCGCTTCAGGTACTCGCAGTCGTACCTGCCCTGGTTAAAACTGGAGACGCCGCCTGTCGCCGGATCGGCAATGAATATATACAACATCCAGTGGCCGCTGGCCCTGTCACCGTCGACGGTAATGACCGGCATGACCGCAAAGTGAGTATCGCGGTCTTTGCCGGCGTTCGCCTTGGAGACGACCTCCATAAAGAACTTCTTGATTTCCTTTTTACCGTGGCATGTCCCATATTTCCCGACGATGATAAAGGCATCATCAGTGAAAAAGTCCGGTATCTCCGTCCACTGGCGGTTGAGCACGTAGAAGAGATACTCGTTTTGCAGATTCTTGATGGCCTCGATTTCCTCCATCGTCCTGAGCCGCTTTTCCATCTCTTCCAGCTTCATGACCCACCTTCTTTCTGTCTGTATGAGACTATCTTTCCGAGGTTATTTAAAGTCGTTGGGCTTCTGGATAAGACCCGGCGAGTCCTACAAGAATTCCTTGGCCGTTATAATCCTGGCGCTTTTTCTAGTCGTATTTGCCGCCGGTCACCATCAGGAAATGGAAAATAGGTCTTTCTATTTTGATGAACCTGATGGGACAGTGCTTCATACCCCCGGGGACGAAGATGAGGCAGCTCTTTGTCAGCAGGTATTTCTCGTCCTCCAGCCAGAACTCGATCTCTCCCCCAAGGTCGTAGACGTTTTTCGTATCTGTCCCGAAGAAACCGATGGACTCGTCGTGTTCATGGACGTGCTGCGGGAACCCCCCTTTGGGGTCGGCGGCGCCCGGCCAGAGCCAGACAGCCTCGAGGTACGGGCTCCCTTTAACGACCTGCTCACCCAGGTGCATCATAAAATGCGACCGGCTGGTGGAAGTCCCATCGAATTTTGCCCCACCCCGGAACTCGGGCAGCGCCAGCCCACGCTTGAATTCAGTGACGATATGGTGCGCGTACTTTTTACCTGCCACTTATCTCCAATCCTCCCGTACGGGAGATTCTATCCATTTCCGGTAACAACCGTCCTCACCGCCGGCGGACGCCGCCCTTTATGGGAGGGGGCGGGCCGAAGCTGCGGGTCGGCGGGTCGGTTACGCCGGAGTCGGGCGCCCAGGACGCCATCTTGAGCTTCGCCAGCCTGTCCCCGCGGAGGGTATAAAGACAGAACATCTTGACGGTGATGAAATCGCCCGGCTTGAGATGGCCGAAGGGATAGTCCGGCCGGTCTTTCGAGGCGTGAAAGTCCATATCGATCTCGGCGAAGATGTGGTCTCCGTCCCGCAGCAGTGTCTGGACGCGAATAATCTCGCGGACGCCATCGTGAACGAAGTCCAGGAACTTGAGAAATTCGCCCTTGTTCGAGGCCAGCTTACTTACTTCGCCTCCCCGCCCCGACCATACCTCCATGTCGTCCACCCAGAAACCGTCCAGCATCGCCTGGTCGTCGCCGGAGTTAAAGGTCTTGATATATGCGTTTAAATCGAACATCAAATTCCTCCCAAACGTATCAGTAAATTAGGTCCGCTCGTCAACCAGCTCGGTCAGGTCTTTAACGCGTTTCCTGTCAGCCGCGGGCATGACCTTGCGAAAGGCGTCCCGGCAATACGCGCAAGCGGTTATCAACAGGTCGGCCCCGGTCGCCTCGAACTCCCTTATCCGTTCGCGGGCGGTGTCCGCGGACAATCCGGGGATATAATCACCCATAACCCCCGCGCCACAGCAGAAGGAGTCCTCCCGGTTCCTCTCCATCTCCACCAGCTTCACGCCCTTGAGCGAAGCCAGGATATCCCTGGGGGCGTCATAGATGCCGAGGCCCCTGCCAAGGTAGCATGGGTCATGGTAGCTGACCTTGACCTGAGCGGAAGCCTTACTCTTCAGTTTGCCGTTTTTAAAGGCGTCCGCCAAGAGCTGGCTGATATGCCGGTTTTTCACCGGGGTATAATCGGGGAGGATTTCAGGGTATCTCCTGACGATGAACTCCTGGCAGTGGGGACTGGTGAACACGAACTCCCTACCCTTGAGGGGCTTCATGGCGGCCCAGTTGGCCCTGACGAGCGGTTCGAGTTCGTCCCAGAAGCCGGCGTCGTAAAGGGCTGCGCCGCAGCAGCCTTTCTCGGCGAACTGGGCCACCGGGCTGCCGATTTTTGCCAGCAGGCTCACGGTCGCCGCGGCGATGTCCTTACGAGAAGCAGCGTGGGCGCATTCGGCGAAGATAACCGTGCCCGCCTTGACGCTGGATATCTTCGAGGGGAGGTCGAGGGGAGTGGCCTTCCCGTAATCTCCGGCCTTCCTGACCTCTTCGTAAAGCTTCCTGGCAGCGCCAGCCGGGATGAACCCCCTTTTCACCGCCTCGCTCCGAAGCAGGCGAACGATATCCGTGATGCCGGCGTGGGGTGGATGGGTGGCGATCAGGTGGCAGTTGGCGTCGCAGGCCAGGCAGCCGGCGCAGCTAAAGGCGAATTCCGCCGTCGACTGGTCGAATTGGATTTTATTGTCCTGAAGGGCCAGGACGAGGAACATATAGCCCCCCCCGCTGAAGGTAAAAGAGGGATCGTGCTGATAGAGCGGGCAGAGAGTGCGGTTCTCCGGCCACGACCCGTAGGAACACCTGGTGTCCCGCAGGCAGCGGGCAGCGGCGGGTTGAACGTCTGCTAGTGTAGCGGCTAATCTCATAGTTCTCCCTCATCGAAAAGGCCACAGTCCCGGTTCAAGATATTATTGGGATCAAGAACCTTCTTAATGCTGGCGAGGACCTGCATGTACGTCCCCGCTTTCTCCGACCCGACGGGGCGGATGGGGACGGCGCGGTACCTTTTCATGGCCGTGTCGTACATCTCCTCGAACTTGGCGGCGATCTGTTTGCGAAGCTCGATGTCGGTGGGGTCGGGAAAGCCGGCAATCCGCAGGAGAATCGAGCGGCCGTAATCGAAGGGGTGGGAGTAATAGTTGACCGGGTTGATCGCCTTGCCGAACTTCGCAAACTCGCCGGCGGCATACTTCTCTATCTCCTTCATGTCCTTCGGCTCGGCAAAGACGTACCAGCCGGCGAACCTGCCCTTACTCCAGTGGACAGATTCGCGGTAATGATAGTCCCCATACTGCTGCCGGAAGCCGTCCAGGGTAGCCGGGAATCGTTCTTCGGCCTCTTCATCGGAGATGACCCGGCCGTGATATTTTTCGGCGACCCGGGCGCAAATTTTCTCGTATAGCTCCACCTGTTCCGGATAGCCTGACAGCATGGTCGAGACGATGTTATAAGGGATGCCTTCCGGCGGTTTCGTGAAGTCGGATTCGAGGACTCCGGGCATGACCTTTTCCATATCCTCCGGGGCGAGCGGCCAGGTCAGGTACATGTGCCAGTCCCAGATGAAGGTATGCTCGGGTATATTGTGGTTTATAAGCTCCTTGATGTAATCGATGGAGTCCGCGTAGTTATCAAACCCGGCCAGGTTGACGCGGGAAGCCTCATTCACCGGATGTATCCTGATGGCCGCCTTCGTGATGACACCCATAGCACCATAAGCGCAGGTATAGAGGCCGGCCAGATCCGGGTAAGGGCCGTAGCGTAGGTGGCTGCCGACCCCCTCGAAGTGGGAGGAGCCGGTGCTGTAGACGAGCCCGCTGGGAAGTACCACCTCCAGGTCCAGGACCAGATTGAGGTAGCGGGTGGTAAAGCTTTGCGAACCCCGGGAAAGGGCCTGGCCGAGGACGGTGCCCGGGCCGGGCATGGTGCCGACGGAGCACTTATACCCTGTCCCCCTCAATGCCGCGGTAAGTTTATCGAAGCTGACGCCGGGCTCAATGACCGCATACCCGGAGTCCGTGTTTATCTCGAGCACCTTATCCCGGCGCCGCTGATCGATGACGATCCCGCCCTCGGTAGTCCCGAGCATGATGGCGGCGGTACCCACGGAAGTCACCGGGACCTTAAATTTATTGGCGAGCTTGAGAGTTTCCACCACGTCCTCCCGCGTCCCGGGAAAAACCACCATGGAGGGCTTGCGGAAGGGCCACATGATATCGAAACCGTGGCGTATACGGCCGTAGGTCACCAGGGTTATCTCATCGTCCCGGACCTTTTCAGCCCCTATCTTCTCTCGAAGCTCCCGGCAAACGGTTTCTACACCCGCCTCCGCTGTTTTTGTCGTCATCTCTTTTACCCCCTTAAAGGTCTCTGGCTGGATTATTTCCCCGACAGGTATTTGAAGGCACTCTCGCCGGCGATGCGACCGGAGTTGATGGCGAAGCCTACCAGATGCCCGGTGAGATGGTAGCAGTAGGCTTCCGATTCCCAGCACCCGGTGGTGGAGCCGGCGGCATAAAACCCCGGGATCGGGCGGTCGTTTTTATCGAGAGCCTCCATATTTTCATTTATCTTGATGCCGCCGTAGGCATCGCAGATTGAGCCGTGGCCGCGGACGGCGTAATAGGGCGGGACGCGCAGCGGCCGCAAGTATTTCCGGTCTTTGACGAAGAGGCTATCGTGACCGCAGTCGCAGGCGGCGTTGTATTCGTCCACGGTCGCCTTGAGGACCTCCGGTGCGGCGCCCATCCACGCGGCTATCTCGTCCCAGGAGTCGGAAATCTTCAGGCTCGCCTCTTTCCCTTCCAGTTTCTTGAACTCCCTTTCCAGCCCGGGCAGCGGTACCCCCGGCGGCACGAATCCGTGCAGCGTGTGAACACCGAAGATGCCGGTCCGGAAAAGTCCCTGCTTTTCCACCATGCGGAGCGTCTGGCTATCGAAGAGGCAGATGCCGAGCCCCTCCGGCTGTAGGGCGACAATGTTACCGTAGGCGAAGAAGGCAGAGGCATAACCTTCGTCGACGAAGCGGCGGCCGTCCTTGTTCACCCAGATGGCAAAAGGCTCCCAGCCCACTTCCTGTGGCCTGATTTTATACGGCTTGCCGTCAGCCCCCCGGGCATCAACTGCCACTCCAGGTGATTCTTTGCGCGTCAGGAAAGGCCCGTGGAGATTAAGCGCCCCCAGGCCGGCCAGAGCCACGTCGGCCTCAATGGCCATGGTTATCCCGTCGCCGGTATTGCCGGCCGGCCCGTCGTAGCTCATGTTCTCGTGGTAGTAAGGGCAGTATTTTTTAAGCATCTCCTTATTGTTGCCGTAGCCGCCCGTGGTAATGATGACACTCTTGGCCGTCACATTCACCTCCCCGTCCCTGCCCTCCGCGACGACCCCGGTAACCTCGCCATTCCCGCCGCGGAGTATCCGCTTGCCCCGGGTATGGGTCAGTATCTTTACGCCGAGCTTTTCACACTCCCGACGCAGCACCTTCATCAACTGGGCGCCCTGGCCGTTAACGATATAGTGCCTGACCCAGGGCACTTGGCCGTAGTAGAACTGGGCCACAGCGAATTCAAGCCCCTTTCCCTCAAGCCAGCCGATGGTGTCCCCGGAGCGGTCGATAAAGGCGCGCACGAGCCTGGGATTGACGTTCGTCCAGTGCGCCCACTCCATCGCCGTTCTAAAAAGCGCGTCGCGGCGGGCGTCCACTCCCGACCTTCTCTGGGTCGGACTATCCGCCCCAAAAATATCGTGGGCCATGGCGGTACTTCCGGCTGTGGAGCCGGTCTTTTCCAACACGGTGATATCTTGGCACCCCCTTTCCGCAGCGGCCAGTGCCGCCGCCATCCCGGCCCCGCCGCCGCCAACTATCGCCAGATCGGTCTTGATGTTCAGAGCTGTGTTCATCTATCTACCCTCCTCATTAAAATGTTTTCTTGATATCCCTGTAATTCCGCACATATATACCATATTGCATTATTGCATTAGTCTTGTCAAAAATGTGCCATAATTTCAACAATATTATTTTCCAGCGACTGACGGGGAGTGGCCACCAGTGGTTACCCGGTTGACGTTTAAAAAGTCCAGCGGTTATAAAATGGATGAGTGGAGGGGCCGATACCCGGAAGCATTTGAAAAGGATTGATCCCAGCTTCGTCCGGCTGAAGAGGCTATGGACTACTTCGGATCATGGCCGGACGGTAAGAAAACAGGTGATATCACTAGAATGTAGCCCATTATCTAAACCGAATAGAACGGGTAAAAAAATGCCTTGACATCCAAATAACGTATATGTATAATGAGCCGAAATACCGTATTTATCAGCTTATACCATTCGCTGTATGCTCTGAAAGGAGGTGCCCGATAGCTTAAAAGACATAATTGCAGTTATTCTGGTTTTTTACCCATTTTTGCCAGTCTGATAAGGGAGGGATAATCAATGAAAAAATTAATTCTGATATCAATAGCAATTATACTGGTAATCGGCCTGATCGTCGGTGGTTGTACCAAAAAGGAACAGCCGGCCCCGGCCCCCGCCCCTGCTCCCGCCCCGGCCCCGGCCCAGGAGCCCATAGTGCTCAAAATGGTCTCTTTCAAACCCGATGTTCCCCCGGACCAGTTTTTTGAACACAACTTGATGGACCTGGTCAAGACCAAGACCAACGGCCTTGTGACCATAGAGTGGATAGGAGGACCGGAAGCGATACCACCCCCGGATGCCCCGGGTGCGGTATCCCGTGGTTCTATCGATATAGTCAGCGCGCTGTATGGCTATATCGACACTCTGATCCCGGGCTGGGAATGCCTCGGGAACATGACCCTGAGCATCGAGGAGTTCCGCGCCAGCCCGGCATGGGATATAGCCGCCGACCTCCTGAAGGAGAAGAACATTTACTACCTGGGCTCTTCGACCCCATCATATCCACAGAGAATGATGGCCATCTACAGCAAGAATAAAATCGCGACACTTGACGACTTCAAGGGAGTGAAGTTCGCCACCCAGGGGCCGGCCTACGTGGCCATGCTTACGGCACTCGGGGCCCAGCCGTCGATTATACCTATGTCCGACTACTTTACGGCCATGGAGCGCGGCACGGTGGATGCGTTCCACGTAGGGGCCCCTGGCGTTATCATGTGGGGCTGTAAGGATGTGACAAACTACATGCTGGACGAGCTCCACGGTGACTCCTCTTCCGCTTTCCTCGTCAACCTGGACAAGTGGAACTCGCTCCCGAAGGATATTCAGGACGCGATAAACGAGGCGGTCATCGAGGCGGAAAAGATGGGCGAAGTAGCCTGGGAGGGCGTCATCGATGGCGTGAAGAAAGAGCTTACCGACGCCGGTGTGGAAATTGTCAAATTATCTCCGGCTGACTCTCAAAAGTTCCACGATAACTATATGCAGGCGACCTGGTCTGTCCCCGAGAAGAAGAACCCGGAGCTTGTCGCCAAATTCAAAGCAATCGTAGCGCCTTAGGACGACCTTTGCCGGCACCGGATGCTTGCTTTAAAGGCGTATCCGTGTCCCGGAAAGAAAGCTCGTTTTACGCAGGGTGCTGTGAGATGGACTCCGCCGGCACGGCACCCTGCGCTATGTTTGATTACTTGTTGTTTTCTAGCTGACCGGAAAGATTAGGAAGGCATGAATATGGCCGATAGGTTTTGGGACGTTTTTGACAAAATCGTCACCGCAATGATGGTCATAGGCGCCGCACTGATCATCATCGACATGCTGGCTGTCTCCATTGATGTTATCATCAGATACGTGGTGGGCTTCAGTTACACCGGCCTTTTTGAACTCACCGAATACAGCCTCTTATGGATGACATTCCTGGCTACCGCTTGGCTGCTCAAAAACGACGGACATATAAAGCTCGACCTCGTACTAGATCGGCTCAATCCGAGACGAAAAGTCATTACCAATATAGCCACAGCTATTATCTGTGAAATCCTGTTGGGCGTTCTCATCTGGTATTCCGTAAAACTCACCGTAAACGATATTCGGTACGGCACATACCTCTCTACAGTATTACAGCCGATTAGATGGCCCATAGAAATCATTATCGCTATAGGTTATGCCCTGCTTTTCATCGTCATGTTGAGAAAAATTTTTGGCCACCTGAAAACCTGGCAAACTTTATCTAAAAGAGAATCACAACAAATCACGTAACTCATCCGGGGGTGCAAGAAAATGGCGTGGCAGCTGGCCTTACTAGTTATTTTCGGGTGCCTGGTGGTTCTGATGATTACGGGCATGCCGATATTCTTTGCCTTCATGCTCACCTGCGTCATGGGGGCACTCCTGTTCTGGGGTGGCCTGGCCGGTATGGAGACGCTTTTGACCAGTGTCTTCAGCTCTATAACATCATTTGTCTTTTTACCGATTCCGTTGTTCGTACTCATGGGAAACATAATATTCGAGTCGGGAGTAGGCGGGAATGTAGTGGACGGAGTGGACAAGCTTCTGGGGCGTCTGCCTGGCCGACTAAGCATACTCGCCATCGGCGCGGGGGTACTGCTGGGGACCATGATCGGCATGAGCGGCGGTAGCATCGCCGTGCTGGGTAAAAGCCTGGCACCGGATATGAAGAAGCGCGGCTATAAAAACCCGATGATATTGGGCCCTATAGTCGCCAGTGGCACTCTGGCGGTCCTGATTCCTCCCAGCGCCCTGGCCGTCATCATTGGCGCCATTGGCAAAGTCTCTATTGGTGATATGTTGATGGCAATCATTCCGGCCGGGCTGCTGCTGGCCGTCATGTTTATTGCCTACATAATCATCAGAGCCAAGCTTCAACCGGACCTGGCGCCTAATTACACGGTAACCAATATATCATTTGTAGTTAAGCTCAATGTCATTGTTAAACAAATACTACCCATCGGAATAGTGATATTCGCGGTCATCGGTGTGATATTCCTGGGCGTAGCCACCCCGACGGAGGCGGCGGCGCTTGGCGCTCTCGCCTGCTATCTCCTGGCGGCCCTGTATCGGAAATTGAACTGGAGAATGATAAAGGAATCAGTTAAAAGCACCATACAGATCAGCGTTATGGTTATGATGATCATGACCGCATCGTTGAGCTTCGCCCGGATCCTCGTCTCCAGCGGGGCTATCGCTGGACTTGTCAAATTATCCACAGAACTAAATGTCCCCAGTGCGGTCATTGTCATTGCCACGCAGTTTGTCGTAGTATTCTTGGGCTGCTTCATGGACCCGGCCAGCATCGTTATGATATCCGTGCCCATCTTTTTCCCCATCGTACAGGCATTGAATTACAACATGCTATGGTATGCTATATTGTTGCTTGTAAATATACAGCTAGGACTTATCACACCGCCTTTTGGACTGGACGTCTATACTATGAAAGCCCTATCGCCTTCAGATGTAAATCTGGGCGAAGTTTTTCGTGCCTCCATGCCATTCCTCGCGATCGGCTTTCTGCTTATGGTCATCATCTGGGTCTATCCCCCGCTCATAACCTGGCTGCCAAGTATAGTACGCTGACGGTATACACCCGGCTCGAATCCGAGCTATCTTTATATCAATCCCCGTTTTCCTTTGATAATTCATTTTTTAAATTATCAACTACCCCCGAATAAATTACTATTCTATAATTAGCGTAACTCGACTAAATGTTAGCTGTAAACAGCCAAACTCTGGATGACAGACCGCGTATCTCCAACATGCAATGCAAGATGTTTGAATTATCCAACAATTTACTAACTTATGTACCGGGTTCATAATTTTGTCTCGCTCCAAATTGACTTGTCCCTATGGTTATCGACACCACTTGTTGAGCTGACTTGGCTAAAATGTCGTATTTCAGGTATTCAATTGACTTTATTTAAGGCCACAGACTAAAATAGTGTGCAACTATAACCTTCGCCTGAGTCATATGCCCGAAGGAAACGCGCGGGGTTAACCTTATTTGAATTGGGAAGGGTAGCATCATTTGCCGCCGTCGGCTCTACCCGGACCGGCCCAACCAACGCTTTCAGAGGAGAGAAAAGCATGGACTTCCCGGATATAGTCAAAAGATGGAGTGCGCGCTGCTCCCAGTGTGGCGAGTGTAAAGCATTCGAACGTCTGTTCCTCCCAGCCTGCCCGCCAGGCCATAAATTCAAATTCACCGGCTACTTTCCCATCGGCAGGATGATGATTGGAAGGGGCTTGCAGGAAGGAGTGCTGACCATCGAAGATGATGATGTTCTGGAAAGGCTGTATACGTGCACAGCCTGCAAGGCCTGCGATGTGAACTGCGGCAACCTCCTGGGAGGGCATATAGTCGACTTCATTGAAGGTCTGCGTCAGATGGCGGTAAGCGCCGGTTATACCCTGCCCGCCCACCAAATCATGATACAGAGCCTGAAAAAAAATGATAACGTTCTGGACAGACCAAAAGAGGAGAGAGGAGCGTGGGACCCGGGACTGGGCCTGAAGAATCTGGCTACCGACGGAGCCGATGTTGGCTTCCGCGTCGGTTGTCTGCTTTCTCTCGACCCGGAGTTACGGGGACCGGCCCTGGCTGCCCTGAAGCTGCTCCAGGTGGCCGGGGTCGATGTCGGCGTCGAAGGCAAAGATGAAGTTTGCTGCGGCGGGCGCGCCTACGAGATAGGTAACCTAAGCGAGTTCACCAAATACGCCGAGCATAACATCCAGGCTTATAATAATGCCGGGGTGAGCACGGTGGTAGTCTCCTGCGCCGATGGCTTAAGCCACTTGAAGCTCCTCTACCCGAAGCTCGATATCAAAATGAATTTCCAGGTATTGCACTTAGTAGAGTACCTGGACCAGTTGATTAAAGAAGGCAAGATTAAATTCACCAGGAAAGTACCGTTGAAGGTGACGTATCACGACCCCTGTCACCTGGGACGTTACGCCGGCGTATACGATGCCCCCCGGGATATCCTGCACAATATTCCCGGAATCGAACTGGTTGAAATGGAGCGCTGCCGCGAGCATTCATGGTGCTGCGGCGCCGGTGGCGGGGTGAAACAGGCATACCCGGAGTTTTCCCTCTGGACGGCCGAAGAAAGGATAAAGGAGGCAAAGGAAACCGGGGCCACGGCACTGGTAACCAGTTGCCCCTGGTGCGAAAGAAACTTTAAGGACGCCATTAAAGAGTACGGCGAAAACATCGAGGTCTATGATATCGCCGAAATAGCTGCTCAAGCAATCCAGCAAGAAGGATAAAACCAAGTATATTTAGACCGGCACCAGCCATAAGCCAGCCTGCCGGCTAGGAGGGAAGAGAATGAACGTTGAGGATAAAGAGCGAGTCGTCGGGGAGCTGGAGAAAATAGTCGGCAATGAAAATGTGTCAACTGCACGCCCCGAGCTTTACACCTACTCCCAGGATATAACCGAGCACGACCCCGCCTGGCCCGATTTCGTGGTCATGCCCGGCAGCGTCGAGGAAGTCCAGGAGGTGCTGCGCCTGGCCAACCGGGAGAAAATCCCCGTCATACCATTTACCTACGGAGACAATGTCGGCGGGCTGACCATACCGCTCAAAGGCGGCATAATCCTGGACGTGAGGCGCATGAACCGCCTGATTGAGTTCAACGAAGAAGACCTGTACGTCGTAGTAGAACCCGGCTTCACCTTCGGCGACCTGCGGCGACTGTTTGATACGAAATACCCGCACCTGTGGTATAGCTTCCCCGGCGCTCCGGCAAGCAGCAGCCTCATATCTAATGCCCTGCTCAACGGCTTCGGGCGCCTGACGAATATCGTCGGAACAAACGCTGATAACATCAACGGCATAGAGGTGGTCTTACCCACAGGAGAAGTTGTCAGGATAGGCTCCTGTTCGGTGACCTCTTCATGGTGCAATCGCCCCCCGCTACCCGATCTCATCGGGCTCTTCCTGGGGTGGCAAGGCGCCACCGGGGTGGTGACCAAGATTTCACTTCAGCTCTGGCCGAAGTACCCCTTCAAGCAAACGCAGACCGTCATTGTAACCGGCATCCGGCCTGCCTGCACGCTGGCCCGCAAACTGGGCCAGACGAGAATCTGTGAAATCGTCGAATGCTGGTCGTTCGAGCGAGCGGAAGCGAATGCGGATAAACTGGACGAAAAGACAGTTGAAGCTTTCCATAAAGAAGAAGAGAGACAGCTCAGGGTCTACTCTCCCGAAGAAGAACGGGCGAGGGCCACATATGACAGACCCCCGGGGCCGGATAAGATGGGAGTCGTTATCAAGGTGGCTGCCGACTCCGAAGACGAGTTTAAAGCCAAGCTGGAATTACTGGACGTTTACATCAAGAAGGAACTAAAGGATACCGAGTACAACATATTGCCGATAGGGTCTATGGGACCGCCGGAAGAGGAAGACCTTCCTGCTACGGGCAACGCACCTTTTGGAGGTCTGACCTGGGTCGGCACGATGGGCCCCACTTCGCGATGGGGCGAAGCGCTGGAGAAGATTTATACCGTCTATGATAAATACCGGTTGAGACGCGCCGCCGTCATGGTCCCCTTCCGGGGCGGTCATTACGGGATGCTCCGTCTGGTGGAACAGTTCTACAAGGGCGACCCCGACGAAGTCGATAGAGTCAAAAAATGTATGCGGGAAATAATGAACGTAGCGCTGGACCACGGATATGTCCCCTATAAAGCCCCGTATTGGGCCGTCGAAGAGATGATGAGAAGAGGCGACCCCAACTGGGTCGAGTTGCTGGTAAAAGTAAAAAAGATGCTCGACCCCAATAACATCATGAATCCCGGTAGATACGGGGACACGAGGGGTTGATAACTTATTTTATTATCTTAAGCGTATTGGCCTTCGGTCCCGAGGGCAAAATGTATAATAGGTCTATCGAGCCTCGTCGTTCTGAGCGGGCAGTGTTTCATCCCCTTGGGAATGAAGATTAGACAGCTCCTGTTGATCTCGTGCTTTTCGTCTTCCAGCCAAATCTCCAGGTCCCCGCCCAGGTCGTATATATCCTCCGGATTGGTCCCGAAGAATGCTAATATCTCGTTATATTCATGCGTATGAGGGGCCGGTCCCGGTGAATCGGATTTCCGCCAGATCCAGACACACTCTATATACAGGCTCCCCTTTATCAGGTCATCGCCCAACCAGAGAAAGTGGGTCATCCTGTCAGCCGATTCGCTCCTGAATTCCGGCACCTTCAGGCCCGGCTTCAGCTCCGTGATAATATTATGCCCGTATTTCGTCTCCGCCATTTCCTGCGTCCTCCTTTATATCGCTGGTTTTCCGGTATTTCCCATAGATTTTATTCCAAAACCATGCACCCGTCAAAAGGTGCAGGATAGTATCTTTGTGTTTATTCTTGACAAATGCCCTGCCCCCAAAAGGGATACCACTTCTTAAGTTAGATTTACCGGTATTGACCTGCCTCTGCGTATTCATGTATTCTTATCAGTGTTTCTTCAACCTGTGCCGAAAAAAATACAAGGAGGGATTTACGAAGTGACCAGTACCAAATACGAAAAGTATATTCTACACGCGCCGGTAACCGATGAGCGCATCGGGCGAGTCGCCCACCTGTTTGGCGGCAAGGACTTCAACGGCGCCAGTTTCTCCCCGGCCTGGACGGGGATTACCAAACCCCTCTTCATGATAGAAGAGAGTCATGCGCACGACTATGATGAATACCTGTTTTTCTGGGGGACGAATGCTGCAGATATCGAAGAATTTGGCGCCGTAGCTGAGCTATGCCTGGGAGAGGAAGAGGAAAAGTATATCATCACCAAGCCATGCATTGTCTACGTCCCCAGGGGACTGAAGCATTGCCCTCTTAATTTCCCGGTAGTTAACAAACCCATACTATTCATGGATATTTCGATTTCACCTGAATACACACGCACGTAACCAATGTTGAAAGTACTAGCCAAATAAGTGGACCGGATTATCGGGGTAGATATAAAGGGCTTGGAATGCACACTATCAAGAAAAGTGTAGCAGACGCCGGTACTTCTTTAGGATTCCGGTTTTAGGTCAAGGCAGTGATAAAATCCCGCACTAACTCAAGAGTCGTATCCTTAGTACCGTCGGGCGTCTCTATGCCGAGGAAGTGCATATTGAACTCCATTACGTCCATACCGGCTAACTCGAACTTTCCCCGGCGACATTCGTCAGCGATGATACCGGCAACATCCAGGAGGTTTTGTTCGGTGATGCCGGTCCTGTCCATATAGCGGGCGGCGTATGTGCTGGCATAAGAGCCAACATCCAGGTCCAGACTTAAATAGACATATGGGGCGTTGATATTTTTCCTGAAGAAATGGGCAAGTTCGTCGGCGTACTGTCCGTCGAACTGCTTCCGCAGGAAGAAGCTGCACCCGCGTTTTTCAAAGTCTAGATATGTCGTGCTATACCTGTTTCTCTCTGTTTCTTCATGACCGGGATGGTCGGCTACCCCGACGAAGATAAGATTTTCGGGAAGTACGACACCGGTTTCCATGAGATACGCCCAGAAGTTCCCGCAGCAGAACTGGTCATTGAATCCTACGGGCGTAGCTGGAGGAACGAAAGGCGTACCGGATGTATAATCAGGGTTCACCTGAGCGAGTCCCTCCAGCCTTACTGATAACGGGATGGCATCAAAATGCTGGTCGAGCACCACAATGCAGAGTTCTTCGGGAGTGTATCTCTCCGCCAGCGCTGTAACAACACCTGCCGTTGCGGAGTGGTCGATACCCACCATGATAGGTATCTCCGGAAATATGTTCTGGGTGATAAATAATTTCAGTTGTTTCACCATCGCTAAGAGGTCACCGCTGTTGAAGAAACTCTCCATATTATCTGTGGTGACATATGGCAGGTCGGCTGGATTCGGCTTCGGCCAAAGCCACGTGGGAGTAGAAAATTTCCCGGCCAGTTCGATGTGGTGCTTATCTAAAAGAGATGCCATGCTGCCGGCTATAGCATCATAAGGGTCCAGACATGCTGTAAGCCAGTCCAGATTAGCATGGTCGGCCGACATCCATGCCCGTTTGAGTTGCAGGGTCCATGGGTCGTCGGCTGGGTCCAACGCCACGCCGAACAACTTCTTGGTGCGTTCAGACATACAACACATAAAAGCCCTTCTTTAGGACTGCCTCGGACTACCCCGGATTGATTTGTCTCTAGCTTAATTTTACACTGATATGTTAATTATATAGCAATAACCGAATGAAAAATTAACTAATCGTCATTGATTTTTATAAGAAAAAAATAATAAAATCAGGGTGTCGGTTGACCTAGTGTTCTGACACCCTGATTC
>CAYPDM010000029.1:0-20299 GCA_964409485.1 uncultured Dehalococcoidaceae bacterium | reverse complement strand
TGCTCAAGATAATGGCATCCTCGAAGTTATAGCCTTCCCAGCTCATAAAAGCCACCGTTACGTTCTGCCCCAGCGCCAGCTCGCCGTTCTCGGTGGCGGAGCTGTCCGCCAGCAGCTGGCCGGTCTCGATACGGTCGCCTTTGCTTACCAGGGGCCGCTGATTGATGCAGGTTCCCTGGTTCGTGCGGACGAATTTCATAAGCTCGTAGATATCTTTTTCGCCGTCGTCGCGGGTAATTTCGATTCGATACTTCGTATTGAATTTTTCATCGATGTTGCCGGCGAGTTCGGTCACCACGCCGGCGTTATTCGCAAAGACTACCTGACGGCTGTGCTTGGCGGCCTCAATTTCCATGCCGGTGGCTACCAGCGGCGCCTCGGGACGAAGGAGGGGTACCGCCTGGCGCTGCATGTTGGCCCCCATCAGGGCGCGGTTGGCATCGTTGTGTTCCAGGAAGGGCGTCAGGGCAGTGGCGACGCTGACCACCTGCTTGGGTGAAACATCCATTAGGTCCATTTTATCGGGTGTTTCCAGAATGTAGCCGTCACTTAGCCTGGCCTCGATTCTTTTTTCTTTAAACTGGTTGTTTTCGTCCAGCAGGGCGTTGGCCTGGGCTATGATATATTTATCTTCCTCGTCTGCCGGGAGATAGATAATCTCATCGGACACGAAGGGTACGACCTTTATTTTCCTGGATTTCAGTTTAGCTACCTTGGCGGCAAGCTGCGGGGTAATAACCGTATCGGCTTTTACCAGGGTACTGCCTTTCTCATCGAGAACTGTCTCCGTAACCGTTCTGCCGGCGAGATGCTCGTCCTTGTTTTTTACCTCGCTGATAACCTTGCGGTACGGTGTTTCGATAAATCCGTACTCGTTAATCATGCTGTACGTGGCCAGCGAGCCGATGAGTCCGATATTCGGTCCTTCCGGCGTCTCGATAGGGCAGATGCGTCCGTAGTGAGAGAAATGGACGTCTCTGACTTCGAACCCGGCGCGCTCGCGTGACAGGCCGCCGGGACCCATGGCTGAAAGCCGGCGTTTATGGGTTAGCTCCGCCAGAGGATTGGTCTGGTCCATGAATTGCGATAGCTGCGAGCCGCCAAAGAATTCCCTGACGGCGGCTACGATGGGGCGGATATTCACCAGGGCGCTGGGCGTAACCGCCTCCGTGCCGATTATACTCATGCGTTCCCTGACTACCTGTTCCAGGCGCAGGAAACCGATACGGAACTGGGTCTGTACCAGCTCGCCGATGGTGCGTACCCGCCGGTTGCCGAGGTGGTCGATATCATCGCCATGGTCCTGCCCGTTGTCAATCATGATGATGTGACGCACTATCTCGATGATGTCTTCACGGGTCAGGGTGCGCTCTTTAAGGCTGACATCGAGGCCAAGTCGCTTGTTGAGCTTGTAACGCCCCACGGTGCCCAGGTCGTACCGGGCCGATTCGAAAAACAGGTTCTTTATCAGTTTCCTGGCGTTATCCAGCGAGGGCATCTCGCCGGGGTGCAGCTTTTTATAGATATCGATCAAAGCCTCTTTCTCGTTTTTGATAAGAGGCTCACGGTCCATCGTCGTGCTGATGTAATTGCGGTCGGATTTGTCCTCGTCCTTAAACAGGCTTAGCAGTTCTTCATCGCTCCCGTAGCCGATGGCGCGCAGGAGGGTAGTGATGGGAATCTTGCGTTTGCCGTCTATTTTAGCCGATATTACGTTCCGGTTGCTGGTCTCGAACTCGAGCCAGGCGCCGCGGGTGGGGATTAATTTCGCATTGCATAAATCGCGACCGGAAACAGGGTCTTCTTCGCAGGTAAAGTAAACGCCGGGAGAACGCAACAGCTGGCTGACGACTACCCTTTCGGCGCCGCTGGTAATGAAGGTGCCTTTGGCGGTCATCAACGGGATATCGCCGAAGAATAAATCCTGCTCTTTAATCTCGCCGGTTTCTTTAACGAGCAGCCGCACCTTGACGTACAGCGGAGCGGAAAATGTCTGGTCACGTTCGTGGCATTCCTGCTCCGAATGTCCCGGGCGCGGTTCGCGGAACTCGTAAGCGATAAAGCCGAGCTCCAGCCTGTTGCCGGTAAGGTCTTTAATAGGGGATATTTCTTCAAGCAGCTGTTTCAGCCCTTCTTCCTGGAACCTCTGGAAGGAATCCAGCTGGACCTTAATCAGGTTAGGTACGTCCAGTACGTTGGGCAGCTTGGCATAAGATTTGCGTGGAACGGGGGTCTTTGATTCGGGTGTGGGTGCCGACGATGCTAAAACCATTCTTACTCCTTAGAAAAATGCAACAATTCTCGTGTTTAATACGCTGTCTTTTAGAAATAAGACGTGCGTGTATATGCACAAATATAACGGACATATACGCCTGGGAAGGTTAAAATAATAAACACTTGGGGCATTATTACAAATAATAAGGATATCACTTTCGTATATAGCTTGTCAAGTCCGCCGACACATTTATTTTTAATAAATAATGAAATATTTTAGTATTTTTTTTAGAGAGAGGCGGGTGGAGTTATAAAATAATAGCGTCTTCCTGCTATAATATGCTTGGTGATATGGGTACGTTGACCAGGGCCAGGCTGTTGCTGGCTATTGTAAGCACCTCGTTGGAAGAATTCGCCGTCTGGGCAATCTGGCGCTGGCTTCTTCCCGAGTTCGGGATATTTTTGCCTTTACAGGTGGTTATCGGCGTGATGGTAGCCTGGGCCGGATTCAGCATCTGGCTTTTTGCTTTTACCACCCGGACGTTGAAAAAACAGGTGTCGGTCGGTCTGCCTTCAATGATCGGTACTAAAGGCAGGGTTTCCGTCAAACTGTCTCCGGAAGGTATGGTGAGAATCAGAGGTGAACTCTGGGGGGCGGCTTCAGCCGAGGGCGATATCGATAAGGGTGAGGATGTGCTGGTAGTGGGCGAGGATGGCTTGAAGCTGCTGGTGCGTAGAGTCAAAGATATTAAGGCTACACGTTGAAGAGAAAGGTAATAACGTCTCCGTCCCGGATAATGTAATCCTTGCTTTCAAGACGGAGCAGGCCCTGTTTTTTAGCCTCGGCCATGCCGCCGCACCTTACCAGGTCTTCAAATCCTATTCCCTCGGCGCGGATGAACCCCTTTTCCATGTCCGTGTGAATCTTGCCGGCGGCTTTAATGGCGGTGGTATCTTTCTTGATAGACCATGCCCTCACCTCGTTAGAAGCTGCGGTGAAGAATGTAATAATGTCGGAAAGCTCGTAGGACATTTTGATTACCCGTTCCATCCCCGCCTCCATGATACCGAAATCGGCGCGGAATTCCCCGGCTTCGTCTTCTTCCATCTGCGCCAGTTCCATTTCCAGCTTGCCGCAGATGGCGATAACCCGGTATTTTCCCCCGGCGTATTGTTTGTTTAGCTCTTCTTCCAGGGAAGCCGCTTGGGGGAGCTGCTCTTCACCGATGTTGACCACGATGAGGAGGGGTTTAGCGGTGAGGAACTGGTAATTGGTGATTAGTCTGGAGGCGGTCGGTTCCAGCGCCAGCTCGCGGATGGGTCTATCGTTTTCCAGCTCGGCTTTCAACTGTATTAAAGCGTTTTTTTCTTGGAGGAGAGTCGGGCGTTCGTTCGGTTTGGCCCCTTTCAGGGGGGTCTCCAGTTTTTCCAGCCTTCTCTCCATGATGGCCAGGTCAGAGAAAACCAGTTCCGTGTTGAGAGAGCTTATATCTCTGCGGACATCAAGGCCGCCTTCGGGGTGGGGGATGCTGTCGTCGGTAAATGCCCGCACGACGCAGATAAGCGTATCGACCGTATTGAGTTGATTGAGCAGCTCGCCGCCTATGCCCTTGTCCATGGCGAGTGTTTTGACCGAAGCCCCCACGTCGATGTATTTCGCTTCGGCGGGGACGATTTTTGGCGGGTGAAAAATCTCGCTAAGGGCCTTAAGGCGCGGTTCCGGCACCCTGGCGATGCCGACATGCGGGGAAAGTCCGTCCCTGGCGTGGGTGGCGGTATCCGCCTTGCCTCCGGTAAGGGCGTTGAAGACTGTCGTCTTGCCGCTCTGGGGCAGGCCTATAATGCCGATGTTAATACTCATCAGTGCGTCGTGCTGGTAGCCGCGGCTGGATTGTCAGCGGCCTTTCTTGACTATATCCCGGGCTTTCTTGAGGGCCAGTTCCCTTTCGTCGATGTTTAATTTATCGTTGGCGGCCAGGTTGAGCAGGACGAGCAGCGCTTCGTGGGAGGCCATCTCGCCGAGCTGGTTGATAGCCTGCGTCCTGATTTTACTGGCCATCTGCATATCCGTGGCGATTCCTGCCAGTTTCCTTAATTCTTCGGTCACGACGCCTTCATCAGGGATTTCCGACATCTTTGTTCACCTCTTGATTTTAGCGGTATGGTTGACGACACAGTGTTTCTTAGTGCGATTATTCATTAACGGCGGTTTTTTGTCAACCTTACTCATTGGCCGCCGGTATGGTAAAATGGGTAAACTCCCCCCGGAGGATGATAATTGCTGCACGTGCTTATCGGCAAGGACGATTTTGCCATCCGCCAGGCGCTCGACGGTATAAAAAAGGGCATCGGTGACGCCGGTGCCCTGATGTCTAATACCAGCGTGCTCGACGGACGCCAGGTAACGCTGGAGCAGTTAAGGCACGCCTGCGAGACGGTGCCTTTCCTTTCGGAAAAACGACTCGTCGTCATCGAAGGCTTGTTCGAGCGTTTTGGCGGCGGAAATAAAAGGGGACGTAAGAAGGCATCCGGTCAGTCGGCCCGGCCGGAAGAATATCAGGCCATAGCCGATTGTATTAAAGAGCTGCCGGAATTCACGGAGCTGGTGATAATAGGAGGCGAGGTGAAGGCCGGCAACCCGCTGCTACACGAGCTTTCGGCTTTTATCAGGATAAAATCTTTCCCCCTGCTGAATAAGTCCCAGCTGGGCCAGTGGATTGCGCAGCGGGTAAAAACAGCCGGCGGCACTATATCCACGCAGGCGGTGGAACTGCTCGGCAGATTCGTGGGCAACGACCTCTGGACCATGTCCAACGAGGTAGATAAGCTTATCTCTTTCACGGACGGACGGCGTATCGAGGAAGGGGACATTAGAGCGGTGGTGAGCTATGCCCAGGAAGCCAGTATCTTCGCCATGATTGACGCCGTCCTCGAATTCAGGGTCGGTGTCGCCCAGGAGCTGTTGCAGCAGCTGTTCAAGCATGGGGCCGCCCCCGCCCAGATTCTGGTCATGCTCTCGCGGCAGGTCAGGATTATCTTTCAGATGAAGGAAATGAGGCGACAGAAAAAGACCCGCGCGGATATTCAAAGCAAATTGGGACTTACCCGCGACTTTGTTATACGCAAGGCCTGGGACCAGGTGGACAGGTATTCTACCGCCAGGCTCCGCGAGGTATACCACCGGATTCTGGAGACGGATATCTCCATCAAGACGGGCAAGCTGGAGGGCGAGATCGCCCTGAATATCCTCTTTGCGGAACTCGGGCAGAGAGGCGCCGTTTCAGCTTGACAAATTGACGAAATAGGATAAAGTAGTAATAACATGACCGCAAAGCAAGACACGCCCATCCTGGCCGTTGATATCGGCGGCACCAAAATAATGACCGCCCTTTTTTCTACCGAACTCAAGATGCTGGCTAAAGACGTCCGGCCTACCCTCGCCGATGAAGGCGTTGAGGCGGTCGTTGAAAGACTCTGCTCCGCTATCGGTGATACGCTAAAACAAAATAACTTGGAATCATCCCGACTTGGCGGTATCGGTATTGCCTGCGCCGGCGGCATTGACTCCGGCAGGGGCGTGGTGGTGACTCCCTCCCCGAACATGATAGGCTGGACGGATGTTCCCCTGGCCGATATCTTAAAGAAAAGGTTCAAGGTCGGCGCTTACGTGGTTAATGACGCCAGTGCCGCCGCCCTGGGGGAGCACCGCTGCGGTGCCGGAAAGAGTGCAGACAATCTTGTTTTAATGACCCTGGGCACCGGTATCGGCGGCGGCATTATAGCGGGTGGAGAGCTGTATCTCGGCGCTATCGGCGCGGCCGCGGAGATAGGACACATGACTATCGATGATGACGGCCCCAGGTGCGGCTGCGGTAATACCGGCTGCCTGGAAATGCTCGCCTCCGGCCGGGCGGTGGAAAGGGACGCTGTCAAGCGTATTAACCGGGGTGAGAAGTCCTCTCTCGTTAAGATGGTCGGGAAGGATACGGATAAGATTACCGCGGAGATGGTCGGCAAGGCCGCCCGGGAGGGCGACCCCCTGGCTCTGGGCGTTCTCTCGCAGGCTTCTTACTATCTGGGTATCGGCATGATTAACCTGGTCAATATCTTTAATCCGGAGATGATTGTTCTGGGCGGCGGCATGGCGGAACTCGGCGACCTGTTTATCGGCCCGGGCAGAAAGATGGTGGCGGAGCGCGCCTTCCCCGTATCTTCACGCTCGGTGCGTATCGTTACCGCGCAGCTCGGCAACGAGGCCGGTGTTTACGGCGCGGCCGCTTTTGCCATCGACCGGTCTAAGAGGAGGACGGCATGAAGGTTCGTAAAGCGGTTATTATCGCGGCGGGGCGGGGGACCAGGTTTCTCCCCATGACTCGCACTCAACCAAAAGAAATGCTGCCTCTGGTGGACAAACCGCTGATTCAGTACGGGGTGGAGGAGGCGCTCAATTCGGGTATCGAGCAGATTATTATCGTTACCTCCCACGGCAAGGAGGCCATGGAAGATTATTTCGACCGGTCTCTGGAACTGGAGCATTTCCTGGAGCAAAAAGGAGATAAGGAGCACCTTTCGCAGGTGCGTGAACTGGCGGAAATGGCGGACGTCTGCTATGTCCGGCAGAAAGAGCAGAAGGGCCTGGGTCACGCCATTTTTACCGCCAGGGATGTCGTGGGCGATGAGCCCTTCGCCGTGATACTCCCCGATGACATTATCGATAGCAAAGTGCCCTGCCTGAAACGAATGATTGATATCTATGATAAATACGGGGCGGGCGTCGTGGCGGTGGAACGTGTCCGGGATGAAGATACCCGGAAATACGGCATTATCGAACCGCAGGACGTTGCCGATAGGATATACCGGGTATTGAGCCTGGTGGAGAAGCCGGAACCGGCGCAGGCGCCTTCTCGACTCGGCATCGTGGGCCGGTACGTGTTTACGCCGCAGATATTCGATGTTTTAGCCGTCACCCCGCCGGGTAAAGGCAACGAGATACAGATAACCGATGCCATGCAGCTGCTGCTGGAACAGCAGAAGTTCTACGCGTTTGAGCTTGAGGGTATTCGCCATGATACCGGCAATCCGCTGGGGTGGCTGAAGGCCAACGTGGCGCTGGCTCTTAAGCGTAAAGACCTCGGCCCGGAGCTTCGGGAATATATAAAGAAGCTGCTATAGAAGATAGCCAAAAAAGCTGCACTAGCTATGTGGGGTAAGTAATTACTATATCTACTATGACGACAACTTGGCACTGACAAGACGATTGAAACTAACGTTTGCCTCTGCTGCTTGTATATGAAGACTCCTATGCACATCAGATGGTATACGAACTGTAAACTTACCTGAATAATTTTTAATTGCTAGTGGCTCTGGTATAGACTCATTATTAGACTTCATTTCTGAAATAACTTCTGATACTACGTTACGTATACCTTTTAATGCCAATTCTTGGGTATTATCCAACCAACTTAGGCTAGGGAACTCCGCACATAAGCCTACATACTCTTCATCTTCATCAGACCAAGTAACCCGATATGTATAACGGTCACTTTTTATTGCTAATTGAGTTGCCATGCTGTGCCTCCAATTTTTCTATAGCCTTTTGTACTTGCCTAACTTGATATGCTTTTGCCTTACCATTATCGTTTTGTATATTTATTCTTGGGTCACCCTGCCAGGGTGTTTTATATATGATATGGCTACCCTTCTGTCGACCTTCTCCAAAATAACATTCACAGACCTTGCAGAGGTCACCAAATCTAACATCTTTAGGATTCTGTAATATTTCTTGTATTGACTCATCCACAGAACTCATTTCAATGGTATCATTAATGATACCATTTGTCAAGAGTTATTATGACATATTCGGTAAATTATTTAAAAATATTTCCCTAATTGCACTAATAACCAAGATTGATTAATGTAGCATACAACCCACGTTGACAGCCAGCACCCCTTGAACTTACAATTACGGTAAGCGTATTACTGTATTTCTGGAGCAATCTTGTGAATAGCGGCGAACTGCGAACGGCATTTTTAAAATTCTTCGAGGAGAAGGGGCATAAGGTTATCCCCGGCTCATCGCTGGTGCCCAAAAGCGACCCCACCCTGCTGCTGACCAGCGCCGGCATGGTGCAGGTCAAGCCGTATTTCACCGGTGAGGCCGTGCCTCCCTCGAAGAGGCTGGCTTCCTGCCAGAAATGCTTCAGAACCACTGATATCGAGTCGGTCGGTGATGCCACCCACTGTACTTTTTTTGAGATGCTGGGTAACTTCAGCGTCGGCGATTATTTTAAGAAAGAAGCCGTCGCCTGGGCGTGGGAGTTTGTTACCGAACGGCTTAAACTGCCGCCGGAGCGACTCTGGATAACCATTTATCTGGATGATGACGAGTCCTTTGAGCACTGGCGTGCGTTAGGCATCCCCGAGGCAAAAATCCTCCGGTTCGGTGAGGAGGACAATTTCTGGGGTCCGGCGGGCAGTTCCGGTCCCTGCGGGCCATGTTCCGAGATTCATTACGATTTCGGGGAAGAGGTCGGCTGCGGCAGACCCGACTGCAAGCCGAACTGCGAATGCGGTCGTTTCTCGGAGATATGGAACCTCGTCTTCACCCAGTATAACCAGGATGAAGCCGGCAACCGGACGCCGCTGCCGAAGCCGAATATCGATACCGGCATGGGTATGGAGAGGATAACGGCGGCGGTGGGGAATATGCCGTCTATCTATGATACCGACCTGTTTGTGCCGCTGCTCGACTGCGTATCTCGGCTGACGGGGAAAAAATACGGCTCCGGCGCCGATGATGATAATGCCATGCGCGTCGTGGCCGAGCATGGCCGCGCCCTGGCGTTCCTCATTGCCGATGGCGTTATCCCCGGCAACGACGGGCGGGGCTATGTGCTGCGGCGGCTTCTACGCCGGGCGGCGCTCTTTGGGAGGAGGCTGGGACTTGATAAACCTTTTCTTAATAAATTAGCCGTCGCAACTATTGAGAGTATGGCAGGCGTTTATCCTGAATTAGAGCAAAGGCGCGACTTTATTTTCCAGGTTATCGAGCAGGAAGAAAAAAGGTTTGAAGAGACGCTAAGCACCGGCCTGGAAATTATCGACAGCGTGCTGGCTAAAAACGCCGTGAAAAAAGACGGGCGGATTTCAGGCAAAGACGCCTTTCGACTTTATGACACTTACGGCTTTCCGGTAGAGCTAACGAAGGAAATCGTTGAAAAATCCGGCTTTTCGGTGGACATAGACGGCTTTGAGAAGGAGATGGGAAAGCAGCGGGAGCGGGCGCGGGCCAGCCACAAGTTCACTACGATTACTACATATCCTCCGACGGTTATAATTACTGAATCTACTAAATTCGTCGGCTATCACACCCTTGAGCAGCAGGCTCAAATATTTAGCCTGATGGTTGATGGTACGGAAGTCGATGCAGTTGAAATTGGACAGGAAGTCGAACTGATACTCAATGTTAGCCCCTTTTACGCCGAGATGGGCGGGCAGGTCGGCGATACTGGCGAGATAGTAGGAGCGAACGGGCTGTTTTCCGTCAGCGACACCGTAAAAATACAGTCGGACGTCACCCTGCACCGCGGCAGTGTTGAGCGGGGGACTCTATCCGTCGGCGACGCGGTAACGGCGGTGGTGGACATGGAGCGCCGGATGGACATCGCCCGCAACCACACGGCCACCCACCTTTTACATTCCGCCCTCCGGCAGGTGCTCGGCGAGCATATCCAGCAGCGGGGCTCGCTGGTGGCGCCCGAACGCCTCCGGTTCGACTTTTCTCACCTGGCTGCCATGACGCCGGAAGAAATCAGGGAAGTCCAGCGTATCGTCAACGAGAAAATCCGCCGGAACCTTAGGGTTTACGACGAGGAGACCGATTATAAGAAGGCTATCGACGCGGGGGTAATCGCCCTGTTCGACGAGAAGTACGGCGATGTCGTCCGTGTCATGCGTATCGGGGAGCCGGTGGTAAGCGCCGAGCTTTGCGGCGGCACCCACGTGGAAAATACCGGCGAAATCGGCTACTTTCACATTATCAGCGAGGGAAGCATCGGCGCCGGGCTGCGCCGCGTCGAGGCCGTGACCGGCCGTGAAGCCGAAGCGTACATTGACCGGCGTTTATCCGGCCTTGAAGGCGTTGCTAAATCTCTGGAGGCCTCGCCGGAGGAAATCGGAGAGAAGCTGGCCGGACTGGTCGCGGAACTGAACGGCGAACGGAAACTCGTCCTGTCTCTGGAAAGGGAGCTGGCCAGAAAAGAGGCTGAATCGCTGCTGGGCAGGGTAGAGTCGGTCAAAGGCGTCAATGTGCTCGCGGCGCGGGTATCCATAACCAATCAGCAGGTACTGCGTGAAATGGCCGACTTTATCAGGGATAAATTAGAGAGCGTTATTATCGTACTGGGCGGCGTCAGCGGCGGCAGGCCTGTTTTTATCGCCGCCGTAACCCCGGACCTTGTGGAGAAGGGCTATAATGCCGGGGATATCATCAAGCAGGTCTCGCAGGTAACCGGAGGTGGGGGTGGAGGCAAGGCGAATTTTGCGCAGGCGGGCGGTCGGGACAAAGGCAAGCTGGACGAAGCCCTGCGCCTGGTGAAGGACCTGATATAATGCGGAGGTTAACATAGCACGTATTCTGGGACTTGATATCGGCGATATCCGTGTCGGGGTGGCTTTGAGTGACCCCCTGGGTATCCTCGCCAGCCCGCTGGCTATCGTAAACAGATATGATGAGTTAGAGGCTGTAGAAAAGATTGCCGGCATTATTCGCCAGCATGAGGTAGGACGGGTAATTGCCGGTCTGCCGTTGAATATGGATGGCTCCATGGGCGAGCAGGCGGGAAAGACCATGTCCTTCGTGGCGTCATTGAGTCGCCGGATTGACGTCCCCGTGGAATACCGCGATGAGCGCCTTTCTACTGTATCGGCCAGGGAGCTTATACGGGGGGTCAGGAAGACCGACCGGTATACCAGGTACGATGCGGCGGCGGCGGCGCTCATTCTTCAGAGCTATCTGGATGAAGTGGCCGGGCAGCGCGCCGAAGATTTCTCCCCCGCCGACTGAATAAAAGTGTATCATGCGCTTATCGCGCCTTTCTCGTTTCAGGGTTAGCTTTGTTGACAAGCATTTAATCCCGCTAGTATCATAGAATTGAAAGTGTGCTTTCCGTAAGACATTTCAGGGATGCGGTTATTATTAATGATGCGGGTTAGCAGGACAGGATAAATCAAATGGCTGTAAAACGTGATTATTATGAGGTGCTCGGGGTATCACGCGATGCCTCGACCGAGGAGATAAAGAAGGCCTTCCGCAAACTGGCGTTTCAGTATCACCCGGACCGGAATCGCGATGGTGACGCGGCAGACAAGTTCAAGGAAGTCAACGAGGCTTATGAAGTCCTTTCCGACGCGGACAAACGGTCTGCCTACGACCGCTTCGGACACAGCGGCGCCGAGGGTATGTTCGGGAGGGGCTTCGAAGGGTTCGACTTCGGAGACTACGGTGATATCTTTGAAGGCTTTTTCAACTTCTTCAGCGGCACGGGCACTACTACCCGGCAGGCGCCCCGGCGCGGTAACGACCTGCGGTACAGGATTTCCATCTCTTTTGAAGAAGCGGCGCTGGGATGTGAAAAAGAAATCGGCATAACCCGCGTCGAGGTATGCGAAACCTGTCACGGCACCCGTGCCAGGCCTGGCAGCCAGTCGACCCGCTGCCCGGAGTGCAACGGCACCGGCCAGGTGCGGCGCGTGCAGCGGAGCCTCTTCGGTCAGTTCGTGAATACGACCGTTTGCGGACGGTGTCACGGCGAAGGCTCTTTAATTACCGAGTCCTGCCAGGACTGTAAGGGTTCCGGATATCAGAAGCGAAAGCGCGATATTTCTGTCAGGGTGCCGGCCGGCATCGACGATGGCAACGGCATACGTCTTTCCGGCGAGGGCGACGCTGGCTCCCGCGGCGGTCCGGCGGGTAATCTGTACGTGGTGGTTTCGGTGACGCGGCATGAACTCTTTACCAGAGAAGATGACAGCGTCATCTACGAGCTGCCGGTAAATTTCGCGGAAGCGGCTCTCGGAACTGAAGTGGAAGTCCCGACCCTGCACGGTGATAGCAGGCTGAAAATTCCCGCCGGCAGCCAGAACGGCCGGGTCTTTAAGTTGAAAGATAAAGGCATCCCTCACCTGCGCGGCGGCGGGCGCGGCGACCAGCTGGTTGTTTTACGCGTGGTGACGCCGGAATCCCTGAACAAAGAGCAGCGCAAGCTTTTCGAAGAACTTGGCAGGATTCTGGAGAAGGATAAGTAAATACCCCCGGTTCCTGCAATTAAGTATTTGAGGCCTTTTTCCTGTGTCTGAATAGTGAGAATAACCGCCACCGGCGCCCGGCCAGCTCATGCTTGGCGTTGCCCCCCATGAGTTCAACCGCTGCCTGGCGCGGGTCGGCGCCTTCATACAGCACCTGGTGTATCTTTTCCGTAATCGGCATTTCCAATCCGAGCCGTTCGGCCACTTTTGTGGCGACCAGCGTGGTGTTTACGCCCTCCGCTACCTCGGTCATCGATTCCAGAATCTCTTCCAGCGTGCGTCCCCTGGCCAGTTCGGTGCCCACGTAGTGGTTGCGACTTAGCGGGCTGGCGCAGGTAGCGATAACGTCTCCCAGTCCGGCCAGCCCGGAGAAGGTGAGGGGGTTTGCCCCCAGCGCCATGCCCAGGGCGGTTATCTCGGTCAGTCCCCGCGTCACGAAGGCGGCCTTGGCATTATCGCCGTAGCTCAAACCGTCGGCTATGCCGGCGCCGAGCGCGATGATGTTCTT
Source organism: uncultured Dehalococcoidaceae bacterium (assembly GCA_964409485.1). Lineage (GTDB taxonomy): Bacteria > Chloroflexota > Dehalococcoidia > Dehalococcoidales > RBG-16-60-22 > JAFGPF01. Next base: position 7,272 of record CAYPDM010000029.1, on the reverse strand, counting down.
TAAAGCTCCTCCCAGCTCCACTCCGATGATATCGGAATGGGTGAAGATGCAGAAGTTCGGGCATGTCAGCAGTCTTTGCGCCTTCTTGACGGTGTTACCGTCTTCGGCGGCCACCACGGCGGCTGCCGGGTGATTTTGCATGATTTCCCGGGCGAGGTTGGGACCGGAAAGCGCGCAGATATTGACGGCAAAACGCGGGTCGATTTCCTCGGCGATGACCTCCGACATGCGTTTATTGCTGCCTATCTCCAGCCCCTTGGAGACGCTTATAATAAGAGTCGATTTGGTAAGGTGGCTAGCTACCAGTGATATATTCTGCCGCATTGTTGCGGAAGGCACCGCCAGGATAACGCCGCTCGCTTCGTCCATCGCCTCGGCTATCTGGCTGGTAATCACCACCTGCTCCGGCAGCGTCACGCCGGGGAAACGGGTGGGGTCCAGTCCCTTTTTCTTAAGCCTGGTGGCTTCCCGTTTCGTCCGCGCCCACAGCCTGACCCCGGCTCCTTTATTGGCCAGGATTATTGCCAGTGTTATTCCCCAGGCGGTTGTGCCGATAACGGCAATGTTCTGCATTCTTAAAAGTCCGTTCTTCCTGGTGTAGATTGAAAAGGATTATTCAGAGTTGTGGGAGGAAGCCGGAGTCTCGGCCTTTGCCTTTTCGCCTATCTTGCGTTCGGTGCCGGATACCAGCCGCAGGATATTATCGCGGTGCATAATATAGATAAATATGGCCCCTATCATGGCATAAGTGACGTATTCAATCGGAGGGTAGGGTCTTAAAAAGTCTATTCTCAAGATGTTCAGCGCCATTAACATGATAAACGCGGTGACGGCCCCTATTATAGAGCCGAGAGACATGTATTTTGTCCTGAACCCGATAATAAGCACGAGCCCGCCCCCGACGACCGCCGCCGGCCAGTGCAGGGCCATCAGTCCGCCGATAAACGTGGCCACCCCCCGCCCCCCCTTGAACTTGAGAAATATAGACCAGCTGTGCCCGGCAATCGCTGATAAAGCCGCCAGCACTTTGGCGATTTCCAGCCAGTAAAACCCGATTGTCGAGGACGTGGCATAGTCGCTGAATATCATCCCGGCGAAAGTAACCGCCAGTACCCCCTTGCCCACGTCGAACAGGAGTGAAAGGGCCGCGGCTTTTCTCCCCGCCGCCCGCATCACGTTGGTCATGCCTATCTTGCCGCTGCCTACCTGCCGGATATCCTTCTTGGCGAATATGCGGGCTATCATCAGGCCGAAGGGTATCGAGCCGAGAAAGTAGCCGATAACTACCACGGCGATATACAGGCCGGCTATCATGGTTCTTCACCCCTTGTTTTAAAAATCAGGCGGAGCGGGGTGCCGGTAAAGCCGAATGCCTCCCGCAGTTTGTTTTCCAGGTAGCGGCGGTAAGAGAAGTGTATCAATCTGGTATCGTTCGTAAAGAAGACGAATGTCGGCGGGTTTACCTCCGCCTGGGTGGCGTAAAAGATCTTCAATTGCTTGTTTTTGAGTCTCGGTCGATTGTGTGATGCAACCGCCTGCTGTATAACGCTGTTTACTTTTGAGGTTGATAATCTTTTAAGCCTCTCCCGGTAGACCTCGCTAACTTGAGGCATAATTTTCTCTACTCCCTGTCCGGACTTAGCCGAAGTATATAATATCGGGGCGTAAGAGGCAAATTTAAACTGGCTCTTGATGAATTTATTCCACTCGGCCAGGTCTTTGTTTTCAATCAGGTCCCACTTGTTAACGATAATCACGATGCCCTTGGCGGCTTGCTGAATATACCCGGCGATATGGGTGTCCTGTGTTGTCGCCATCTCGGTGGCATCCATGACCAGCAGGACGACATCGGCCCGGTCAATCGCCCGCAGCGTGCGGATGACGCTGTAGCGTTCTACCCCCGCTTTCACCCGTCCCCGCCGCCTGACTCCGGCCGTATCAATAAGTAACACATTTTTACCGTTAAAGTCAAACAGCGTATCGACGGCATCGCGGGTGGTCCCCGGCGTATCATCCACAATCGCCCGCTTATTGCCGATAAGGACGTTTAGCAGCATCGACTTGCCCACGTTGGGGCGGCCGACTATCGCTACCTTGATGGCTTCTATTTCATCCCCGGCGGGCGACTGCGGCGGCAGTAGAGAGACGATGCTGTCCAGTAATTCGGCTACGCCGCGGCCGTGATGAGCGCTGATGATTATCGGCTCTCCCAGCCCCAGCTCATAAAATTCCACGGCTTCCATCTCCAGCTGTTCGTTATCCGCTTTATTGACGGCGAGCAGCACCGGCTTGTTGGCGCGGCGGAGCATATCGGCAACTTCAAAGTCGGACCGCGTCAAGCCGTCTTTAACATCCACCATGTCGATGATGGTATCGGCATCGCCGATGGCCGTCTCTATCTGCGCCCTGATGCCTTGAGCGATGGTAGTATCGGGTTCTATCTCCAGTCCGCCGGTATCGATGAGGGTAAATTCGACCCCCTGCCAGGTAACATCGGCCATATTGCGGTCACGGGTAGTCCCCGGGGTTTCTTCGGTAATGGCCAGGGGTTTACCTACCACCCGGTTGAGGAAAGTGGACTTGCCGGCATTGGGCCGGCCAACGATGGCGACAACTGGCTTGGTCATTGATGTATACTTTCCATTGATTATTCAGGCAATCGGGGCGCTGGTTATCTCTTCGCGGGCAGCTCGCGCGCCAGTTTCACGCTGGGGGCTTCAATCTGCGTCCGGGCGATGTTCTTCAACTCCACGATGGTATTCCGGAAGTTCTCCACGAACGCATTGTATTCCGTCACGAACCGGTTGTACTGTTCCATCACGTTTTTGGGTACTTCGAACTTGTCCGCTATTTCACAAAACTGGTCTGTGAAATCGTAGTAGTGGTTGTTTATTGCCCATAGTTCGTTGAGGTGATTGTGTAAAAAGGCGGAATACTTACGGTTCCTCAAGTCGGTTTCCACCCTGGTGGCGAAGTGGTCTGTCCAGGAATCGAAGATGCGGTGCGCCATTTCACAGCCCCTGGCCCATTCCCATACCTGGGGATTTTCGACGCTGAACAGGTTATCAATCACGGCAAAGACGGAAAGTGATGAATTGCCCATGAAACGCCGGTTGAAATAGGCGGTCAGCTGTGACAGCCTTACCGATTGTAGTTCGAGCTGGTTCTTTCTGGCATTGATAACCGCTATTATCAGCCCTATGCACAGTATGACTACCAGGACCGGTATCATGATGTTGATGGATAGTTCGTAGATAAGGCTGACGACGGCTATGGCGGTTATCAGGGCGGGGTACCAGCCGCGACTTATTATGCTTTTAAACATTTTCCTTCCATCCTTAATGGTAATCGGCGAGCGGTATCTCCAGGCCGCCCAGCATTTCCATCAGCAGCGCCTTTAACAGGTGCATTTTATTTTCCGATTGTTCAAAGACCACCGAAGACTCGCCGTCCATGACCTCGTCGGTCACTTCCTCGCCGCGATGAGCCGGCAGGTCGTGCATGAAAATGGCGTCTTCCCGGGCCAGGGAGAGAAGCTCGCGGTTCACCTGGAAACCGGCGAATGCCTTCCGGCGTTTTTCAGCCTCGACTTCCTGCCCCATGCTGGCCCAGACATCCGTGTAAACAATATCCGCCCCGGAGACAGCCTGCCGCGGGTCTTCCGTGCAGAATATCTCGGAGCCGCTTTCGGCGGCGTATTGGCGGGCCGTGTTTAGAATGTCCCCGTTGATTTCATAGCCGGCCGGTGACGCGAAGCGGAAGTTCATGCCGGTAAGCGCCGCGCCCAGGAGAAGACTGTGGGCTACGTTGTTGCCGTCCCCGATGAATGCCAGGGTTGAGCCTTCTAATTCACCTTTCTTTTCATAGATAGTCAGCAGGTCGGCCAGCGCCTGGCAGGGGTGTTCCATGTCGGTAAGCGAATTTATCACCGGTACTCGTGAATAGCCGGCGAAAAGCTCCAGCGTCTGCTGGGAGAACGTACGCACCGCGATGCAGTTGGCATAGCCGCTAAGCACGCGGGCGACATCGGCGACCGACTCACGCTGGCCGAGTCCCACCTCCGCCGGCGACAGGTAGATGCAGTGTCCGCCCATCTGGCGCATGGCGACTTCAAAGCTTACCCGGTGACGCAGTGAAGGTTTTTCAAAGAGGAGAGCCAGGACTTTCTCGCTTAGCGGGGTGCCCCAGCCCATAGCCTTCATATCCAGAGCGCCGGATATGAGCCGGTGTATATCCCCGGGGGTAAGGTTGGAAATAGAAAGAAAATCCTTGCCGTTCAAATTAACCTCCTGTATTTCACCAGTATATCACGAAATCCGCATTATTCAACAGTGGTAAACTTGACACATAATGAATTACTTAATTAACATTCGATAGTACGGGAGGTGATGATGACAAAGAATGAAAAGTTCACGGTTTCAGGCAGCCAGGTACTGGAAAAGGTAAAGCAGCTCATCCGTGAAGGCAACATCAGGAGGGTGCGCCTGCTCCACGACGGCAGGACGGTGTTTGATATCCCGCTTACCATCGGCGCGCCGGTGGCCGTGGCGGGTATCCTGGCCGCCCCCGTGCTGGCCGCCATCGGCGCCTTTGCGGCGCTGGTCACCGAGTGCACCATCGAAGTGGAAAAGGAAGAAGAAGATAAGAAATAGGAAAGGTTTATCAGGGATTAGATGGTAGAAGTTATTCTGGTAAGGCACGGCGAGACCGACTTGAATGCGGGGGAAATATTCCGCGGTCGGGTAGACGTGGATTTGAATGAAGAGGGGATGAAACAGGCGGAGTTGCTGGGGGATTATCTGGGCGGGGAGAAAATCGACCTTGTTTATTCCAGCCCGCTGAAGCGCGCCGTGAAAACCGCCGAAGCTATCGCCCGGCCTCACAATCTGGAAGTAAACGTTGTGGAGAACCTCATTGATTTTAATTACGGGGAGTGGCAGGGGATACCGCTGCGGGAGATTAGGGAAAAATACGGTGAGTTATACCGGGACTGGGAGGATACCCCCGAGCAGGTAAGGGTTCCCGGCGGCGAGAGTCTGGAAGACGTCAGGAGGCGGACTCTGCCTTTTATCGAGGACGCGGTGATGAGGTTCGGCGAGGGGAAAATCGTCTTTGTATCGCACCGGGTAGTGCACAAGGTGCTCATCTGCAATCTGCTGGGGTTGGGAAACGCCCACTTCTGGAATGTTCGACTGGATACATGCGGTATCACCCGCTTTCTTTGTGGTGAAGGCAGATTGGTGCTTGCCGGTCATAATGATACCTCTCATTTGAAACGTCTGCCGGGTAAAAACAGGGGCGATTTTTAATTTTTACGCTGGTTCCCTTTACAGAGCAGGCTAGGGGAGTTACAATGCTTATAGCAATTTATAGAAACGGGGGTGATTACTGTGGGTATTGAATGGTTCCGTGACCTGGTGGTGTGTATTTTCGGTCTTGGAGCTACGGTTGCCGTCATTATACTGGTGGTGCTGGCGTTTATTCTCTTCATTAGAATTCAGCCTATTATCAAATCGTTAAAGACTACCACCAGGACGGTGGAAAACATATCTTCTTGCGTGGAAGAGGAAGTGGTCAAGCCTATCGCCCAGGTAGCCGCTTTCGTTCAGGGTATCCGGCAGGCCGTAAGTATGGTCGGCCGGTTTACCAGGAAAAAGGAGGAAGACTAAGATGAGTGATAAAGATTCCGGAAGCAGTTTTGCCATCGGTTTTCTTATTGGCGCTATTGCCGGTGTGGCCATCGGCTTTCTCTACGCCCCTAAAGCCGGTAAGGAGACCAGGGTCTTATTGAAAGAAAAGGCGGAAGAATTTAAGGGAAAAGCCGGTGAAGTCACTGAAAAAGCAAGGGAAACAGCCCTGGAGGCAACTAAGAAAGTGCGGGAAAAATTAGGGCATAAAGAAGAATAACGCTATATCCTCCGCCTTTCTTAATATGCCAGAGATAGATAATTAATTGACGAACGCATTAGTTAAACACTGGCGCCTGGTAGCTTTAGTACTGGGTATCATTGTATTTATCTGGGTTCTCTACCTGTTTAGAACCTTTATACTCCCTTTCGCCGTAGGGCTGGTTCTTGCCTACCTTATGTTGCCACTGGTGTCCTGGCTGGAAAGGAGTCTCCCTCCGCGCAGTAAGTGGCCGGGTGTCAAACGGGTCCTTTCCGTCGTGATTGCTTTTATCCTGCTTCTTGCCATTATCGGCGGTTTTGTGTACGTGATTGTTACGGCGGTTATCGATGCCTCGGTAAAACTGGTAGAAAGCGCCCCTTATTTTATCGGCCAGAGCGTTATCCGGGTGCAGGAGTGGATTGAAGGGGTTATCGCCGGTCTGCCCGTGGAAATACAGGAGGAGTTGACGCAGGAGTTGATTCAGGGCGGCATATCTCTGGGCAAGACGATTCGCGATGCTTTACTGGGCGCCGTATCATCTATCCCCGGCACCTTTCAACTGATTCTCGGCTTCGCGGTATTGCCATTTTTCCTCTTTTATATACTGAAGGACTCGGAGAAGTTGAAGAGGGGTTTGTCCTCGGCGCTGCCTGAATATATCGCCTGGCACGGTCGGAACGTGGTTACTATCATCGAGAGGGTGCTGGGACGTTATATCAGGGCCCAGCTGATGCTGGGACTCATCGTCGGTTATTTTTCTTTCGTGGGGCTGCTCCTCCTGGATGTTCCCTTCCCGCTGGCGCTGGCGCTCATGGCCGGTGTCTGCGAGCTTATCCCCACCCTGGGCCCCTGGATTGCCGGGGCGGTGGCGGTGGTCGTCGCCCTGGCCATGGCGCCGGACAAAGTTATCTGGGTGATTATCCTTTATCTGGGTATACAGCTGGTGGAGAACAACCTGATGGTGCCCAAAATCCAGAGCGCTTACCTCCGCATCCACCCCGCCGTGATGATAGTCCTGCTGGTCTTCGGCGCTTACGTGGCCGGATTCTGGGGGATATTGCTGATCGGGCCGCTGACGGCTGTGCTGGTGGAAATATTTAAATACATCCGCGATTGTTACCGTGAGCAGAATCCCCCCGAAATGTTAGAGCCCTCGGAACCTGTGGAGACCCCTTAACCCCCCGCCCCCGCTTGGATACGTAATAGAAATGGTTATTATGACATGAAGTTTAGCGAACTCGTAAGACTTCTTGAGAAGAATGGATTTGAGCTTATACGTGAAAAAGGCTCTATCCGTTATTATGCAAAGCCAGGACTGGACAAGTTGATATCATGGTTCTAGGGAGATTCCTTCGGGCACCTGCGAAGCCATCTTAAAAGCGG
>CAYPDM010000028.1:0-20347 GCA_964409485.1 uncultured Dehalococcoidaceae bacterium | reverse complement strand
CGGCGATATAGTCCACGACCCGCCGGTCGGTGGCGTCGCTGTAGAGGCGGTATTCCGCCGGCATCTTATCGGCGTGCTCGTTAAAATAGCGGTACAGTAACCGCACCGCTTCCTCTGCTTTACGGTTTTCCTCCCCGGCGGAACGCGGATTATACACCTTCTTAAAGAGAAAATCACGTAAAACATCGGCGGCCGCCAGCACCGGGGGGCTCATCTTAATGGCGGGTCTCTCCTTGATTATATCACAAATGCGCACGTCCCACGAACTCTGGATAATATCGGAGACCAGCGTGTTGATGCGCTGCGAGTGGGAAAGCCCCAGCACCCGGACGGCTTCCAGGGGCAGGTCGCGATCGGTGAGGATTCCCGCCCGGATGGCGTCGCCGATATCGTGGTTGATGTAGGCGACCATGTCCGAGATTTTAACTACCTCCCCCTCCAGCGTATTCACTTCGCCCCAGTCCTCGCCCAAGACAGACACGCCCGATTTTGAATGATTGACGATACCGTCCCTGACCTCCCAGGTGAGGTTCAGTCCGTGGCCGTCTTTCTCCAGCAGGTCGACAACGCGCAGGCTCTGCTCGTTGTGGCGGAACCCGCCGTGAAAAAGCTCGTCGAGTACGTCCTCGCCCACGTGCCCGAAGGGCGTATGCCCCAGGTCGTGCCCCAGCGCTATCGCCTCGGTGAGGTCTTCGTTGAGGTTCAGGGCGCGGGATATGGTGCGGGCTATCTGGGAGACTTCCAGCGTGTGGGTCAGCCGGGTGACGTAGTGGTCGCCGAGGGGCGCGATGAATACCTGCGTCTTGTGCTTGAGGCGGCGGAACGACTTGCTGTGGATAATGCGGTCGCGGTCGCGCTGAAAAACGGTGCGTACCGGGCACTGCTCTTCGGGTCGCTCACGCCCGCGCGACAGACTGCTTTTTACGGCATGAGGCGAGAGGCTTTCTTCCCTCTCCTCGCTCATCCGGCGTATATTGAATTTATCAATCACCTCATGCCCAGTTTAGTACCTGCCGGGCGGTTTTTACAAGTCCCTCCGGTACTCCTGTTTGCTTCTCTATCCGCCGATTTACTTGACGCCCAGCTTGGCTTCCGCCGCGGCGATGATATCACGGGTGATGTCAATCATGTCCGGGCTGACGGATACCGAGGTAACGCCCCACTCCACCAGTTTCTCGGTAATCTCGGGATATACGGAGGGGGCCTGTCCGCAGATAGAGCAGGTGACGCCCAGCGACTTGCAGGTCCTGACCACTTTCTCGATGGACAGCATAACAGCCTCGTTGCGCTCGTCGAAGGTTGCGGCCAGCTTGGAGCTGTCGCGGTCGATTCCCAGGGTCAGCTGGGTAAGGTCGTTGGAGCCGATGGAAACCCCGTCGATACCGACGGCCAGGAATTTCTCCAGCAGGATGACGTTGGAGGGCACCTCGCACATCATCCAGAGCTTGAACGTATCGGAGCGTTTCAGTCCCTCGCCTTCCATAATTTTAACGGTGCCGGCCAGCTCCGATACCGTGCGGACGAAGGGAATCATGACCCACAGGTTATCATATTTCTCCCTGACCTTCTTGATAGCGGCCAGCTCCAGCTTGAAAGTCTCGATATCGGTGATGTAACGCGAGGCGCCGCGATAGCCTATCATGGGGTTCTCTTCATCTTCTTCGTACTTCTCGCCGCCCTTGAGGGCCTTATATTCGTTGGACTTAAAATCGTTGGTGCGGTAGACCACCTGGCGCGGGTGGAAGGCTGCAGCAAATTTGGACAGTTCTTTGGCCAGCTTATCGGTGAACTCGTTGCCGCGACCGTCTTCAATCATGGCGCTGGGGTGTTCGCCGATTTCGGCGACCATGAATTCGGCGCGCAGCAGGCCGATGCCGTCGACATCCCGTTTGGCCACGCGGTCGACGATGTCCGGCTGGGCCAGGTTGGCGAGGAGTTTGGTCCTGGTCTTAAGCTCTCCCCGGGCGCGTATCTTGACATCGGTCTTGATTTCTATCTTGCCCGGATAGACCTTGCCATTGGAGCCGTCAACGGTGATAATCTGGCCGTCTTTGAGAACCGTCGTGGCGTTTTCACTGCCGACGATGCATGGTATGCCAAGCTCGCGGCTGACAATAGCGGCGTGGGCGGTCCGGCCGCCGCGGTCGGTAACGATGCCCGCCGCCCGCTTCATGGCGGGGACGAAGTCCGGCGTGGTCATTTCCGCCACCAGGACATCGCCTTCCAGCACCTTGTCTATCTGGGAGGGGTCGGACACGATTTTCACCGGCCCGGAGGCCACGCCGGGGCTGGCGGGAGCGCCGGATACCAGCACCGGCGCATCGATATCATGAGTGGTGAATCTGACTTTCTCGGTGGTGGTGATGGGGCGGGTCTGTACGATATAAATTTCACCCTTTTCGGTAGCCCATTCAATATCCTGGGGGAAATCATAATGGGATTCAAGCTGTTTACCAATTTTAGCGAGCTTGATTATTTCAGTGTCGGTTATCTTCTGGCGGGCCTGCTCCTCGGGGGTCAGGTCAACCTTTACATTGTCCAGCTTGCCGTGAGCGCCGGCCTTTTTAACCAGTTTCCATTCCTGCTTTTTAATTTCCTTCGCCGTGATTTTCATATCGGCTTTGTTAACGAGATAATGGTCGGGGGTGACATCTCCGGAGACAATCATCTCACCGAGACCGAGGACGGACTCGATAGTAATTGTCGACCGGTCGCTCGTGTTCGGCTCAACGGTGAACATGACGCCCGCGGCTTCCGACTGCACCATGCGCTGTACCGGCACGGCGATGCCTACCTTGAAGTGCTCGAAGCCCTGCTCCTGCCGGTAGAAGATGGCGCGCGCGCCGAAGAGGGACGCCCAGCAGTCCTGGACCGCCCTTACCACGTCTTTTTCGCCCTGCACGTTGAGAAAGGTAGCCTGCTGGCCCGCGAACGAAGCCTCCGGCAGGTCTTCCGCCGTGCCCGAAGAACGCACGGCAACAAGGCCCTTGCCCATCTTGACATAGGCCTGTTCAATTTCACTGGCCGTTTCAGCGGGCATGGCGGCATCCTGTATTACTTTCTGAACTTCTGCGGCAACTTCCTGAAGCTGTTTGCTGTCATGAACGTCAATGGTTTTAAGGAGTTCCCTTATCTTCCCGCCAAGACCCGCTTTTTCTATAAAGTCGAAGTAGGCGGCGGCGGTAACGATGAATCCCTGGGGCACGGGGATTCCCGCATTGGTCATCTCCCCCAGGTTGGCTCCCTTACCACCTACCAGAGGTATGTCCTCTTTGGTGACTTCATTGAACCAGACTACGGCTTTTTGGCCTTGTTTCATTATCATGCCTCCGTTTTTTGGTTTTCGTACAGGTACGATGCTAATTATTATAACATATCTAATTTATAGACCTGTCAACCTTTAAATTATAGAGAGTGCGGCTGAACGCATTCAATATAGGAATCCCCTGAAAGTCCAGTATAAAACACCCATTAACAAGGGATAAACCGCATATAACGGTACATTCATATCATTTGACAGGATTATGAATGTAGGGTTAGAATTAATTACACACGTTGAGAAAAGGGGATGGAGGACTGGCCATGATTGAGATGACGATTGACAGCATTCGGGTTAGCCTGATGAACTACCAGCGTGTAGTAATTCTTAAAGAAAAAATGTCGGACCGGTACCTGCCTATCTGGATCGGCCCGGCTGAAGCCGATGCTATTGCGGTTAAGTTGCAGGGTGTGGCCGTTCCTCGCCCGCTGACGCACGACCTGTTGAGTTCGGTTATCGACACTCTGGGAGCCACAGTTAATTCTATCATCGTTAACGACCTCAAGAATGATACCTTCTTTGCTAAGGTAATCCTCGAAGCGGAAGGGAAACAGGTGGAGGTGGATTCGCGCCCCAGCGATGCGCTGGCCCTGGCGGTGAGAACGGGAGTAAACATCTTCGCTGACGAATCGGTCCTGGATAAAGCGGGCATACTGCTGGATGGCGAAACGGGCAAACCCATCTTCGAAGAACCGGATACAGCCGGCGGCAAGGAAAGCAAGAGGGTCAGTGACGAGGACATGAAGAAAAAGATGTCTGCGTTTTATGATTTCATTAATACTCTCGACCTTGACGATTTCGATAAACGCAAGTCTTAGTCAATCTTATCCGTATCGACTTCGGGGACCGGATTAATGGATGAAAGCCTGATTAAGAGATTGATAGCCTCGATTAAGTGTGGTTCCTGCGGGCAGAACTACCAAGAAGACAGAATCGAGGTCGTTGAACACAATGACGAGCTGTGGTTCCTGAAGGTTTCCTGTTCCTCCTGCCATGTCGGATGTCTGGTAGCGGCTATCATCCGGGAAAATGCCCGGCCGGAGGTAATCACCGACCTTACCGAGGAAGAAGCAGAAAAGTTCAAGAACCTTGATAGTATCAGGGATGAAGACCTGCTGGAAATGCACGGCTTCCTTAAGGACTTTGATGGAGATTTCCCCCACCTTTTCCGCCAGAAATAGATATACAGGTAATTACCGGTAAGCCCTGAATAATCAGGGTTTATTTATTTGACAATTAATAGCCGTATTGTTAATATGCTTTCAGCTTTACCAGCCTTGAGAAACAGTGTAAATCCGCGCCTTGAAAGGAGAACAATAATGGCTATTGACGGGACTTATAACATTGAAATTGAAACACCGATGGGCAAGCAGGAAGCACAATTGACCCTGAAGACCGACGGCGACTCCTTGAGCGGCAGCATGGGAAGCCCCATGGGCACCCAGGAATTCAGCGGCGGCAAGGTAAGCGGGGACGATGTTTCCTGGGAGATGGAAATAAACAGCCCGATGGGCAAAATGACTCTCGAATATAAACTCAAGATATCCGGCGATGATGTCGCCGGCGAAGTTAAAGCGGGTAATTTCGGGACGTCTCCGCTCAAGGGCAAGCGGGCCTGAAAAGCGACATACGCGCTTTTACCCGTTTATTAAGTACATCCGGGGTACTATATCATAAGACCTATTTTGGCTTGACCCGGGGTACCGGTTTCTGGTATCATTTTCAGGGTCAGATGTGTTGAGGTCGGCATGAACAGGTGGATACCGGCACTAAGGCTAACCGGTATTGGGTTCTATATAGCTACCTGTATTGTAGGGGGAACGTTTGCCGGCTGGTGGTTCGGGGGGGAGAAACCGCTTTTTATGATAATCGGTTTAGTGGTGGGGTTGGTGATTGCTGTTTTCGGTGTTTATCGGATGATTCGACCCCTCATGAACAACAATCAAGACAAGGAGAACGGCTAGTGGCCGAACCCAAGCGGCGCGGCTGCCTCGGCTGTTCTTTTCCTGTATTAATCATTATAGTCATTATTGCATTAGCCATTGTTATCCTTGGTTTTCTGGCCGGGCCCATCGGCAGCAAACTTGTCGGGGAAATGGAGTGGCTTAGCTGGATGACCGTCCAATCGCCAGAGCCACATCTGCCGGCGCCGGTGCTTTTTCATATCCTGGGCCTGCCTATTACAAACACGGTTCTTGCCGGCTGGATTACCGTTATTTTCCTGGTAATTTTCAGCTGGGTTATTACCCGCCGGATGAAGCTCGTGCCCGGCCGGCTCCAGACGGCTTTCGAGTTCCTGCTGGGGTGGATGTTCGACCTCTGCAAGAGCATCGCCGGGGAGGAAAACGGGCGGAGGTTTTTCCCGGTCGTCTGTACCATCTTCCTGTTCGTCCTGTTTAATGCCTGGCTTAGCCTGATTCCGGGATTCGGCTCGATAGAAATTGCCGTTCACGGGCACCACTACGAACTGCTCCGCGGCTCGAACACGGACGTAAATACTCCCCTGGCCATCGCCCTGGTGTCCTTTATATTCGTTATATTCTTCGGGCTTAAGGACGCCCGCATGGGCTTCGTAAAGCAGTATCTTAACTTCGGCCGGTTCTTCCGGAGCACCGGCAGGATATTCAAAGGCAAGTTCGAGCCCATAGAAATATTCTCCGGGGCTATCGATATATTTGTCGGCGGGCTGGAGGTACTTAGCTTACTTATCCGGAACGTCAGTTTTACTTTCAGGTTGTTCGGCAATATGACGGCAGGAGAGATACTGCTGCTCATTGCCGCCTTCCTGGTGCCATGGGTGCTGGCCCTGCCGTTTTACGGCCTGGAACTGCTGGTGGGTTTCGTTCAGGCCCTCATCTTCGCCGGGCTGACCCTGGTATTCGTGACTATGGCTGTGTCTCCCCACGAGGGCGAGGCGCATTAAAAATATACCAAGGCGTGAATTATTTAAGGAGGAAGAATAATGGACGCAGAAGCAATCAAGATGTTAGCGGCGGGACTGGCTATAGGTCTGGGCGCCCTGGGTCCGGGAATCGGCATCGGTATTCTCGGCTACGGAGCCATGCAGGGCCTGGCGCGTAACCCGGAGGCGAGGGGGCCAATCATGACTAACATGATTCTGGCTATCGCCATGGCCGAAGCCATCGGCATCTACGCCCTGATTGTGGCTATCATACTTGCCATGATAGCGTAAGTAGTGTTTGTAAGGGGGTAATTATGGAAAACGAAGGAATACCCACTTTTATAGCGGCTATTATTTCCGCTTTGATTCTGGGGGTGATGGTTATAGCCGGTGTATTGATACACGCGGTATTAACTATGTAGTAAATGCCCTGGAAGTGCGGAGAATACGGCTATTAGTACACTGTTAACGTATGTTTGTTTTTAAGTAGTCTAGGGGGTAAAAATGGGCGGTATTTCCGAGCTAGGAATAAATTTGCCGACATTGCTGACGCAGGTGGTGACTTTCATTATCCTGCTGGTCATCCTGCGCTTTGTCGCCTATAAGCCGATTATGCGGATGCTCGACGAGCGCTCTAAACGCGTCAAAGAAAGCATGGAGCAGGCCGAGTCCGTCAAGGAACAATCGGCCCGCGCCGAGGATGAGCTGAAGAAGCAGCTCGAAGAGGCCAGCCGCGAAGGGCAGGAAAGAATAGCCCGGGCGGTCAAGGCCGGTGAAGATGTAAAGCTTAAGGCGCAGGAAGAAGCGAAGAAGGAAGCCGAAACCCTCCTCACCCGGGCGCGCGCCGAGATACAGAGGGAACGCGACGACGCCGTCGGCGAGGTACGCCGCGAGTTTGCCGATTTAACGGTGCTGGCGGCGGGCAAGGTTATTGAAAAATCGCTGGATAAGGATGAGCACCGAGAGCTTATCGACAAGGTGCTTGAGGAAAGCTCGACACAGAAGAAAGAATAGTCGGGAAATCAGGAATGTAATATGGCCAGAAAAGCTTATGGCCGGCGCTACGCTCGGGCGGTATTCGAAATAGCGCTGGAGAATAATGAACTGGAACGGTGGCAGACCGACCTGCAAAAAATAGTCGGCGTCATTAGCGATGATACGTTCCTGGCGGCAATGGACAGCCCCAAAATTAAGATTGACAAGAAGACGGAGTTGCTGAAAAAACGCCTCGGGGACATAAATCCGCTGGCGTTGAACCTGGTGCTGATGCTGATAAACAGGGGCGGCGCCGGCATTATAGGGAAAATTGCAGATGAGTACCGGAGTCTGCTGGACGCGTATCGCGGGATACAGTCGGCGGACGTAATCACCGCCGTTCCCCTCGATGAAAAGGACAAAGATAAGCTGGCAGAGAATCTGGGAAATCTACTGGGCACGAAGGTCGTGCTCAAATCTGAAGTCGACCCGGAAATTCTCGGCGGAATAATCGCCAGGGTCGGCGGTAAGCTGCTGGACGGCAGCACCCGCAGTAAGCTGGCGGCTCTAAAGAGAGAGCTCGTCGGCATGGAAAGGAAGCGGTAATCAGGATGGCCGTCACAGCGGCCCGGCAAAGGAGGTAGCTCGCATGACAACGAGAGGCGAAGATATAGTATCCATATTAAAACAGCAAATCGAGCAGTTCGGCACGGCCGTGACCATGGTGGATGTCGGCACGGTGATAGAGGTCGGCGACGGCATCGCCAGGATTCACGGACTGGCCTCGGCCAAGTACAACGAGCTGCTTCAATTTCCCAACGATATCATCGGCATCGCCCTGAACCTTGAGGAGGACAGCGTATCTTCGGTCGTCCTGGGGGATTATACCGGGCTCAAAGAAGGCGACGAGGTAAAGTGCACCGGGCGCATCGCTGAAGTCCCCGTAGGCGACGCCATGATTGGACGCGTCGTCGACCCGCTGGGAAGGCCCGTGGACGGCAAGGGCGCTGTCAAGACGGATAAGATGAGACCCATCGAGCGGGTTGCCCCCAACGTGGTGCTGCGCGCCTCGGTGGACACGCCGGTGCAGACCGGCATCAAGTCCGTGGACAGCATGTTCCCCATCGGCCGCGGCCAGCGCGAGCTTATCATCGGCGACCGCTCCACCGGCAAGACCGCCATCGCCCTTGATGCCATCGTCAACCAGAAGGGCGGCGACTTAATTTGTATCTACGTGGCTATCGGCCAGAAGGTGTCCCAGGTGGCGCGGGTGGTGGCGACACTCACCCAGTACGGCGCCATGGACCACACCATCGTCGTTACGGCCAGCGCCTCCGACTCCGTCGCTTTGCAGTACCTGGCCCCCTATTCCGGCTGCGCCATGGGCGAGGAGTTCATGGAGCAGGGTAAGGACGTGCTGATAATTTACGATGACCTCTCCAAGCATGCCTGGGCTTACCGGCAGCTTTCGCTGCTGCTGCGCCGGCCTCCCGGCCGGGAAGCGTACCCGGGCGATGTCTTTTACCTGCATAGTCGACTCCTGGAACGGGCGGCTAAATACGATAAAGAACACGGCGGCGGTTCGCTGACGGCCCTGCCCATCATCGAAACACTGGCCGGCGACGTGTCCGCCTATATCCCCACCAACGTTATTTCCATCACCGATGGCCAGCTCTACCTGGAGTCGGACCTGTTTAACGCCGGCATCAAGCCCGCCCTGAACGTGGGCATCTCGGTATCCCGCGTCGGCAGTAAAGCGCAGACCCCGGCCATGAAACAGGTGGCCGGCCGGCTCAAGCTGGACATGGGCCAGTACCGTGAGGTGGCGGCTTTCGCCCAGTTCGGCACCGCCGAGCTTGATAAGGCCACCCGGTCGCAGCTGGAACGCGGCGAGCGTATCCAGGAAGTCCTCAAGCAGGCCCAGTTCGTGCCGGTGCCTCTGGAAGACCAGGTCATGATTCTCTACGCCGTGATTAACGGCTACATGGATGATATTTCGCTGGATAAGGCAGCCGCCTTCGAAACGGACTTCCGCCGCTTCATGGAAACCAATTATGCCGATTTCGGCAAGACCGTCGCGGCAACCAAAGAACTCGATGAGAAGAACGAAGCGGCTCTTAAAAAAGCCATCGATGAATTCAAACAGGGGTTCGCGAAAGACTAACAAAGTTAGTCAGGAGGTGGGGAAGATATGAATAAGATAATTGCTTACTGCGGATTAAGATGCGACGAGTGCGGGGCAAATATTGCTACGCAGAACGACGACGATAATATGAGAAAAGATACCGCCGAAAAATGGGCCAACGAATACAAACATGACTTTAAAATCGAGGACATCAACTGCGACGGTTGTTTCTCCGAGAATGGAAGAGTATTTGAATATTGCACCATCTGCGAAATAAGAAAATGCGGGCGGGAAAAAGGCGTTACAAACTGCGCTTATTGCGAAGAATACATCTGCGAAAAACTGGATGTATTTTTCCAGATGGTGCCGGCATGTAAAAAGACACTTGAAGAAATAAGAAAAGGACTCAATAAGTAGTGGGGAGTTTAAGAGGGGCGCAACCCCTCTTTCCCAAACCTCTCCCTCTCCTTGATAGGAGAGGGAGATACAGGGGGTAAGGTAGAATAATATATGCCTGATATTCGTAAAGTAAAACGCCGCATCAGGGGTGTCCAGAACATCGCCAAGATTACCCGCGCCATGGAGATGATTGCCGCCTCCAAGATGCGCAAGGCGCAGGAGCGCGGCCTGGCGGGACGTCCCTACTCCGAGAAGATAGAGCAGGTCATCGCCGACCTGGCGGCCCTGCCGGATATTGGCTTGCAGCACCCGCTGTTGCAGCGGCGGCCCGTAGAGAAGATTGCCATCGTGCATATCACCCCGGACCGCGGCCTTTGCGGAGGTCTCAACGCCAACCTGAACCGCGGGCTGGGCCGGTTTATCCTGGAGCAGGAAAAAACGGCCGGCGTTGTCGCCGTGGGACGCAAGGGGCGCGACTTTACGGCGCGTTCCGGCATCGATATGACCGCCGAATTTATCCAGTTAGGCGACCAGCCCGCTTTCCTGGACACGCTGCCGATATCCCACATCGTCATCGATGATTACTCCAGCGGCGCGGTGGATATGGTATACATATCCTATGCCCATTTTATTTCAACCATGGTGCAGAAGCCGGTTATGAAGCAACTGCTCCCCGTGGAGCCGGCGGTGATTCCCCGGGGGGAGAACGTCGACTACATCTATGAACCCGGCGCCACGGCGGTGCTGGGCGGGCTTCTGCCCCGCTTCGTGGAGATGGAGATTTACCACGCCATTTTAGAGTCGATTGCCAGCGAGCAGTCGGCCAGGATGGTGGCTATGAGAAGCGCCACGGATAGCGCCAACGAACTTATCGGCGACCTTACTCTGCTGTACAATAAAGCACGCCAGGAGGCCATTACCACGGAGCTTCTGGATATTACCGGAGGAGTGGTGGCCCTGGAATAAGATATAAAAACTGATAATTTGTGAGGTTATTATGGCTAAGGGAAAAGTAGCTCAAGTGATAGGAACGGTGGTGGATGTAGAATTTCCGCCCGATGAGCTGCCCGCGCTTTTTAACGCTATCGAGATTGATACCGGCGGTGAAAAAATCGTACTGGAGGTGCAGGACCACCTGGGGAACAACTGGGTGCGCTGCCTGGCTCTTTCACCGACCGACGGCCTGGCGCGCGGCGTCGAGGTCGTGGATACCGGCGCGGCCCTTAAAGTGCCGGTGGGCAGGGCTACCCTGGGCAGGCTCTTCGACGTGATGGGGACCCCCCTGGATAACCTCGGCGAGGTGAAGGCTGATGATTACTGGCCGATACACCGCCTGGCGCCCACGTTCGAAGAACAGGAGACCAGCACCCAGGTGCTGGAGACGGGCCTCAAGGTTATCGACCTGATTGTGCCGTTTACCAAGGGCGGTAAAATCGGCGCCTACGGCGGCGCCGGCGTGGGTAAAACAGTCATCGTCCAGGAGCTTATTCGCAATATCGCTGCGGTTCATAGCGGTTTTTCCGTATTTACCGGCATCGGCGAGCGCTCCCGCGAGGGCAACGACATGTGGAATGAAATGAAAGAATCGGGCGTCCTGGATAAAACGGTCATGGTCTTCGGACAGATGAACGAACCTCCCGGCGTGCGACTGCGGGTAGGCCTGACCGGATTGACTATGGCGGAGTTCTTCCGTGATAAAGAGGGGCAGGACGTACTGCTGTTCATTGATAACATTTACCGCTATACCCTAGCCGGTATGGAGGTATCGGCCCTGCTGGGCAGGATGCCTTCGGCGGTGGGCTACCAGCCCACGCTGGCCACGGAGATGGGCGAGCTTCAGGAGAGGATTGCCTCCACCAAGAAAGGCTCCATTACCTCCTTCCAGGCCATTTACGTCCCCGCCGACGACTATACCGATCCCGGCGTGGTGACGACTTTCGGGCACCTCGACGCCGTGGTGGCCCTGGAGAGGTCAATCGCCGAGCAGGGCCTGTACCCGGCCGTCAACCCGCTGACCTCCACCTCTCGTATTCTGGACCCCGTTGTCGTCGGCGAAGAGCATTACAGAGTTGCCCGCGAGGTGCAGCGGGTATTGCAGCGCTACCAGGACCTCCAGGATATCATCGCCATCCTGGGTATTGAAGAATTAAGCGAGGAAGACAAGCTTTCCGTGGCCAGGGCGCGGCGTATCCAGAGGTTCCTCTCGCAGCCCATGTTCGTCACGGAAGTCTTTACCGGGCGACCCGGCAAGTATGTAAAAGTCGAGGATACCGTGCGCGGCTTCGCTGAAATCCTCGAAGGTAAATACGACGACCTGCCGGAGCAGGCATTCTACATGGTGGGCGGCATAGAAGAGGTTGTTGAAGCCGCCAGGAGTATGGGAGCCGAGACAAATGTCTAGTTTGAAACTCGATGTTGTTACCGCCGAGCGTATCGTCTATTCCGAGGACGTGGATACCATCATCGCCCCCGGCATGGAAGGACAGCTGGGCATACTGCCCCACCACGCCCCCCTGATGACTATTTTACAGGCCGGCGAGCTGATAGTGAGGAGGGGTGGGGAGGAAGACACGCTGGCTATCTCCGGCGGCTTTCTGGAGGTGCGCCCGGACCGGGTAATTATCCTCGCCGACCAGGCCGAAAGGGCGGAGGAAATCGACATTGACCGCGCCGAGGCGGCCAAGAAGAGGGCGGAGGAGAGACTTTCGAAAAAGGTCGAGATAGATACGGCCAGGGTCGAGGCATCCCTGCGGCGCGCTATAGCCAGGCTAACAGTGGCGGAGAAGATAAAGAGGCGGCGGAAACTGTAACCAATCGGGCAGAAAAAGGAGTGTTAATCAATTCATCATGTGACTTCTTCAGACCACCAGTTTTTACTCACAGTCTCAAGTTACATTAAAAATCCGCTCATGGTGAGCCTGTCGAACCATAGCGGCGGTATTGTAAAATGAGTTTCTGGGTCTATATCCTCCAGTGTTCAGACGGAAGCTATTATACCGGCCATACGGATGATTTAGAAACACGGGTGGCAACACATCAAGAAGGCACGTACGATAGTTATACATGCAGACGGCTCCCCGTGACACTAGTATTTTCAAGTGAATTTCCAACACGAGATGACGCTTTCACTAGGGAAAGGCAAATTAAGGGCTGGTCACGCCGAAAGAAAAAAGCTCTAATTAATGGGGATTGGAACAAACTTGTTGAATATTCTAGAGGGAAAAGGCATCACCCTTCGACAAGCTCAGGATGAGCGGACTAATTTCAAGGGTGAGGTCTATCCTGTGCCGCCGGATAATTTCGGCGGTTTCTTTTTATTGAGTTCCAGGAGTCCCTCCATGGGTTCTATGATTACTATTCCCTGTTCAAGGTCGATTGATTGCACGACATCTTCGATGGCGGGTATCAGGATTTCGCCCGTGGCGCCTTTGACGATATAGTTATCGTTGCTTTTACCGGTGAGAATATCTGTAATTTCGCCGATGTGTTCGTCACGGGTGGTCCTGACCTGTAGCCCGATAATCTGGTCGTGATAGAACTGTCCTTCGGGCAGAGGGTTATCCTGGTTGTGCTTCATTTTCCGCAGAATACTATTGAACTTATGAGCATCTCGTGATTGAGAGGCACAAGTTAAAGGGGGGAGAGCCCTGGCTCTCCGTCTCCGACATAAAGCAAGAGTGGTCGGGGATAATATTACATGATTTCGAGTCTGACTCTAGTAGCGGCTTTCGCTGCTTTTACCCGGAGCAGGGTGCGCATTGCCTGGGCAATCTGGCCCTGCTTGCCGATGATTCTGCCTTTGTCATCATCGGCCACGCTTAATTTCAGCGTTATGCCCTCCTCGTTAGTTTCCTCATCCACTTTCACGGCATCGGGTTCATTGACGATGGACTTGGCGATGTACTCCACTAGGTCTTTCATGATTTCTCCTTGACTGGTTTGAACTTTTCCAGAATACCTGCCTTACCCAGTAGTCTGGCAGTGGTATCTGACGGTTTTGCGCCCTGGCTTAGCCAGTGCAGTGCTTTATCCTCCTGGATTACTATCGTTTCCGGGTCGGTCATGGGGTCGTAGTGACCGATAATATCAACGAATGCCCCGTCCCGGGGTGCCCGTACATCGGCAACTACCAGCCGGTAACTGGGCTTTTTCTTGGCTCCAACATGCCTTAGTCTGATTCTAAGCAATTTATACCTGCCTTCTTTTCATAATATCTTATACGTCAAATATTATGCACTATAACAATATGGCTGTCAATGGCAGGCGCTAAAAATCCGATAAACCGGGTTGCCTCATGTCTGCTTCTGCGTCTATAATCAAGTATGCAAATATTCCGGCGGCACGACTGGCAAATGCCCGCGGCGGAAGCCATAAAACTCCAGAAGGAGCTGGCGGGGGAGGTCTCCCGCATCGGTGATATTCCCAACCCGCGTATGGTAGCGGGCGCGGATATCTCCGTCAACCGCTGGGCGAAGACCGGCACGGCGGCGGTGGTCGTTTTAAGCTATCCGGAACTTGAGCCGGTTGAAATAAAGGTAATAACCGACCGCCTGAATTTGCCCTATATTCCGGGACTGCTGTCCTTCCGGGAGGCGCCGCTGATACTGGCGGCCTGTGAAGAGCTTGCGGCAACGCCCGACCTTCTCATGGTGGACGGACAGGGCATCGCCCACCCGCGTCGACTCGGCCTCGCCTCCCACCTGGGGCTTTTCCTGGATATACCGACCATCGGTTGCGCCAAGTCGAGGCTATGCGGCCGCCACGATGAGCCGGACATTGAACGCGGCAGCTATGCCGAACTCCTAGATAACGGCGAGTTAATCGGAGCGGTGGTGCGCACCCGCACCGGCGTGAAGCCCGTATACGTATCTATCGGGCATAAGATTGATTTACCAACGGCGGTTAACTTTATGTTAGAATGCTGCCGGGGCTACCGCCTGCCGGAGCCGACGCGGCTGGCCCACCAGGCCGCCGGCGGGAATTTGAAAGTGAAAAACCTGATATAATAGAGCGAGGTAAAATGCAGGAACTGGAGAACAAGCTTAAAGATTTACAGGCCAGAGTTTCCCTGGCCCTGGAGCATCTTTGACATAGCCGGCAAAGAAAAAGAAGTTGCCGACCTTGAAAAGCAGTCCGCTAAATCCGATTTCTGGCTCGACCAGGCGCGCGCCCAGGGCATTATGCGCCTCCTGTCGGAAAAGAGCCGGGTGGTGCAGGAGTGGCGGGGGCCGGAGAAAAAGCTGGCCGATATCGCCGAGCTGATGGCGATATCGGGGGAAGACGAATCTCTACAGGCGGAAATCGAGAAAGAGCTGGATGAAGTCGGCTCTCAACTGGACGAGCTGGAGTTCAAGCTGGCTCTCGGCGGCGAGTACGATGCCCGGAACGCCATTCTGGCCATTCATGCCGGTGCCGGCGGCACCGAATCGCAGGACTGGGCGGAAATGCTGATGCGCATGTACCTGCGCTGGGCCGAGCGACGTAACTTTCAGACGGAGATACTGGACACCTCGCCGGGGGACGAGGCGGGGGTCAAAAGCACGATTATCTCGGTAAACGGCGAATACGCCTTCGGCTATTTAAAGTCGGAACACGGCGTCCACCGCTTGGTGCGCCTCTCGCCGTTCGATGCCGACCACGCCCGCCATACCTCGTTCGCCCTCGTCGAGGTCATGCCCGAGGCCGAGGAAGATATCGACCTTCACATCGCCCCCGATGATATTAAAATAGACACTTTCCGCTCCAGCGGCCCCGGCGGACAGCACATGCAGAAAACGAGCAGCGCCGTGCGGGTTACCCACCTGCCGTCTGGTCTCGTGGTGACCTGCCAGAGCGAGCGTTCCCAGCATATGAACAAGGACTTCGCCCTCAAGATTCTCCGGGCGCGGCTCCTGGAGCAGGAACTGGAAAAACGAGAAGCGGAAAAGGCCAGGCTCAAGGGGAAGAGAATAGACGCGGGCTGGGGCAACCAGATAAGGAGTTACGTCCTCCACCCCTACCGCATGGTGAAGGACCACCGCACCGAATACGAGACGGGCAACACCGAGTCCGTGCTGGACGGCGACCTTGACGATTTTATCAACGCCTACCTGCGCGACTCTATGGGCAAGGAAGAATGATTAAGAAGACCGCTCTAACACTTATACTCGTCCTGCTGCTGGCGGGACTGTTCGCTCCCGGCGCGGTGCGGGCCGGCGACGGTCCGACCGTGACGCATAGCTCGGCGGACGTGGATTTCCCCATGAGCATTGTCTTTAACATATCCGCCGAAAGCGATGTCCCCGTCACGGACATCCGGCTATGCTACACGGTTCCCCGCCTGGAACATGCCCGCATCTACAGCGAGGCGTATATCTGGTTTACCCCCTCGCCCACCGTTACGGCCCGGTGGGTCTGGGACATGAGAAAGACCGGCGGTCTGCCGCCGGGGTCGAGCGTGGACTACTGGTGGCAGGTGACCGATTCCTCCGGGAAAGAATTTAAAACGGCAACCTCCAGGATTGAAATAAACGACAACCGCTACGACTGGCAGCACATCACCGACGGCGACGTCACGCTTTACTGGTATAAAGGCGATAACGTTTTTGCGCAAGAGCTGGTTGATGCGGCGCAGGTAGCTCTATCGCGTCTGGCGGAAAATACCGGCGCTGTACTTGAAAAGCCGGCAAAATTTTATATCTACGCCAACTCGGCGGACTTACAGGGGTCCATGATTTATCCCCAGGAATGGACGGGCGGCGTCGCTTTTACCCGCTATGGAATTATAGCCATCGGCATCGAGCCTAATCTGTTCGATATCGAATGGGGCAAGCGGGTGATTGCCCACGAACTCACCCATCTGGTAGTACACCAGGTAACCTTTAATCCATACAGCGATTTGCCCACCTGGCTCGATGAAGGACTGGCCATGACGTCCGAAGGCGACCTGCAGCCGGTCTTCGTCAATGCTTTAACAATAGCCCGGAACGATAATTCGCTTATCTCGGTGCGCAGCCTGGCCAGTCCGTTTTCCGCTTATACCGATGAGTCCCTGCTGGCTTACGCCGAGAGCTACAAGCTGGTGGAATATCTCATCGATAATTACGGACGGGAAAAGATGTTCGAACTGCTCAATACCTTTAGAAACGGCAGCG
This sequence comes from uncultured Dehalococcoidaceae bacterium, assembly GCA_964409485.1. GTDB lineage: Bacteria > Chloroflexota > Dehalococcoidia > Dehalococcoidales > RBG-16-60-22 > JAFGPF01. Next base: position 3,494 of record CAYPDM010000028.1, on the reverse strand, counting down.
GATATGACGGGGCTCTGGACAAGGTATACGGATTCGACATGGACGGACTGAACGAAATATGGAGGGCCTCCCTGGAGACCGCCGCGGCCGCGGGGGCCGGCTCTAGCGCCCGGTAGTCGTAACCGGCCTGGCTTTAATCACTCTCACCGCGTTCTGAATCTGCGGTAGCGTTACGTCTTTACGATTCCAGGTGGCGCCGCACTGGATACATTCTATGTAGACGCCGTATATATCACATTCCAGTGAAAGGTCCCCACCGCATCTTTTACACGCTTTAGGCCGGACGACACAGAGCATATTTCTCCTTTTTTCATTCATATAATGGGGCATTAGTCCATCCCCTTTAACCTACTTCTGATGATATTCGTTGGCTGCTCTTTTTTGAATACTGCCAACCCTTATTCTGGAAATATCCACCATCAAATCGGCTGGTGGTTTTCACCTAGTTCTGTCCATCAGTACTTTTACGGGTGAGTGAGAAGTACTCCTCCTTGACGCCCCCCTTATTCTCCACCTAAAATATAACTGTCATGTTTGAAGTCCTTAGTGAAAAGCTCGGCAACGTCTTTCGCCTGCTGGGCAACCGCGGCAAGCTCACGGAGAAGGATATCGACGAGGCCCTGCGGCAGGTCCGGCTGGCCCTGCTGGAGGCGGACGTCAACTTCAAGGTGGTCAAGGATTTCACTACACGCGTCAAAGAGCGCTCCATCGGCAAAGAGGTCATGGAAAGCCTTACCCCCGCCCAGCAGATTATCAAAATCGTCAACGAAGAAATTATCGCCACCCTCGGCGACGGTGAGGGGAGCCTTTTAAAGCACTCCCCCCAACCCCCCTCCGTAATTATGATGGTGGGACTTCAGGGGAGCGGCAAGACCACCACCGCCGCCAAGCTGGCGCTCCACCTGAAGCATAACGGCCAAAAACCTCTGCTGGTGGCCGCGGATAACCGGCGACCCGCCGCCATCGAGCAGCTCGCAACCCTGGGCAAACAGCTCGATGTGCCGGTGCACGCTGAAGACCCTAAAATGTCCAGCAAGGATATCTGCACTCGCGCCATGTCCGAAGCGAAAAAGCTGGCGGCCACTTGTGTAATCGTCGATACGGCAGGTCGACTTCACATCGACGACGAGATGATGGCGGAGCTGGAGCAGGTTAAAAAGGCACTGAAACCCGATGAAGTCCTGCTCGTCGTGGATGCCATGACCGGGCAGGACGCCGTACGCGTGGCGGAGGAGTTTCATAAGAGGGTAGATGTAACGGGGCTGGTGCTGACCAAGATGGACGGGGACGCCCGGGGCGGGGCGGCGCTTTCCATCCGCTGGGTAAGCGGCGTGCCCATAAAGTTCATCGGCATCGGGGAAAAGGCGGACGCCTTCGAGCCCTATTATCCCGACAGGCTGGCCTCCCGTATCCTGGGAATGGGGGATGTCCTCACGTTCATCGAGAAGGCGGAAAAGACCCTCGACGAGAAGAAGGCGCTGGAGCTTCAGAAGAAAGTCAAGACAGCCAGTTTCAACCTGGAGGACTTTCTGGAACAGCTTAAAGCCATCAAGAAAATGGGGCCGATAGCCCAGCTTGCCGATATGCTTCCCGGCATGTCCAAAATAGCGAATCAGCTTCCCGACGGCGCCCAGGAAGCGCAGCTTAAAAAAGTGGAGGCAATCGTGCTTTCGATGACCCCTCGGGAGAGGCAGAACCCTTCTATCATCGGGGGCAGCCGCCGACGCCGCATCGCCAACGGCAGCGGCACCCGCACCCACGATGTCAATCAGCTCCTCAACCAGTTCGCCCAGATGCAGAAGCTCATGAAGATGGGGGCAAAAGGCAAGCTCCCCCGGAATATCATGGGAATGTTTAAATAGGGAGATTATGTAAAATGACCGAATCTAAATACGGCAAATACATCGTTACGGAACTCAAAATCCCGGAAGAAAAACAGAAAATAGCCGCCGAGTATTCTAAATACGCCACACGTATCCTCTGGATGGACGAAAACGTAGTGCCGGGCGCCTTCCATATGAACACCGCCTGGTACCTCAAGTCCGCCGCCACGCTGGAAGAGGTTCCACACGAACATGACACCGATGAGATTATCGGCTTCTTCGGCAGCGACCCCCGGAATCCCTACGACCTCGGCGGGGAAATAGAAATCTGGCTGGAAGATGAGAAGCACATCATCACCCGGTCTGCCATGCTTTTCGTCCCCGCTGGCATGAAGCACTGCCCCCTGATATTAAAGAGAGTGGACCGCCCTATCTTCCACTTCACCACTGTCCCCGGCGGCCAGTATATCAAGGACGAGAAAAAGTAATAAAGTACCCAAAACAATTCACCCAGTTAAAAGTCAACCCTCCCGTGTCGCTGTTTTCGCGCCCGAATATCCCCCCGTTTGCAATTGCCGCAATTGCAAACAACATAACTCTAAAAACAATTCAATCCTGCTCCTCCACCATCCACACTGAATTGTTTCCCTTTAAAAAAGGCCGGTGTCCTGTCAGCGGTTGATTGTTGCGCCCCCCTGTTGTATATTACGAAATAGGAGAGGTAGATGAATCGGCAGGAAGCTATAGAGTCCATTCGGGCCAGCGTGGAGAGCGAAAACCTGATAAAACATATGCTGGCCACAGAAGCCATCATGCGCTCCCTGGCCAGGCGTATGAGCGAGGATGAAGAGGAGTGGGGACTGGCCGGGCTGCTCCACGATATCGACGTCGAGCTTACCGAAGGCGACATGGGCAGTCACAGCAAGCTGGGGGCCGACCTTGCCCGGGACATGGGAGCCAGCGAAGCGATTGCCAACGCTATCCTCTGCCACAACGAGACCCACGGAGTCCTTCCGGAAACCCCCATGGAGAAGGCGCTTTTCTGCTCCGACCCCCTCACCGGCCTGATTACAGCCGCGGTGCTGGTGCGACCCGACAAGAAGATAGATAGCCTCGAAGCAAAATCGGTGCGAAAGAGATTTAAAGAAAAAAGTTTCGCCGCCGGCGCCAAACGTGAGCAAATTGCCCGGTGCGCCGATATCGACCTTGAACTCGACGAGTTCATCTCCATCGGCCTGGAAGCCATGAAGGGAATTGCCCCGCAGCTGGGACTCTAAATGGCTAATTGACAGAAATCATGGAGCCTTCCGCCGTCTTGGTAACATCGATGCGCGTCGGGAAGGCGTCTTTCAGCTCGTCCATGTGGGTGATGACCAGTATTTTCTCGAAATCGTCCTGTATGGACTTGATTGCTTCCTGCAGCTTTTCCATGCCGGTATTGTCCTGCGTGCCGAAACCCTCGTCGATAATCAGGGTAGGCAGCGGCGCCCCGGCCCGCTTGGCGAGCAGTCGCGATAGGCCGATGCGGATGGCAAAGTTGATACGGAAGGCCTCGCCGCCGCTGAACATTTCGTAGTTCCTGATACCCAGTTCGTCGGATATGGTGATATCCAGCGTTTCCTGCACGGTGCCCTTCTTGGTCTCCCGCTGCGTCTCGAATTTCACGTGCAT